>JAPKBL010000117.1 GCA_028823415.1 Mariniblastus sp.
GACGGAAACAGCATTGTCAGTGGAAGTTATGATGGCACTCTCAAAATCTGAGATGCCAAAACGGGTAACGAATAGTTTACCCGCAAGGGGCAGACATACGGTGTTCGCGGGGTCGCTTTTACTGACGGAAACAGTATTGTCAGTGGAGGTCTTGATGGCGGTAGGCGGAGGAGGCCTCTGCCGGTACCCGCAATTCGTAGTTCAGTATCAGGCCTTGCAAGTGCGCACGGTGCCGAGCCTCTCGGATGCGGGTCGCTCCGTCCGAGCACCCAAAGATCAAGGCCGTCTTCTTCAGGGTCACCTCCAAAGCGCCCTCTTGATCCCCTTGGCGGAGAGCTCGCGCCAGTCGATCCGCCAGCCCCAAGGCTGCGAACTCCCGTTCCAAGTCGTGCAGCTTTTGAAGGCGGGGGAAGGCACCCTTGCCCCAAGGCCATCCATCCCTGCCGCCAGGTGCGAGCGGCCGGATCCTGCAGCTCCTTGGCCACTTCTCCCACGCCCGAGGTCACGCTGTCCGAATCCAAGTACGCGAACCACAGGCGAACCACAGGCGAACCACAGGCGAACCACAGGCGAACCACAGGCAGGCTACTTCGATAGCCACCTGGGTGCACCTTGGGCGTCTTTGGAGGGCTCGGCGAGCTGGGTTCCAGCTTAGTAATTGGCAGCCCGTAGCTGGGCCTGAATCTCTTCGGTCACGGGGTCCACGTGCAAGGCAAGACCAGGGTGATCTGCGGCCACACCAAATCGTACTTCTCGGTTTTGGCCTGCCCCAGGGCGGGCTTGATTCCAGCCAACACAAAGAGCAAGCGCATGCGCCGCTGGGTCCGAGTACCGACCCAGCGAATCGGTCCGTTCAGACAGAGAGCGCTGCCCCAGTGGTGGGCCTCTGCGTGAACGCCAGTGACACCCTTTAAGAGACCTGCGATGCGCAGCCCTCCGATGATATTGTGCCCGATATTGAGCGAAACTTCCAAGAAGATCCCTTCTCCATCAAGGCGAAACGCGCAAACATAATCGGGGTTGTCCCAAGGTCTGCCCTTGGCACAATCCGGCTCTTCCCCCACGACAGCCATGCTGTCGTTGGCAACGGTGACCCAACGCTCAAGCAGAACCAGGTCTTCGGCGCTCAGGGCGGCAAAATCTGAACTCATAGCGCTTCTCCAATGATAGGGATTTTAATCGTCAAAGACTGTCATCGGATGAATCATCGCACGTGGGAGGACGAAATTGAGAAAAGTTTTTAAAAGTTTCGGAGAGATATTTTGCATAACTGATTAACCACAAGGCTGTTCGCTATAGTTTTGGAGTTTTATTGGTTGCGGCGATCCCGCTTACGACCGTAGCGAGGATTGGTATTTTAGACTTGGGGTCGCGCCAGTTGTTGAAAAAATCGTGGAGCGGGCTCCAGCCCACCTGACCGCCACCACGCAAAATATTAAATCGGTGGGTCCCGCTCGAAAGTTCGCTGCGCAGCCGATGGGAGCGAAAGATCCGGCGCAACGGATGCCGTGGCTCACCAACCTATACGATTTCGGATGAGGCTTTACGACAGTTCAACGCGAAGACCGATTACATTTCCATCCCCCAAAACTGTATTGGTGTTGGTCTGCCTTGGTCTGCCTTGGTCTGCTCATTGGGTTTATAGCCGGATCGTTTATCAATGGTTGCTGTCAATTTACCAGCCAGACTGTCTTGAGTTGAGCAGGGAACTTACATGGGAAGACCTAAATAATCGACTTGCCAACAGCGGATACTCAAATCTAAATATCACAACACTGGCGACTGATTTAAACATCGATCGAAAAACGGTTTCCAGATCAATCGTCGCGCTTCAGGAAACAGGTTTGGGCTGCTATGAAGATGGAACCTTTTTCATTTGCCCAATCGAGTGGTGACAGTTGCCTGCGCAAAATGAAGAAGCAAGTCCGAATTGTTTGCTTGAGGTTTGCTTTGGTTTTGCTATGTCCAGAAAAGTTGCACGCGAGGTGGGTGATTGTTGCAAGCGGGGGTTGGTAATAGTTGCACGTGCTAAGAGGTAAATTATTCAGTGAAGGTCACCGGCGTGACCGCTTTCCTCTTGCCAGATCGAGTAACCTAGACGGGCAATTGATCATTCAAGAAACAGGAGGATTTCTCACAATGACCGTAGCGAATTCTAGTAAGCGGAAGCCAAACAGGCCATGTCCTGGATTTCCACTTTCCCCCCTCAATCATGGCCAGTGGTGCCGGAAGATCCGTGGAACGATCCACTCTTTTGGGCGTTGGGATGATCCACACGACGCGTTGAAAAAACACAATGCTGAATATGCTTCCCTGAAGGAAAGATCAGCTCTGACATAGAAGTAGGTTGGTTGGCCGGTCGGTGACGTTATCAACCAGTAATTGCATTTCAGGAGGAGAAGGTTTTGAAGGGTGAAATTCAACAAATCAGTTTCGACGAATTGATATTGGTGGGGAAGTTGAACGTTAAACACATTCCGAAAAATCGCACCGTTGAAGGACTGAAGCCCGCGGACTTTCAAAAGTTACACAACGCGATGATGAAGAAATACTCGCCCGCTGTTTGGCGTGTGAATATGTCCCGAGTAGGTCAATTTTTTAAATGGGCTTCCGACCAACGTTTAATAGACAAGCCAGTTTTTTATGGAGCGGGTTTTAAGTCGCCCACCAAGGCAATGGTGAGAAAGGCTAGAAACAAAAAACCAACTAAGCTTTTTGACAAAGGGCAGGTACAATTATTAATTGAAAACAGTTCACCTGCTTTGCGTGCCATGATCTTACTAGCCGTAAACAGTGGTATGAATAACGCAGGCCTTGGAAACATGCGTTGTAAGCGTGTTGATCTTGAATTAGGCTGGTTGGGCCGTCCACGAAATAAAACCACGTAGAGCGACGTGCGCCACTCTGGTCAGAAACCGTCGATGCAGGTCAATCTGCGAAACCAAGCTGTCGATGTTGCGGGCACCTGTTGAGTGAGTGTATAGCAGTCCTATTTCTCCGATTCGCAGCTCTCCCTGCCAATCCGTTCTGTGTTCGTGATCAACCTCGCTGAGCGATTATAAGTCAGATAGTTCCCCGCCCACTGAAAAAACACAAGCACGCGATTTGAAAATGCTGCGAGTGTCGCGATGTGAACGAACAGCCACAACATCCACGCAAAGAAGCCCGAAAACTTGAGAAAGCCCAAGTCCGCGATCGCCATACTGCGCCCGATCGTGGCCAAGCTACCTTTGTCGCTGTAGCGAAATGGTTTGGGATTTGATTTACCTTTTAGCTGAAGCTTGATTGAGCGACCGACGTAGCTGCCCTGTTGAATCGCGACTTGCGCGACTCCCGGCAGCGGCTGAGAGTCTTTGCCTTCACACGATGCGAGGTCTCCGATCACGAAAATCGCGGGATGACCGTCGATAGTCAAATCCCCTTGGATCGGGACGCGTCCACCGCGTGTCACGGAGACCCCCGTCGCATTAGCCAACTGTTTACCCAGCGGTACGCCTGCGACACCCGCAGCCCACAACACCGTGCGAGTCGCAATTGTCTTTTCTGAACCGTCCGATTTGAATTTTAAGGTGACGCGATCGGGCAAGATGGAAGTCACATAAGCGCTCAATTGCATGTCAACGCCAATCTTCTTCAGCGACGCCTCGGCTTTATGTGATAGCGATGGAGCGAAAGTAGCCAACACCCTGTCCTGCCCCTCGACCAAAATCACTTTCGCAAGCTCAGGATTGATGTTACGAAAGTCATGAAGCAACGTATGCCGAGACAGTTCTGAGATAGCACCCGATAATTCAACGCCTGTCGGGCCTCCTCCAACCACCACAAACGTCAACAGTTCATCGCGGTGTTTGGAGTCAGGTTCTATTTCTGCCGCTTCGAAAGCCGCCAGCACGCGACGCCGAATTTCCGCCGCGTCCTCGAGTGTTTTAAGTCCCGGCGCAATGTTTTCCCACTGATCGTTGCCAAAGTAGCTATGAGTGGCTCCGGCGGCCACGATCAACCAGTCGTAGCTCAAGGTTAGCTTTTGCGTTTCAAGTTCACCCGGTTCGGTGCAGTGGACTTCGACCGTTTTTTGCTTCGGGTCAACTGCGACAACTTCGCCAAGGAGAACCTTTGCATTTTTTTGACGACGGAAGATGGATCGAATCGGGGCGGCAATGTTCGCCGGAGAAAGCCCGCCGGTAGCGACTTGATAAAGCAGTGGTTGAAACAGGTGAAAGTTCCGTCGGTCGATGATCGTCACCTCGACGTCCGCACGCCTTAGCGATCGCGCGGCATGCATGCCCCCGAAACCCCCTCCCACAATGATAACTTTTTTACGATTTGTCGAATTCAAAATTTTGCTCCAAGAAAAGAACAGCCTGGCGATTAGTTTCGCCTACTGCGGGCTAAGGGACCGCGGGGCTAAGAGTCTCAGGCCAATCCAGCGAGATTGAAACAATGTCGCATTACCTACTCATGTCCATGCCCATCCGCCCGGCCAAGTCTCCCAAAACCCAGACGGTTCCGATTACCATTATCAGCAACACCAGCACCGAGAACAGGATCAAGTAGAGGTCTTCTTGGCTCTCTCGCCTACCGTCGATGTGTAAGAAATATCTCAACTGCACAAAAACTTGCAGCATTCCCAGGCAGCCAAGCACCACCATCGTTGTTTCGCGACCGAAACTCTCACCAAGGATGACGAAAAAGGCGGCGGCACTTAAGACAACTGAAAACACAAATCCCCAAAGGTAGCTTCGCAAGTCGCTGTCTTGCTTTTCGTGTTTATCAAGTTTATCCATAGAGCCACCCGTAAAAGAAAACGATGTTGAAGATTCCAATCCAGATGACATCCAAAAAGTGCCACAACAACGCCAACCGCAACAAACGCGACTTGACGATATTCACTGATCCAAACACAGCCAGTTGGATTAGCAGCACGATCATCCACACGCTACCGGCCGCAACGTGAAAGCCATGCAAGCCGACCAATGCGTAAAACGCGGAAAGGTAACCGCTGCGACTGGGAACGCCACCGGCTGCCGCCATATTCATAAAGTCGGTGACTTCAAAGTACAAAAACCCACCGCCCAAGGCGAGTGTTACCAGCAACCACGGTACCAATTGCCAATGGCATCGAGGGTGCTTGAGAGCGAACGTCGCCATGCCGATCGTCATGCTACTAGTCAGCAATAGTGCGGTTTGGATACCGAGGCTGGTAAAATCGAAAAGTTCTTTTGGGCCGGGCCCGCCAGCGGTCACACCGATCATCGTGATGTAAACCGCGAACAGCAGCCCGAACAGGATTAGGTCACTCATCATGAAAACCCAGAAGCCAAACAAAGCCGTCTCGTTCTTCGCTTCGTAGCCGTGACCGTGAATCAGATTCAAGCCTGGATGGCGTTTTAGTTTTGTTCCGTTATCCATCTCAACCCTCCAGCTCAGTCTGTGCGTAGCCCAAATTCAACGTTGTCAACTCCTCATCCCGATCAACGGGTTGAGTTTCGCGAATCATCGCCAGCCACGTCTCATGTTCTTCTCGAACCTGCGAAGCTGGAATGACGTACTCGTTTTCAATTCTAAAAGTCCAAGCGATAAACGCCAACAGCATCCCCGTCATGCAAGCGATTACCATCCACCACATCCACCAGACCAAACCGAACATCCACGCAATGCTTAGCAAACACAGCCACAGCCCAAGGGACGTATCCTTGGGCATATGAATATCTTCATATTCGGACGGTTCGGGATAAGCGCGGTCCGCCATTTTTGCTTCTGCAAACTCATCACGCGTTTGCACCAGCGGCAGAATTGCGAAGTTGTAAACCGGCGGCGGTGAAGGAATCGCCCACTCCAGTGTCCGGCCGTCCCAAGGATCACCGATGGGCGAGAGGTTCTTCTTGCGTTGTAAGATGCTAATGAACAACTGAGCGAAGACGGCAAACAAAGCGGCTCCGATGATCAGAGATCCGATCCCGGAAACAATCATCCAGGGTTCGAATGCAGCATCGGTATAAGTCGCAGAACGTCGCGGCATCCCCAGTAAACCCAGATAGTAAAGCGGGGAAAAGGTTACCATGAATCCAACGATCCACAGCCACGCCGAGATCTTGCCCCACGTCTCATTGAGGCGAAAACCGAACGCTTTGGGGAACCAGTAATGATAGCCGGCCAGCATTCCGAACAACACGCCGGGGATGAGGACGTTGTGAATGTGAGCGATCAAGAACAAGGTGTTGTGGACTTGAAAATCAATTGTCGGATTGGCCAAGATAATCCCTGTCAGCCCGCCAATTACGAATAAGAACATGAACCCGATGCCGTAAATCATCGGCACCGCAAACCGGATCTTTCCGCGATACATGGTCGCCATCCAGTCGTAGACTTTCACGCCTGTCGGGATTGCGATCAACATCGTTGCCACACCAAAAACGGCATTAACCAGTGCACTTTGCCCCATCGTGAAAAAGTGATGCAACCAAACCGTAAACGAAAGCACAGCAATGCACATCGTCGCGTACACCAGAGACGTGTAGCTAAACAAACGCTTGGCTGAAAACGTCGCAAAGACTTCGGAGAAGATCCCATAGGCTGGTAAGATCAGAATGTAAACTTCCGGATGGCCGAACAGCCAAAACAAGTTGGCGTAGTTCATCATGTTTCCACCAAGGTCGTTGGTGAAAAAGTGAAAATCTAAGTACCGATCGGCGGCCAGCATCAACGTCGCAAGACTCAGAGGTGGCAAGGCGAAAATCATCAGAATCGCGGTGCAAATCGTCGTCCAGACAAACAGCGGCATCTTCATCATGGTCATGCCAGGAGCACGCATTTTGTAAATCGTGACCGCGAAGTTAATCCCACTTAACGTCGACCCAATTCCCGAAACGAACAGCGACCAAATCCAGTAATCCGGCCCGACTCCGGGATTAAACGTCGCTCCAGTAAAAGGCGGATAACCCGTCCATCCACCGTCTGAAAACTCGCCGATCACCAGCGAGATCATCAGCATCATGCCACCAGCGACGGTCAAGTAAAAACTGATTTGATTCATCACCGGAAAGGCGACATCACGCGCACCAATCTGCAGCGGCATGACATAATTAATGAAACCCGCGATCAACGGCATCGCCACGAAGAAAATCATAATCGTGCCGTGTGTCGAAAATATCTGCGAGTAATGCTCCTGTTCAATCAGCCCGCCGTGAAGCGCGAGTGCTTGTTGGGCCCGCATGATGATCGCTTCGGCGACGCCACGAGACATCATGACGAACGAAAACACGATGTACATGATGCCGATCTTCTTGTGATCGGTGCTAATCAGCCAGTCGTTCCATAGCGGCTTCCAAAGCTTAAAATAGGTGAGCAAAAGTGGAACCAAGACCGTCCCTGCAACAAAGACTGCACCTCCGCCGTTGACGATCATTTCGTTTAGCGACGGATCTTCAATCATCTGCACGAACGGCAGCGAGTCTAAAGTAAACCGGCCCCAGATTGGATCTGTTTCAGTCATTGATCGTCTCCGGTTGAGTTTCGTCCGTAACACCATACTCTGGCGAGCCGGGTTGATCCTCGTCCTTGAGCGGTTTGTGATTCATGTATTTCATCATGATCTTGTTAAAGAACTCTTTATCGTCGAGCGTGAAGTAAATAGCTCCTGCGGGCATCGAGTCGGTACGCAAATCGGCAACTGCTGTACGTTGTTTTGTTCGCCGTGCGAGGACTTTGTAAGACGCCTCGTCCAACGCAACGCTTTGCTGTTTCACCTTTTCAACCCAAGTCGCAAACTCTTCCGGTGGGACGACGTGGGCCATAAACTTCTGACCCGCGAAGCCATCCCCATTAAACTGAGTATTTTCACCCTCCATCGTGCCAAGCTGATCAGCAATCAAATTTAGGTCTGTTTGCATCCCTGGCATGGCATAAATCTGCCCACCCAAAGCTGGGATCACAAACGATTGCATTACCGTATCAGAAGTCAGCGTCAGCGAAGCCGGATGATCTATCGGAATAGCAAGCTCACCAACCGTCGCGATGCCATGATCGGGATAGATGAATAACCACTTCCAATCAAGCCCGACGACCTGAACGTTGACCGTCGGATTGCGGCTAGAGATTTTTTCATACGGGTCGAGCACATGCGTCGAATGCCACAGCCGAGCCGACATGACCGTGACCAGCACAACGGGCACGCCCCACATCAGCAATTCCAGATTCGAAGATGAATCCCACTTGGGTTGGTAATTGCTTTTTGTCTTGCGTCCCCTTCGATAACTAAAAAGGATCAGTGGCAGCAAGACGAAGACAGGAACAATAGCGACCATGGTCAGCACTGTGACCCAAAATAAATGCACTTTCTGATCTTCCGCGATCGGTCCGCGCGGGTTCATAAAGGAATCGCTGCGTATTGGGCTGGAACTTGTCAGCTCAGTGTTACTATCCGTTTGCCCGGCAAGTGAGGCGGTTGCAGAGTTGGCTGGTTCGTTAGGTACGTCTTTTCCGGTCTTTCCCTTGAAGGTTTTCTCGGTAGCAGGCTGGGTAATCTTGTTTGAGTCGTCGGCAACGCTATCGGCTAATCTTTCCGCGTTGGCTTCAGCAGGATCATTGGCATCCATGGGTTCTGGTGGAGCACCGGTTGAATCTACGATCTCAATCGCAGCCGGAGTTCTGCTTTCCTCGGTAGGCGTACTATCATCATTTGTGGATAAAGGTTTTTCCTTTTCCGGCAGCTTAGGTGGTTCGCCGTCTCCCTTAGAATTTTCCTGTTCAGCCAATTTTGGTGTTATGGCCTCGGGCTGTTTCATCCCAACGTCTTGCACATCGGAAGGTTTGAATTGGTCAGCCGGCTCAGTTTCAGTCGCTGAGTTTGAAGGAGTGGGAACCTCGATGACCTCACCAACGGTGGCGTCCTTAATCATTGTTTCGCCAACAGTCACTTTGCCGTAAATGTTGACCTGTTGAGGAGGTAGCGGATTGGGATTGATGTACTGTGGCCCTGAAGGTGCGAACCTTGGCTGTGGCGTTGGAAAACCGATCTGCGATTGAGACGGAGGTACGTATTGTTGCTGAGGCAGTGGAACGTAATATTGGCGTGGGACGGCAGGATAATAGTACTGCGTAATAACTTCGCCGCTCTGCTGCACAACAGGGAAGTCATTTAGCTGCCCAATACCACCCATGAAATTCTGAGCGGCAGTGATTTCAGGCGCGTTCAGCAAAGCAAGAAAAAGCATGCCGGCGGAGCAAAGCCGCACAAAGCCTGCCACAAGTGGAGGTTCAGCAAGAGTTCGATTCAACATGCAGTATCGCTTCTATTGTTGAGAGTCAGGGCAAGAATACGCAAAACGGGAAGCCTCTGAGGCGTCCTAACGGACAAAGCCCAAAAGGTGTGAGTGTGTAGCGTTTATCCTCAATCGGTCATTGCATTCTTTCAAACCAAAACAAACGAAATCAGTTGAGACAGCCACTTTACACTCTCGTTCCGAAAATCTACTGCCGACACGTACCTCGAACTAGTGCTTTTTGAAAAAATTGACATCGTTGCTTTGAACGCCAGAACTGGCGGCGCTTCGTCCACTAGGTCTGTATCTTTCAGATTTGCGTGGCAGCTTGCCAGAAATACCCCCGACCGCCCGGGCACCGGGTAGAGTCCCACAAAATAATCGGTTCCCCACGGTTGTCGATAGTGCTTTCTTCAACCGGCATCGTATCACACCAGCCTAAAAACCCACCCCAATCAGTATCGAAATGCACAACTTCGTTTTCAGCTAAGATCATCGAACGAGTATGCGAGGGAATTCAGCGGCGTCGAATCCAAGTTGCACCCTCTAAGTTTTGCGGGATACGACATAACCACTTAGGGCATTTTTAGACGTAGTTGGGCGAATTGCAAAATCATTTCGACTCGGAAAAAAACGTATTTTTCAGTGCTACCGAGTGTGTCTGAGTCATTTAGGAATAGTGGAGATGCAACCGCCTGAAACGGGTGAACTGCGAGGAAAACCGTCGCAACTAACACGCGTTTTTTCGGGGATTTACATGAAGCCCGAAGAATTTTAGCGTTTGAGCGTGCAAAACCAAAAAAGTCCTCCATAATTGGTGAAATGCCTCGAATTAGAACTAGCTAGTCAAACCAAAACTTAAACCTTGAGAGGTGCACTATGGTACTGAGTTTTTTTGCATACATCATGATTGGGGCGCTCGTAGTCGCTAGCTTGGTTCTTGTTGGATCTGTCATTGGGATAGCTCTGTTTGTTAACTCAAAAACTAAAGAGGCACATTAGCTCCGCAGGCTATTCGCAATTCCTACCAGATTGCAATCGCTCGCGGTTCACTCGATTTATGAACTCTATTGTTCACCACATCTCCAGCACCATGCCATGTGTGACCGGCAGTCCGAAGTGAAACAAAATTCCGGAAACCCCTCACCAACATTTCCATGACATAGGGCGTAATCTTAACCTCGCCAACAAGAAGCGGTTCCGACTTGTTATTTCGCGACGCCGATGCGGTTCCGTCGGGCCTCAGATGTCTTTCAAGGGACTGTCGTTGCCGAATTTCTGGAACAGACGGCTCGGAAAGGATTTGCCTTCCGTTGTATTTGCCGGTGATCAGATTCATCGGACTGAACACGGCCAAATGGTCTAAGGTTGTGAACAGCGATCCCCCTCGCAGGATGAAGCCGAACTCTTCGACGTCCGCCATGGAACATTGTTTCTTTAGCTTACCGCCCTGTCTCAGAGATCATGAGGGAACCGTCTTTCGTGATTTTTTCGAGGCGAAAATTCGAGCGATTCTGGCTCAAGGGGCGAAAAAAAGCTCCCTTTTCAATCTCCTCGGGTGACTGGCCAAGAACGACTTCCGTGACACGGCCCGCCCACGCAATCTTCGGCGCAGGAGTAAAGATATTTCGTTCCCGACTCGCACAAGAGATCGTACTCGGCAATGCGTTTGACCGCTTCGGCTTGGGGGCAATTTGGAGCGCTAGGCGTTAGTTTGCCTAAGTTCAGAAACCACCAGTTACATCGGTGAAGGGGCACCCAAAAGAGGGGGTGTTTCGCGTCCGTATTTCATTGGTTATCTTTCTAAGTGCGAATAACCGCAGGCTCGGAGCAAGAAAATGACAACGACTAAAATGGTGGTAGACGAAAACTACAAAGGCTGGAAAATCGAACGATTGGTGACTGAATATATGACTTCCCAGTCCACCCAATCTCAGCAGGATGTGAGCTTTGAGGCTGAATTTCGCAACAGCAACACGATTCAGCCAATGCGGGACTTTAAAATTGAGGGCCTGTTGAAACAGATAGACGTTTGGTACGAGGCTTTGCCCCGTTAGAGAAAAACCTCGGCGATTACGAGTGATCTCTGGTTTCCAACTTGCTCTGAAATTTGACGCAGGCTTCAATCCGGTAGGGAGACTAGAAGCAAACTGGTGTTCGAGTTTCCAAAGCCAAATATTGGCTCTCTGTCCACGACCTCTAACGCGACTGATCATCATCTGAGGCGCCACTGCAGAGTTTTGAGATCCATGAGTCCGAGGAAATAAGAGAGCCGGCGGGAATCAATAAATTTTAGTCCCAACACGGCGGCGTTTTATTTAACCCATCGTCTCAAATAAAGGGTTTCGGATATTGTCACGCCCAGCGACGCACCTGTGGCCAAAAGATAACGCCAAAGACCGCTGTTGTCATCTTGATAAAACTGAATTGTGAAAACGTCTTCGTGAGTTCACCCGCACCGGGCTACCCAAGAGAGCGACTAAGGATTTGCCTTATCTTTGCAGGAGCTAAGCAAGCCGTTTTGGAGCCCGCACATAGTTGAGATCATTAACTTTGAGATCGGAGGGATTTTGCAGGATAGACCCATGAATGAATCCCGTATCCAGCCCAACATTCGAGAGTTTGACTGAAAGAACGGGGTGAGGAATCGAGTAGCCCATTGATAGTAGCGGATCTGCGAGCGTCTCTGTTGCTCGTACATCTCAAACGCCCCTGCGACAGTTTCGGATCCTGCAACCGCGGCGCCTAAGGTGGCTGCATCGACCAGTGCCAGGTTGCACCCCTGACCCAGCTGAGGGCTAGTGGCGTGGGCAGCGTCGCCGAGGAAAATCACCGATCCCTTGAAAGGTCGCTTTAGCACGACATCAAAATAGGGAGCGAACAGGAGCTGATCAATGGATTGGATCTGATCTAAGATGGGCTTCGACTTTGGGGCTAGTTCAAGCACACCCGCTTTCCAATGGTCAAGGCCATGATGACGGAAGTCATCGACAAGGTCAGCTCGTATACTCCAAAAAACGCTTGTTAAGGACGCACCTCCTAACGGCCCATGCCCCGTTGGAAGGAAGCCTAGCATCGTGTGAGTTCCAGCTAAGTATTGCCGAAGGCAATCGCCTGATTCGAACCCTCCGTTTTCAGCGACAAACCACAGAGCGCCCCAAGCATATTCTTTGACGGTGTGAGGGATTTCAACCGCCTTTCTGAGAGCCGTTCGAGCACCCGAGGCAACCACGACAAAGTCATATCCACAAAAACACCTGCCGTCGGAGGCCACAAGCGTACAGCCATCGGACTCGCTCTGCTCCACTTGTTCTACTTCGACCCCGACCACCGTCTCTATTCCCTCACTCAGTACCGCTCCGTAAAGAGATTGAAACAGAGCCCCCCGGTGAAGACCTAAGCCGAAGTACTTTTTATCCAATTGCTCATAGCGAAGATCCAACACCGTACGGCCCGTCTGCGTGGTAGCGCGCAGTCGTTTTACACGGACTCCTGACTGAAGAATATCTTTTTCGAGGCCCAGCTCTCGAAGGACGCGCATTCCACTGGGCTGCAGCATAACTCCAGCGCCGACCGCCGACGGAAGTTCGACTTTTTCAAAGAGCGTCACCTCGTGGCCGTCTCGGGATAAATACAGTGCGGTTGCTGCACCTGCTGTTCCGCTCCCGATAATGGCGACTCGTTTACTGTCCATCTGTTTCCAAAGTGGGAGGTGCGATTTTTAAGATAAGAAAATGCGCAAGGATAAGCGTTACTTAGTCTCAGTGGCGGGTATTTTCCGGAGTATTGCTGCCGCTGTCAAACCAATGCGATAAGTCCATTTAAGATTGGCCTGGATTTTAAAATGTTTTGCCGATTGCGTTATTGCCAAATAAATTGGACCTGCGACTCGTTGAAAGTGTATTGGGTTGGCGGTCCTTGCGCCGATGAAAAATGGACAACCGCGCCTGAACACTCGATGTAATCTAAGTCTCTCGTGGACCAGCGGCTAACGCGAGTGGCGCATTGAGAGCTGGTCTCGATGTCGATGGTGGAAAGGAAGGACACATTGCTGTGCGACCGAGTAACATCGCAAATACGCAAACTAAAGCAGGTTTTTACAAAATTTTCAGTGCATTAGGTATCTGAGAGATTCTATTTTTTAGTTGCGAATGCGGATTGAATCAGGCTTTCATCGAAGCCACCTGCGACGGTGCCTTCTTCGGCGTAAATGTAAAGTGCGGCCAGCATGATGCTGCCCATCGCCGATGAAATCAGCGAGGCAACCAATAGCAAAACGGCACCGATTGCGATCAATGCAATCCCCAATACGGTCATTTGCGCACCTAATGCCGCGACTCCAATCGCGATTGGGATGATGCCGACGAGCATCGCGAGAAATGTAATCGCCCCAATTCCAAAATTTGCTGACAGAGATTCGCCCCAAGTTTTTTTCATGATGGCGACGGAACGTTTGACAGCATCGATGGGGCCGGCTTTTTCTACGACCAATACGGGAATTACAAAAAATGTCGTAACTGACCACGCCATTCCAAGCAGGCTGGTCACAAATGAACCAAATCTTCGGCTTCGCGATTCAATGATTTTCAGAATCAGCCCAACGCTGGCCGCGACCAATGCCCAACCGGCGATTTGAGGCAATCTCGCCATCGCCGCTCCAATTCCATCGCTCAAGATGGGATCGCCCCCTTTGAGGCGGATAATTGCACAGGCGACAAGTGCCGAGTTGAAAAAGATAATGACAAAGTACGTTGCAAAATAAAACAGAAACATCAACACATAAAACATAATGTTATCCGGCGCCGCGACTCCTCCCCCTTCTTGATTAACTACGTTCTTTAGCATCCCTGAAAAGAAAGCCGGCACCGCAAAACTGGCTGTCACAATGAGACAGGCAAGGCCACTGAGGATCGGAAATATCAATAGCTCTTTGTCGAGCCTCAAGACGTTCAACGATTGTTTCGCGAGTTGCCAACCAGTTGTCATGCGATGAAACATATTTAGTTATTTTGTAGAGGGATATTGAACATTTGAGAAATCAAACGGAATTGTAACCCAATCAGAAGTAGTCCACAAATACCTCGCGTTGCTCGTCACGTATTCTGACGCAGTCAACGCTTGGTTT
>JAPKBL010000222.1 GCA_028823415.1 Mariniblastus sp.
CCTCCTCAAGGTGGCCCTCCGCCACAGAATGGAGTTGGCGTTGAGTCATTGAAGCCCTTTGACTTAGAAATATTCGCGGGAATTGAGCAACCACTGGCTCCATTTATTAATCGGCTTCTTGAAAATCCGGAGTTAAAGGCCCGATATGTTGCTCACGTAAGAACGATCTATCAAGATTGGTGCGATTGGGACACGGTAGCCCCGCTGATTGCGTCTTATCGAAATTTAATTTCGGATGAGATAAAAATGGACACGCGAAAATTGACTAGTTGGGAGGCATTCGAAGCTGGCGTCGGGATGAGTTCGAGCCAGGGACGTGATCAGTCGCCCGGGCTTCAGGCTTTTTTCAAAGGCCGCAAGGCTTATCTCGATTCGGTTCCCGAACTGTCACAGAATTATCCTGAGATTCGATCAGTAAAAGCGGTCACGGCATCTCCCGGAGAAGCGGGGATTCCGGTTAACGTTTCAGTGACGCTATCCAAAAATTCTGTCGATCCGAAACAGGTTTTGTTGTATTATTCGACTGATCGCTTGGCTAAATTCAAGATATTGGAAATGAAATCATTCGGGGATAGCGCTTTCGCAATTACTACAGAACCGATGCCTGTTGGTAAGACGTTGTATTATTATTGCGAGGCACGGACGGATGATGAATATCTGACGACTGCATTTTATCCGCAGTACGCCGAGGGTAAGCCAGATCAATTGCTTTTGATTCCGCAGCGGAAAAAAAATCCATCTTTAGTCATTAACGAAATCATGGCAGCCAACGCGAGTTATAAAATGAACTCCAAGGGGGAGTATGCTGACTGGATCGAAATCAAGAATACATCCAACGGAGAAGTCGATCTCAGTGGAATGTACTTGACGGACGATAAGGAAGATTTGCGGAAGTGGGCTTTTCCAGAGGGCACAACAGTTGCCGAGGGAGATTATTTAATCGTCTGGGCGGACGGCACGAAAAATTCCTCGGATAAATTCGCGTCGTTCAAGTTGTCGAAGTCAGGGGAAACCCTCTGGTTGATCGGAACCAATGGAAACGGAAATCCGATTATCGACGCATTGAAGTTTGGCAAACAGATCGATGGTCGATCGTATGGGCAGACCAAGAACGGGGAATTCAAAATTCAAACGCCGACCCTTGGGTCAGATAATCAGAAGTAAGGTCGCGGGACTCGCTGATTTGAATTTTTCAATTCGAGGATGGGGGAGTTAGAGATCGGCTATCGATCTTTTTTTTCGCTGGGAAAAGAAGACGTTATTTGATTTGGAATATTTCGATAATAAATGTAGCTTGGATAGTGGGTTTTCGTGGGTTGGATCCCTGCTGCCGTTACTTGCTCGAAGAACAAGGCATCCTCCGCATAGTCGACATCTTGAAATTCTTTGACAATTTCAAAAACATCTCGACGAATAAAAAACGTTCCCCCGATAACGCATTGGTCAATGTGGATACGCTCAGTGGGGCTGTTCTTGTCGATTACAAACGGATCTCCGATTACCGTGACGCCGCCGTGAATAAACCGAATCGACGGGTCTTTTTCTAAAATTGTCTGTCGTTTTTCAAGATGGTCCTTGGCGTATTCATCATCTGAGTCAAGGAATGTTATGAATTGGCCATTGGCTTCTCTTACGCCACGGTTTCTAGTGCTGCTTAGGCCAAGGTTTTCAGGATGTCGATGAAATCGCAATCGTGAATCAAGGCTATTATATTGACTGACGATGTCGATCGTGTGATCGGTCGAGCCATCGTCAATGATGACCGCCTCCCAATCCGTTGCCGTCTGGCCGATCAGCGAATCAAGCGCGCGAGGCAGGTAAGCTGCGCGGTTGTAGGAGCAGATGATGACGCTGAAGAAGGGCCGCATTGCAAGTCGTACCAGAAATAACGAGGACGTTGTCTCAAACCGTTTGCTGAAACAAGTAAAGAGGTCACTCCGAGTTTTAGGTTGCCTCACTCCTGAAGGCAAGGCGAATTGGGATTCCGCGAGAAAGTGGTGCCCCTTTAAATAAAACGTTCAATGCGTGCCGGAAAACTGGCGGATGCCCGTGTACGGAGGAGTCGAAGTGGATTTCAGCTGGGTTGATTTCGCCCGACAGGGAACTGGAAACGCCTGAGTTGACTCAATTGGTACCCATTTTTCATTATTACCGTCAAAGTTAGGTAGAATCCGGCAATTCCCGCAGCGTTGCACGTTTGTTTATTTGTTTTTTGAACGGGAGAAATTACATTACAAAAACCGAATATTGAGAACCACCACTAGGCCACATCATGTTACCCACCAAGCTCTTGAAGTTGATTTGTTTTTTCCTGTTCGCGTTCATGGCGATTGCGATGCTTGGTTCTACGACCCATGCTCAGAACAAAGAAAAAGGCCCGGCCTTCACCAGTCCGCCTGCGAAGGATATGAGCTACCCCTTAATGGGTGAATTCATTGGGGCGGTTACATCCGATGATGGCAAAAAGGAAATTGTCGGTTTGCAGATTCGCGCCATTGGAAATGATCAATTTGACGCCATTGCTTACTACGGCGGGTTGCCAGGTCAACCAAAGTTTCGTCCCCAACCGATTCATCTGATCGGTAAACGATCTGGTAAATTTGTCATTCTTTCTGGCGGACCTTGGGCGATTTTCGTTGAAAATAACCAGTGTCGTTTAGTTGATTTAAAGGGGAAACCGCGAGGGCAATTAAAACGCGTGAAGCGAAAGAGTCCTACGATGTACTCCCCTGCCCCGGAAGGTGCGGTGGTTCTTTTTGATGGCACCGGGACTGATCAATTTACGACCGCCGAGATGACCGGTGATGGATTGTTGATGGAGGGGGCTGATGTCAAGCCAATGTTTCAAGACTTTAATTTACACGCCGAGTTTCGGTTGCCTTACATGCCCATTGCCGATGGACAACAACGTGGCAATAGTGGTCTGTACTTGCAAAGTAGATATGAGTGTCAAGTACTCGATTCTTTTGCATTACTTCCCAAGATAGATGGGCTTGGCGCCTTGTATCGATTTCGTCCACCGGCAATCAATATGTGTTTCCCGCCGTTAGTTTGGCAAACTTATGACGTTCAATTTACCGCACCGCGCTGGAATTCAGACGGCACCAAGGCACGCAATGCGACGATCACGTCGTGGGTCAATGGAGTCAAGGTTCAGGATGGTATTTCTTTGCCAAACAAAACCGGGGCTGGCAAGCTTGAAGCGCCGCTATTGTTGCCGACACGTCTTCAAAACCATGGTGACCCGGTCAGGTTTCGAAATATTTGGGTTGTTGATCGCGGTTTAGCAACCAGTGAATTTCCCCAGAGACCTACCAGGGAACAGATTCAAAGTGCGATAAAATCCGACCAATTGAAACGCAAGGAACGAGCCAAAGAAGCGAGGAGAAATGCGTTGGAGAAAAAACGGGCCGCCGCTAAGGAGAAATCTCAAACGGAGCAGCTGAAAGCCCAGGAAGGCGGATCGCCCCAAACGCCAGCCGAATCAGCCAAGCAGAAGCCGGCCAAGCAGAAGCCGGCCAAGCAG
>JAPKBL010000223.1 GCA_028823415.1 Mariniblastus sp.
ATGCCCATGCCGTTACCCATGCGGTTGCCTAAGCTCATACCGTTGCCACGGCTCAACTTCGCCCGGCATGTCATGCAACGCTTGCCGTCTCTTCCACATCCGAATCGGCCGCAGCAATCAGCTCCGGCAGCATCGACTATGGGTACTTGCTGAGCCAGCGCGGTCTGCATTACTCCGCCCTGCATCATTCCGGCAAGACGACCGCCGGAGACAGAAATCCCATTCATCCGACTGAGCAGGCCGTTGGAACATCCATCATCACAGCCTTCACCGTCGGTTGCTTCGCAATCGCCGTCGCAAGAACCGTCTTTACAAGTGTTGAGGCGACTCAAGAGGCCAGCGCGAGATCCGCGACATCCACCGTCACACGCACCAGATTTGCAACCGCAACCAGCAATCGCAGGTGCGATAGGAGCCGGCTTGGCAACTTCCTCGGTTGCTTCACAACCGCATGCGTCGCTCTCGCAACCGCATTTTGACTTCTTGAGGTCCAAACTGCCGAGCTTGTTCAACAAGTTCTTTCCCACGCGTGGAATAACAATCCCTTTTCCGCTACAAGAGTCATCTTCGCAAGCCTCATCTTCACATGCAGTTTCTTCACATGCAGTTTCTTCACATGCAGTTTCTTCACATGCGTCGGTATCGCGAGCGAATATATTATGCAACAAACCAACTTTTCTTTGTTTTGCACACGGATCGCAGTCCGCAGTTGCGTCTTCGGCAACAGGCTCCTGGGATGCTTCGGCCGTTTCGCAAGCGTTGCAGGCAACTTCTCCGTTGCATCCGCAAGCCTTGATTCGGGCCTGATGAGTAAATGAATTGCAGGGGCCACTCACCGTAAATGTACATCCGGTAAGAGAGACGACCGCAGCACAAATGGCGGTGGCTATTAGCAGGGATCGCATGGGTTCAAATCCTTCTGAAAACTGGGTCAGTTCCTCGGGGGGAACAATCTTTAAAAGCACGCAATCGGGAAACCCGTGCCTTCGCAGGCTCAATAACGACGTCTTGAAACCTGAAAAATTTCCGACCTACCATCCGTGGTCATAATCGGTTGTAGGTGTAATCGTCACTACAAAGCGGAAAATTGAGTAATTCAGTAAACTTAGCGACTCTGTTGTTTCTGTTTTTATTGATACCACGCACAATAGATAAGATGCGAAGACCTTGATCGCAAAACGCTGCCACGCTAGCGTAGTGGTACTGCCATCAACCGATTGCACTCATTTCAATCGGTTCGAATTCGCGTCCTCAAGAGAACAACTATGCCGATTCCAGACATCGACTCGCCAACTCCAAGACGGCGTTCACCGAGCATCAGACGATTCTCGATCATGTCGATTTTAGTCATCACGACCGTCTTCGCCGCGGCTGCGACAAGTCTTGCGAGTTTGTATAGCGCTGCCAACGGGGCGCCGGGGGAGATCGGCTCGTTCGTCATCATCACCTCGATGCTTCCGATGGTGATGCTGGTGGCGGCGAGTACTTTTTTTCGTGTGCTCAAACGATTCATTCGGTAACGGTTTTTTGACCTGCAGTCGCACACGGGGAACGGTCTCTCTAATCAGCCTCTCTCTATAGATAGGCTGACATAAAGCAAACTAATAATCAAAGAGTCCTTGGTGCTCTTCCAGCTTAGGCTCAACTAGATCACGGCGACTGCGCGCGGGCCCCAACGAACCCTCCACCCATGCGGGGCCCACTGGCGGCGCCGCCCTCGGGTTCGCTTAAGTTCAATCTGCTTCCGCGGATTACCAACACGGCGAGATTTGCTATTTGTCCGCCTGCTCGCGCCAGCCCAATGATCACGCTCATTTTAAAAAGACAAATGCTTGAAAAGCGTCGTTATTCCATTTCTAATGTTCTTAGATCCTCCAAACGTTGACAATCAGCACACCGCAAATAAACTGAATGTCAAGCGCCCGCCCCCGAGGAACAACGATGTTTCGAATTGCACTTTTTATATTAATCGTATGCCTCTCCGGCTCAGCGAGTTGCTTTAGTCAAACGCTGACGACCGTAATGAGCAACGGCGACTCTTCCAATCGAGTTGACATGATATTTGTGGGAGATGGTTATCAGTCAAGCGAGATCGAATCGACTTACGCAGATCATGTCGACGAGACGCTGAATTCATTCTTTAACCCGGGGATCGACCCATTCCCGCGTTATCAGAACTTTTTCAACGCGCATCGCGTCAACGTCATCAGCAATGAATCAGGAGCCGATGACCCCCTCAACAATATCTTTGTCGACACCGCACTGGACGCGACCTACAACACGGGTGGAACCGATCGATGTCTCTATTTCAATACCTCCAAAGCAAACACTGCGGTCAACACGGCTTTGAGCGGCACTGGTATCGACATCGACATGCGGTTAGGCAGCATCAATTCAGAAAAATATGGCGGCTGCGGGGGGCAATGGGCAGTTTGGTCAGCCGGCAACAGCGCGGCTTTGGACATTGCTGTTCATGAGGTCGGCCACTCTTTTGCCAATCTTGCTGATGAATATTTCTATAACGGAGACACATGGGACGGCGGCGAACCGGGGCAAGTCAACATTACCTCTGACCCCGCTCTCGGGAAATGGGACCGCTGGCTTGGCTATGACGACCCCGATTCCGACATCGGTGTTATCGATTACTACGAGGGGGGGCGATACTACGACTTTGGGCTTTATCGTCCAAGTGAAAACTCAATGATGCGGGCGCTCGGTCGCCCATTTGATGCGATTAGCCGCGAACGTTTTATTGAAGAGATCTACGAAGAAGTCAATCCACTCGATGCATGGCTAGACGAAGGCGACACCTACTCAGTTGACGACACACTGTGGGTCAATTCGGTTGACTCATCCGTCATTAACGTTCAATGGTACGTCGATGGCATTTCGCTCGGTCTACTCGGAGAGTCAGTCTCGATCGACTCGTTGTCGCTCGCTGCAGGGACTTACGCGATTCAAGCCAGAGCCTATGACTCGATACTCGATCATTCATTTAGCGGCAACTCGCTCGACTGGTGGAGGCTCGATGACACGAGTTTATTGGAACAGTCGGTTAGCTGGAGCGTTATCATTTCCGTCCCAGAACCAGGCACCGTCTCTATTTTGGGAATGGCCGGACTGGCAATGCTCTTCAAACGAAAACGAAAAAAGCACACTTCGGATGCGACCTAAATAGATTTAGCTCAATTGGATCGGGTAACTGACGCTTGCTTGCCAACCGTTTTGGGCATTCTCAAATTGTTGGCCCCTGGCTCCGGTAAAATCTAAAATCGGAATCACCGCCTCTTTATCCGGTAGATCGCTGAGCAATCATTTCTCAAACTGGCTTTCGTCGCAAAACAGCTGAGATCGAATCCATTGTTCAAGGTCCGCATCGCAAACCTTGAAAGCAACCAGTGCTTTAAATGTTCCAGCTTCTCAGCTTCTCAGCTTCTCGCAATTGCTCAAAATACTCTTGCGAGAATGACTACAAAACATCGGCGATGCGACCGTCGATCTAATCGACAATTTGCT
>JAPKBL010000118.1 GCA_028823415.1 Mariniblastus sp.
TGGGCGATTCGATGGGCGATTCGATGGGCGATTCGATGGGCGATTCGATGGGCGATTCGAACTAGCGGGGTCGCAATTTAGTGATCGAGTCATCTTTCTGCACCTTTCTTAGGTGCTGTTTAAGCACCGTTAGAGACGGCGAATATTTCCTTAGTAATTGACGCCGCTTTAACTAAGCTGGTATCGAGTTAGGCCATTCGACCGACGCGAAATGCGATCGATTGGACAGATTTATTTTTGCACCTGAATTGAACCGCGAGCTACCAATGCCTCTCCCGTCACTTCCCTATGTCTTCGCTTGGATTTTGAAAGCGTTGGTCCTTGTTGTATTTGTCCAAAGTGCCGTCCCCGTCCATGGGCAATGTTTTCGTAAACGGCGGGTGCCGACGCTTGATTTTCCAACTGATATTCCAATGTGGGAGATTTATGGAATTAACCCATTCACGCCGATTAAGGTGCAGCCAATTCCTTTCACGCCCCTTCAAGTAATGAACTATGCGGCGCTTCGAGGCAGTCCGTCTTTGGGAATATCGGAGAATCATAATTTAGCGACGGAGGGAACGATTCCAAAGCAAACGATCGGCGACCCTGGCTTAGGAAATTTCGAGGCGCAAAACGAAATGAAATCACTAAGGCGAGCGCTTGAGCAGTCGCAGGCAAGCGCGGATGAAAATTTACGACGTGCCAAAAAGGCGGAGAGTAAGATCGTTAAGCTCGAAGAAGATTCCAAGGGGCGGGCGTCGATCAAGCAAAAGTCCGAGCTGGCGAAAGGCATTTCAAAGGGGCGAGGGGCAGCGAAACGAGGCACCGCTGCACTCAAGCAAGAATTAGCGAGGCTGGAAAAATCTACCAAGCTTAAGGTAAAGAAAGCTTCCCAAAAAATCTCTCGGAAATTTCAAGTTAGGATTGAATCTCAGTTAAAAACCGGCAAATCAAAGACGGATGCCGCAGTCAAATCGCTTCTCAAAGAACGAGATGAGGCGGTGGCTGGCGCCGTGCAATTGATCCGCGAAAAGAGCGAAACGCGAATTCTTGAAATCCAAAAAGAGTTGTCTGCGCGAGCGAGAAGCTAAAAAGGGGCCCAGAATGATCAAGGCTGTCCCAGATCGAGGGCAATTGGTGATCAAATCTGGCACACTTCGGTGGAAATCAACGGGTAAAGGTGCAACAAACATCGGTTTCGCATTGTGGGAAATGCTGCTGATTTTTATACTTTGCTTTTCCGGTTTTCTTCCAAAAGAACATTATCAATGACAGCTGATGAGCAATTTGTCGCGCCGCTATTCGCCGGCGTCGATGTTGGCGGTACCAATGTCAAGGTAGGTCTGGTGGACAATCAAGGAAAGATTGTTGCTGATACCAAATTTCCGACGTTACCTAACGAGCCGCCAGATGTGGCGATATCGCAGGTGCGCGAAGAATTAAATGCGTTGATCGAAACCGCCGGTTTCCAGTGGAGTGATGTGGTTGCTGCGGGATTAGGAACACCAGGTCCCATGGATATTCATCGAGGTGTGATCCTGACCCCAACGAATTTGCCCGGTTGGCATCATTACCCAATCCAAGGGAGGTTGGCCGATGTACTGGGAAAACCCGTAACCTATGCCAATGATGCTGGAGCGGCGGCTTTTGGTGAGTTTTGGGTTGGTGGCGGTCAAAATTATTCGAGCATGGTAATGATCACGCTCGGAACCGGAGTCGGTGGAGGCATCATCATCGATGATATTTCGGTTGACGGGGCTAACAGCCACGGGGCCGAGATCGGTCACATCGTCATAGACACTCGCAGCGATGCAAGGATATGCGGCTGCGGTCAAGCGGGGCACCTTGAGGCTTACTCGAGCGCGATGGCCCTCGTCGAGCGAACCAAAGAGGCGATGGGGAACCCTGATGCCGGAACGGTTTTAAGAGATCTGATTGGTGAGACTTCGCCATTGTCAGCCTTGATGGTGGCGACGGCTGCGGAAGAGGGTGACCCACTGGCGGTGAAGTTAGTTTCTGAAACCGCGGTTTACCTGGGGCGAGGAATTGCACAATTAGCCCATTTGATCGACCCTGCCGTGTTTATACTCGGCGGAGCGATGAATTTTGGAGGTGCAGCGTCTCCATTGGGCGTTAAATTTTTGAACGAGGTAAAAACCGAAGTCCGGAGGCTTGTCTTCCCCGTGCTCGGGGAACGGTTAGTCCTGAATTTTGCGAAACTCGGGTCGGAAGCCGGTTTTGTTGGCGCTGCCGGATTGGCAAGATCTCAATACAATAGAACGCCTTAGACATTCATCTTCGTTAGAGAACGTTTGGCGGCGACGGCGAGCATTTTTACTTCAACTCAAATTTAGATTCACCATGGCATGGCCAAAATCAAAACCGAGAATATCCGAAACTTTTGCATTATCGCGCACGTCGATCATGGCAAGAGTACCTTGGCTGACCGGCTGCTCGAGCACACTGGTACCGTTCAGAAGCGCGAAATGCAGGAGCAAGTTCTCGACGATATGGAACTCGAGCGGCAGCGTGGGATAACGATTAAAGCCCGTGCGGTTGCAATGCGAATAAAACATGGGGGTAAGGAATACGAACTCAATCTGATTGATACCCCCGGACACGTTGATTTCCAATATGAAGTTTCCCGCTCGCTCAATTGCTGCGAGGGCGCGTTGCTTCTCGCCGATGCGTTCCAAGGAGTAGAAGCCCAGACCGTCGCCACAGGGTATGCAGCAATCGAACACGATCTCGACATCATTCCCGTGATTAACAAAATTGATTTGCAATACCAACGGGCTGATGAGGTGGCCCAGGAAATGGAACAAACGCTGGGGATCGATGTTGATAGTGTGGTTCGCGTGAGTGCGAAGTCCGGTATTAATATCGATCTGTTGATTGACAGTATCGTCAAGAATATTCGGGCGCCCCAAGGCGATTGCGATGCGATGTTACAGGCGATGGTTTTTGACTCCCATTACGACGAATTTCGAGGTGCAATCACGTATGTTCGCGTCATGAATGGGACTGTCAAAAAAGGAGACAAAGTTCAGTTCGTTCGCGCCGGTACGGAGTATGAAGTAGTCGAACTTGGGCAGTTTACGCCAAAGCAAACTCAATGCGAGACTCTGACGGTGGGCCAAGTGGGTTATTTGGTGTGCAACATTAAATCGCTCGAGGAAGTCAACATTGGTGATACGGTTTCGGTTGCGGGAAAAGTTCACGCCGAAGCATTGCCAGGTTATCAAGAGCCAAAGCGAATGGTTTATTGCGGCCTGTATCCGTCTGACGGTCAGGATTTTTCTGAGCTACGCGACGCGCTTGGGAAGCTGGCGATTAACGATCCAAGTTTCGAGTTCACACCAGAGTCCAGTGAGGCCTTGGGATTTGGGTTTCGTTGCGGCTTCCTCGGGATGCTTCACATGGAAGTTGTCCAGCAAAGGCTTGAGCAGGAATCCGATGTCGATCTGGTTCAGACCGCGCCGAACGTCACCTACCAGGTTCTTACCAAGCGTGGTGACGTGATTCATATTCACCGGCCGCAGGAAGTCCCGGACCCCGGAGAAATTGAGGAGTTCCGTCAGCCGATTGTTCGTGTGAATTTGATCCAACCGCAGGAATATGTGGGGGCCGTCATGAAACTGTGCCAGGAGCGACGCGGGATTCAGCAAAATACCGAGTACCTTTCAGCGACTCGTATGATGTTGAGCTACGATCTGCCATTGGCGGAAGTCATTTATGACCTGCACGATAAATTGAAAAGCATTACGCGCGGTTACGGAACGATGGATTATGACCTAATCGGGTATTTTCCCGCCGACCTTGTACGGCTGGACATTATGGTTAATGCCAAAAAAGTCGATGCGTTGAGTGTGATTTGCCATCGGGTTGATGCCGATCGACGTGGTCGCGTCGTTTGCAAAAAATTGAAAGAAGAGATTAGCCGCCACATGTTTGAAGTTGCGGTTCAAGCCGCGATTGGAACTCGCATTATTGCCAGAGAGACCGTGAAAGCCCTCCGCAAAAACGTTACTGCGAAATGTTACGGTGGTGATATCTCGCGGAAACGAAAATTATGGGCGAAGCAAAAGGCGGGTAAGAAACGCATGAAATCGATCGGCAGCGTCGATATCCCTCAGAAGGCATTTATGGCCATTTTGAATACGGGCGAAGAGAAGAAGTAGTCCCTCGTTTTTAAAAGTCTTCAGGGCTGATCTTAGGCGACCGTCTCGAGGCCCGCTCGTATTGGGAATCAAAGATTTTCTGTAAATGCGTTGAATTCGTTTGACGTTGGGATTGCGCTGCTTGAAAATGGGATTCACATCCTTCGGTGAAGATCGTTTGCCAACGCATGAAAACTAGCGATTCAAGTTGCTTAACTGTGCGGGCATATCGGAGCGAGTTGTTGATTCTTTAGTTATTAGGAAATGATCGTGCCAAATATCAAATTGATTCCCGTGTGGAGTTGTCTACTTGCGTTGACCTGTGTCCAGCCTCTGCTTGGGCAGGACGCTGATTATAAAATTCAGGGGGAATACAGCGGATCGGTGTCGGCCGATGGTGAAGGATTCAAATATGGAATTCAGGTGATCGCGCTCGGTGACGGAAAGTTCACTGGCGTGGGCTACACGGGGGGACTGCCTGGCGACGGATGGGACATGAGCGATCCCGAACGTGTTGAAAATGTAAAATTAGTCGATGGGAAATTGACGCTGCAAGGTGGTGCAGCCACAGCGGTCATTGCCGATGGCGTCGCCAGGATTATGTCCGAAGGCCAGGCCTTGGGAGATTTGCCGCGGTTGAAACGAAAAAGTCCGACGCTCGGAAAGAAGCCTCCTAAGGGCGCCATGGTGTTGTTTGATGGGTCCTCAGTCGACGGTTGGGAGCACAAAGGTAACCCCGCGAACATGACGGATGACGGATTGCTGAAGCAGGGTGCGCAAAGTAAAAAAACGTTTGGCGATCACAAACTGCACATTGAATTCCTGTTACCCTACATGCCGAAAGCCAGAGGGCAGGGCAGGGGAAACAGTGGACTGTATTTACAAGGTCGATACGAAGTGCAAATACTCGATTCGTTTGGGCTCTCAGGTGAGAACAACGAGTGTGGTGGCATCTATTCGATTAAGAAGCCTGACGAAAATATGTGCCTTCCGCCGATGCAGTGGCAAACCTACGATGTCGAGTTTCATGCGGCCAAATTTGCGGATGGCAAGAAAGTAAAAGACGCATGGATGACGGTCGCACATAACGGCGTGGTGATTCATGAAAAGGTAAAGTTGCCCAAAAAGACAACAGCCGCCCCCAATAATGAAGGGCCTGAACCTGGTTTCATCTACCTTCAAAACCATGGAAATGAAATTCGTTTTCGAAATATTTGGGTGGATAAATTGGATTCGGAGGAAGCTGGCGAATCTAAAGCAAATGAGTCGAAACAGGATTGCGTTCTTGAGTTAAGTCGTGAACAAGATTCGCGACAATCCGATGAAACCCATAAAGTGAAAATTGAGATGGATATGGACTACGTACTTTACCTGCCGGCGGATTACGAAAAAAAAAAGAGTGGCCACTAGTAGTTTTTCTGCACGGAGCAGGTGAGCGTGGTGATGACTTAGAAAAAGTCAAAATCCATGGTCCGCCTAAGTTAGTGGGACAAGGTAAGGAATTCCCATTTATTCTCGTGTCGCCTCAGTGCAAACGAAATCGCTGGTGGGAGCCCGTTTCTCTCTCAGCACTGATTGATGGTATTGAAGAGAAATATAACGTGGATAGCCAGCGAATCTACCTGACGGGGCTCAGTATGGGTGGGTTTGGCACTTGGGATCTCGCTTCGTACTCGCCGGAGCGGTTTGCCGCGATCGTGCCGATCTGCGGGGGAGGAGATGCGACGAAAACTGTTTATACAATTGGTGATAAAATCCCAACTTGGGTTTTTCATGGCGCCAAAGATTCTGTGGTGCCGTTGGTTCGGTCGACAGAATTGGTGGATGGTTTTAAAAAACGGGGAGTAGACGTTAAGTTTACGGTCTATCCAGAGGCCGGACATGATTCTTGGTCCAAAACCTACGATAATCCTGAGTTGTATAAATGGATGTTGTCTCACTCCATCGAATAATTGCCCAAGAGGCCTAGTCTGACGAATCGGTTGGTTGAAAACTCTGGCGGTTTTCGGTTCCCAGAGCAGTTCCCGGCGAAGTGGGCGTTGCTTCTCAGCGACTCTTTTGCGCGGATCGCCAATTCGTTTTCCAGAGTTTCATTCAAGTGAGTCGGTTCATGATTCGGATGTCGAGGTTAGTCAGTCTGGTTTTCTTGGGCTTGGTCTTAGTTTTTATCGGATGTAAAGATGATTCGGGCATTTCCGAAGTTTCAAAGGAGAGCGGTGGTTTTGCTGCTGCCGCTCCCAATGAACGACTCGTTCCCGAACCTGTTCAGTTTTCTGAGCGAGATTGCGAAGTGATCCACTTTGTTCTTTCAGCAGAGACGATTCCCGATGGCGGTAGCCCGCTATATCTCACACCTACGGTTAGAGAGCAGTGGAATCAGCAAGGCGATTGGGTGCCAATGCCCACTCAATTCGAGCCTTGGCTCGGTCGATTGGCAGCGAAGTTCAGGCCCGCCGACGGTGCCAAATTGGACAAGGGATACGTCCGGGACAAGGAGACCGATGCCATGGGGACAATGGTCTGGATATCAGTGAAGGAGTGGATTTCTGACAAGGAAGTTACACTTGAATTTGGGCATTGGGGCGGCCCATTGGATGCTTCCGGTAAAACCATCACGTGTTCCAAAACAAATGGCAAATGGCAGATAAAGGATATTACCAACGTTTGGCTAAGCTAGTCTTTGGTGCTCTGGTATTCCTCGGCCAGTAATTTTCCGAGTTCGATGACTCCGGATTCATCGAGCACAAGTTGCTTTTCCTGTTTAGGAAGTTCGAATGCACGAATGTGAAACCAGTGGGGATCCTCGGCAGAGAGTCGGGCCAGCTCGCTGGTGACATCGATGGCGTTGACTTGCTCATGATTCGTCGGGGGTTGTTGGGAGACGAACCAATTCAACGTCGGACGATCGAGATCGATTCGGCTTTGTTTTATAAATGACTGAATCCACGTTGGGGACTGTTTTCGAAACGGGCCAAACGACATGTCATTTTCGCCAACGTGGTAGAAGATGCCTTGCAACTCAACCGGATGCCCTTTGGACTCGAGATCCGAAATGGAATCCTTTATAAATTCAATGAATTGGGGATATAGGTTTCGGGATTTCGCTTCACTACCTTCGGGGGTCCAATCAACTATCTGCGATCCGCTATGCGTAAATTTCGCAATTGCGATATTGCCCTCTGTCTTTTTAAGCGTCGCTCCAAAACTCAGTTCCGGGCCGAACGTTTCGTAATAACCGGTGGGGCCGAGGGCTTCCCAATGGTTGGATGCCAGATAGCCGCCGCCTAATTGGTACCGAAACGGAATCTGTTTTTGATCCTCTAAGAGCTCTTTCTGCTGAGGATTTGCAGTCAGATTCTGCGTGAAAGCTCGCTCGCCTTCCATGTTGCGGTGGCCTGCGAGGACAAAAAGTTTAATCGTACTCTTATTAGCAAACGGCAAACTCGAGAGTTGCGACCGCTGAGCCGGGGTAACGCCGATGGATCTTAGATAGGCATCCGCGTAGTTGACGCCGTGCTCCAATTGCCCCAGAGTTCCGTAGTGGTAGTGCAAGCCCACGCCGCCGCCGATTTCAACACCCACATGAGATGTGGGCACATACGCAGTGTGATGAACTTTGTCCGTGACCGATTTTTGACCGACGCTGATCGCGTACATTCGTGGTCGCAAATCCATTCCCCAAATGGTCTTTGTGCATAGTTCACCAATGAAAAATTTCAACTCGGGCGCATCTAAATCGGTTCGCCATTTTTTAATGAAATTTTCCAGATTATCCCCGTAATTTGCCATGTACTGTTCGTTAAACATGTCGTTCTCCCCTTGGTGCCACATGAAACCTTCCAGTTGATATTCAATGTTTTGACGATCGAGCTCGGCGAGTGACTTACGGATTAAATCGAGAGCAAGAGGGTACATTTCAAATCCGCTCGGATTGTCTGGATTCCAGTCACCTCCGAGGTGGGTTCCTCCGGCGGCACACTTAATTATTGCGATGGGGCCGTCGCTGTTGGCGGTAACCCTCCTGGCAAAACTCAATTCAGGCCCGACGACATTATTGACGGGACTTAGTGCAACCCAGCCATCTGATTTAAATTTGTTTTCGCGGCCGATGCTGTAAGAAAATTTAATGTCCTCTTGCGGAAGCTCCAAACTAGCGAAGGGCGGAAACCTACCAATGTCGGAGACTTTGGAATCCGACCCAACCATATTTGACTGTCCAGCAAAAATGAACACACGAACCGGTTTTTGTGAGTTTAATTCAGTTGCAAATTCCGGTGATGGAAAGGCCAATGTGACGAACGCAATTACCGAGACGAACAAATTGATCTTCGAGTTCATTGGGTTTAGACTCCAAACAGGTTTGCGAGAATGAGAACATTGCGCTTAATTGAAACGGTCGCGTCTAAGTTATCTCAAGATAATGTAGTTGTCTCGGTTTTGTGAGAGTTTGGAGAAAAAAAATAGGGGGTAAGATACTTACCCCCTAATAAAATTGAGTTTGGCCTAAAGCCATGTACTAGGAAGCTAGATCGTCAATTACTTTTCTTTCTGCTTCCGAGATCTTATTGCCAAGTCCCAGGAATCCACCGGCAGACTCAGCGACGTTTTCGGCGCGACGCATGACTGATGCCTTAAGTTGATTGAAAACGACCGGATCAAGGGATTCATTGAGGGCGTTCATGTACTCTTTCCATGCCTCGGTGAGAGCGGCGTCGGGGCGATTGTCGAGCCATGCCGCAATGGATTGATAGCTGGCCGAACCTTCTGTTACTCCCGCTTCGTTCGCGGCGTTTAAAATGGCGGATTTTTCGTTATCTTCCATTTTGTTATCCGCCCAGGCCACCGCCACCAGTGGGATCAGTGCTACCGAGGCCATCGATTCCGGTGTAATTCCACATTCAAGCAAGTTATCAAGAACGCCTGCGTCGCTGATACCTGAAGCTATCGTCATCGCTTCACGGGCTTCCGAAGCGGCCATTTCCTGTTTTAGTTTTTGGATCAAATCTTGATCTCTGGCAGTAAAAAAGACATCCTCTATCGCTTTACCGCGGTCGTGAAGCGAATCTGACATTTAAATCTCCGAACTATGGCGGCGAGCCGCAACTGTTAAAGGGTTAAAAGATCGTCTATTGCGAATCAAGTCCGACGAGAATTGCAGATTAACAATTTTCGCCTCATCTAATGCTACGCAACTCGATATTTCGATGAAAGGGGATGCAAATTGGTACAAATCCAAGTAATAAATCGTTTTATGGGATCATTCATCTAGAATCAGATGCGGTAATTGATAACAATCCCATTCTGCCCATTTGTCCCGTTTTTCTAAATCGGTACAGATTAAGGCAACGGGGGTTGGCTGAATTCAACTAACACTCGAATTTTAGACAAAATTACCTATTGGGAATGATCGATGGGATTCGGAATGAAGCCTCCACAGCGAAGTCGACTTGTGTTGCAGCTTTTGTTTGTTGGTTGGGCCGTTTTGCCCCTCTGCAACAATCAAATTCTTGCAGAAAATGAGCCTGCCGTTTCCAAAAAGACAGCGGAAAAATCGGCCACCACTTTTAGTTCGGACACGAGTAAGCGATTACAAGAATCCGTTCGCCGGCTTAACGCTTGGATTAATTATCGACAAATGGATGGGGAATTGAGAAGCCGTTTGTTGCTCAATGTCTTAGACACGCAGGCTGCCAAAGGTGAGAATGCGGATTTGATTGAGCTCAAACGAATCCATCAACGCTTTGTTGAGATCAAAGCCGAAGACTTAACCGAGAATATCGAAATTGGTGAAGTTTCCGACGCCATCTGGAGACAAATTACAAATCTTGACGGCAATCAAAATCTGGACATTGGTTCCGGATTGTTAGCCGCACGTGGCCAGTTTCGCCAAATATCCGGCGAGGAATTAGAGCGTCAGCGGGATGTAATGAAACGGGATCTCGAAGGTTTAATTCGATTTTCTCGTGAGTCGACAGCAAGCAAAGAACGGGCTGAGCTGTTTGTGGAACTCGGTCTGTATGATGCGATTGAGCACCTCGATAACATTCAATTTGACTTGCCTCCCAAAAATAGTGCTACCGAAATCAATCTGAAGATTCGTGAATTGAATGTTGGGTTGTTGAAAATTGAGCGGGCGCTGGATGCTTTACCCTTGGCGCCGGAACCCGAGGCGGGCGAAGCTGCGGTGGTGGATCCCGATGCGGATGAGCGAGCAGCGCTGACGAAGAAGCAGGATGAGTTGGGTGTTAAGGTTGCCGAGCTAAAAAAAGAATCGGCCAAAGCCCGAGCGAAAGACCAACCGCGGCTCAAAGCGCGAGCCAAGACGATCGAGATTCTTAATCGATTGCGAATGAATTTTAATGTTCTGAATGAGACGAACGGTGACGCATTTTTTACATCGGCGGCTTCCACGACCGAGAAATTTGCCTACAGTTTTGCCTACGGAACATCGTCGTTGACCAGTTATGAATTTGCTCAACGGTTGGCGGCGTTAGAAACTGCCCTGGCTCAACTGGCTGGTCCTGACTCGACCCAAGCAGAGGGTAGGGTTGGCGCTGGACTTGAGTGGATGGAGCGAGCTAATCAGATTCCTGAGGTTTTGATCGCAATCAGAGCCAGATATTCAAATCCAAATATATACGTGTCAATTGGCGACGGGTTTATTAATCGTTTGGCTTCGCGAAATATTGTAGAGAGTCAACCGTTGTGCGAGCGAATCGATGGACGACTTGTCCGCGGTCAGGTGACCACGGACACAACCGTAACGATCAACCTCAACGAAGATCCGAATCAGGTTCATGCGGAGATCGAGCTCTCAGGCGATCTCGCATCGGCCACTTATATCCAACAAGGCAAAATTCGCGCTTACATCAACACCGCTGGCTCGGTCAGTGGAACTCGAGATATTTATGCGAATCTTGGCGGTTTTTTTGCCGTCGATCCAGCAGTCGATGCAAGTGTTTGGGCGTGCTTCAATGGGACATCGTCGAAGCTCCGAATTGTGGATTGCCTTGCTGAGAAAAAGTTTGCGAAGGAGAAGTGTAAGTCAGAGGCCAGTGCGACACGTCGCGCCAAAGATGAAACTTTAACGCGATTCACAGAACAGACCGATGAAGCGATTTCGGATGGTAAATCAAAACTGAATGAGTCGCGGGAGAAAATGAGATCTAAGTCGAGTATGATTCCCGAAATTTATTTGCAGTCGTTTGATGATTCGATTCTGGCTACCGGGGAAAAATCTTCTTTGTCTAGATTGGGAGCCCCCGGGTTTCCAGTTGCTATTGAGGATGGTTCGGACGTAACGATTGCGATCCATGATTCGATGCCCAATAATTACCTTAGTAAATTATTCGCCGGAAAAACTTTTTCCAATGAAGAACTGGCGGAAGAGTTGGGGTCGATACTCGGGGAAGCTCCGGCAACGCTGACGGGCGGTGCGGATAGTGAAAGGGATGACTCGTTTAGTATTACCTTCGCAGCTATTCGACCGATTCAACTTGAGTTCAGTGAAAATACATTTCGGATTGTTGTATCTGGATCTGAGTTCTCCCAGGGTTCCAAGAAAATTAAAGAAGGATTGAAGATCGCGCTTCAATTTAAAATTGTCAAGCGAGATGGAAAGCTATTCTTTTCGAGGGATGGCAAAGCTGAGATCGATTACCTAGAGCCTGAAAAGAAGAGACCCACGACGGTGGCGTTCCGATCGTTTTTAGACGGGAAATTGAATCCTAAAGAATCCGAAGAAGAGCTGGCTTCGGAACTGCCGGTGAATTTGGTTCCTGTCGATAGCGTTGAGATGCTGCAAGACAATGAAATCGCCGCGGCTATGGTTTTGAGTCGTTGCCGAGCCGAGGATGGCTGGCTTCACTTGGGTTGGACACACGCTAGTCCCGAAGATGAATTCGATTTTTCAGGTGGCACTCCAGCCGTTTGGATTATGAGCGACGAAGATCAATAAACCCGTTTTTCTGCGGTCGGCCATTTCATTTAACCTTGGCGGCTGCGGTTTTGACCGCTGGGTAGGTTGGATCTAAATTGAGTGCAAACCCATCGATCGACCAGATTGATTGCTGCAGGTGAGGTATTTGTTCTCTGTGCCGGGGCTGAGTTGTTTCGCCTGAATTCATACGGTTGGTGCGATGCACCCTTCTTTTTTATAATACTGCGATGGATGAAACACGAAACAACGCGTCGGAATCCGATTCCCAGGAGATGACACCGTTTAAACAGGCGGCGATGAAGGTACGTACCTTTCCACAATCGCCCGGGGTCTATCTGATGAAGAATGCTTCCGGTGTTGTGATCTATGTGGGTAAGGCGACTAATCTGCGCTCCCGTGCGGGTAGCTATTTTCTGAAAGCAGCCGCGGAGGATTCGCGGACGTCGCCGTGGATTGGTGAAATCACCGACGTCGACTATCTTGATTGCGAGAGTGAAGTCGATGCGTTGTTGGTGGAGTCGAGGCTGATTAAGGATATCCAACCTCAACACAACAAAATTCAGAAGGACGATAAGTCGTTTCCATATTTGCAGATCTCGACCTACGAGGACTTTCCCCGGGTTGAGATAACGCGAGAGCCAGCGTCTTCCGGCGTTAAGTTATATGGTCCTTTCCCAAGTGCCGGTTCCCTTCGCGGGGCGCTTCAGGTGCTGCAGCGAATATTTAAATTTCGCACCTGTTCCCTTGATATCGACGCTGGTGATGAACGCTGGCGTTGGTTCCGGCCTTGCCTGCTGGCGAGTATCAAGCAATGCACGGCGCCCTGCAACATGAGGATTTCTAAAGAAGAGTACCGTAAAGACATTCGCCGGTTGCAGATGTTTCTCTCGGGTAAGAAAAAAAAGCTCATCAATCAGCTTCAGGACGAGATGCGGGCGGCTTCGAAGTCGATGGAGTTTGAGAAAGCTGCAAAGTTACGTGATGAAATCGAGATGTTGAATTCACTCGATCGACGGGGAGAGCTGGATACGCACGCCCAGCCGGAAGTTTTTCACATTGATCCCAAGAAGGGGCTGACGGGGCTAAAAAAAGTTCTTAAATTAAAAGACGCGCCGCGGACGATCGAAGGTGTCGACATTGCTCACCTCGGTGGCGGTGACACCGTTGCGAGCCTCGTTAGGTTTGTGGACGGGATGCCATTTAAGCCAGGGTATCGACGGTTTAAAATCAAAAACGTGTCGGGGATTGATGACTACCGTTGTATACATGAGGTTGTGTCGAGGCGGTTTCAAAGGCTCTATGACGAGCAGGACGCTTTCCCTGATATTCTGTTAATTGATGGGGGCAAAGGGCAATTGAGTAGCGCGGTGGCAGCTTTTGAGGCGCTTGGGATTGAGCCGCCGACACTGTTGTCGTTGGCGAAGAAGAACGAAGAGATCTACTGCCCAGGCGAGTCGGAGCCAATTCGGTTATCGCGGCATGCGTTTTCGCTTCGATTGCTACAATACGTACGCGATGAGGCGCATCGGTTTGCCCAGCATTACCATCACATTTTGCGAAGTAAGTCCCAGTTCGAATAGATCTCACATTTTTCCTTGGCTGTGTTAGGTGGACTGTTTGCTTTCCCCATTCCGGTAGACTTGGCGCGGTTTTGCTGATTCTCCGTGTCAAGAAAACTTCAACGTTGCGTCATGGCAACCTCATAAGCAAGAGAACCATTTCAACTGGCGGAATGTGGCTGGGGAAAGAAGAGTTTTTGAGGAGGATTCCGCATCTCTTTTAATTGGGTGTATATTTCGTTAAGTAGATTGCCTTCCCCAGCTGTCGGTGTCGAACCGGGTTCAGTTTTTATACTTGAGTTACCCGGAAAGACCCGCTCCCCTTGCTGAGGAAAACGCCAATCGTGCGGCGATTGGAAATTGAGAACTCGCTGTCAACCGAGTTTGGAGTTCCCCTGCTCTGAACGAGGTTGGTGGCGGTTCAATTTCGCCAGCGACTCGGTTTCGGAACGATGATTAGGCCGGAGGGCAATCGTCGATCGGGTCTAGAGCTATTCCTGCGATTTCCGCGTCGTTACCCAAAGGCGAAGGC
>JAPKBL010000224.1 GCA_028823415.1 Mariniblastus sp.
GGAAGATAAGTTCGGCCGCCGTCGTCTTTCAGGAAATGAACTCGCTTTTGCCCTGGCATTCGCTTTGACCGACAAGGGGCCCAATGAAATTCGGGTTGGCGGGAATGAAGGCAAAACGCTTTCCGAGATTACCAAGGCAGGAGGATTAGACTCGCCTTCAGACATTCGCCGAGTGGTGAAACAGATCCTAGATGAGAACGATATGTCTACTGCCGACTACACGATGTTTGCCGAGAACCACAAGGTCCGAAACACGCGTGTGCTACGTTTCTTCCGTGACTTTTTTGGTTATCACCACGCTCCAAGAGTGTTCAAAGATGAAAATAGGATCAGTATCGATAGTGGCTTTGAAACCAAGCGGATAGTTCACGATGCTGATCAGTTTGTAATGCATATTTTCGACAGGGATCGCGATGTTTTCCGGCAGTTACTGACCTCCAATAAATATTTCGTGGCGTATCCAGGCTCGTACGAAAAGTTTGAAAAGGATCTGAATTACATCCGTAATAATGTAAATGATGCGAATTTCAAAAACAACGAGAAGTACATCGCCCGATTGGAGTCAGAGGGTAAAATTCCTATCCCGATCGAAGGCACTTCCAGTCGAACGTATGTGAAGTTTTATAATCTGTTTCACGAAACCTGGGGATATCAAACCAAGCAGCCGTTTCTGCTTCCAGAGAACCAGCGTGCCGGGATTTTGACCCACCCTGCTTGGCTAATCGCCTGGTCGGGGAATTTTGATAATGATCCAATTCGCCGTGGCAAATGGATTCTGGAGCATCTTTTGGCGGGTACGATTCCGGATGTACCGGTAACGGTCAACGCGGTTGTTCCGGAGGATCGGGGGCGGTCGTTGCGGAACCGACTCAAGGCAACTAAGTCGAAGGAATGCTGGAATTGTCATCGCAAGATGAATCCGCTGGGTTTGCCTTTCGAAAGCTTTGACGACTTTGGTCGGTTTCGTAAAACCGAGATGCTTGATGAAATGCTTTCCATCTTTCCAGAACGACACCGTGACGCCCGAACGGTGCCTGTGAAAACGAATGGAGAGGTTGCAGATAGCGGCGACTCATCGCTCGACGGCCCGGTTGCCGATGCGTTTGAGTTGGTTCATAAACTCGCCAACTCGACGCGGGTGCGTCAATCGTTTGTTCGGCATGTGTTTCGATTTTGGATGGGGCGCAATGAGACTTTTGAAGACTCCCCAACACTCATGGCAGCGGACAAGGCTTACATTGAGAACGGAGGGAGCATGAAGGCAATGATTGCTTCTTTGCTAAGTTCCGATTCGTTTCTGTACCGAAAATGAAACCCCATAAATCATCCCTCAATCGTCGACAGGCTTTAAAAAACTTGTCGGGCTGCATTGCGGCTCCCTTGCTGATGGCGTTTGCCAATCGGTTGACGGCAGAAGCTCGTGGAGAGTTGCCACGGCGATTTTTATTCGTGATAAAGTCAAGCGGCCTGACGCCGGCGGAGCTGGTACCGAAGGATCTCATCGCGGAATACATACGACCAGGAGAAGAGAAAGGATGGCCAAACGAGCTTAAGCCAAGTGACAAACTGATCGACCTGCCATTGACTAAGCGTGATTTGCCGGAATCCCTGGAGCCATTAAATCCGTTCAAGGATCAATTGACGATTCTTCAGGGATTGTCCGGTAAGATGTGTCGAGGAGGGCACTCGGCTTGGTACGGCGCGTTGGGATGTTATTATACAGGTAACGAGGGAAACCCGGGTCGAGCTGCTTTTGCCACTATCGATGGTGCGTTGGCTAACGCCTTGCCGGCCATCTTTCCGCATGTGGGTTTAACCTTGGGGGGCAAAGTGCTTTCCGGAGTGAAAGACTCAGTGGTCTATCCGGGAATATCAGCGCTTGGCCCCGATAGGCCATTGCCGTATCAGGCTAATCCGGCAATGGCCTATCAGGATCTTTTTGGAGTGGCCGTGACCGGTAGTAAGTCTAAGTCAGAACAAAGTTTGCAGACGCTCCTGCTGGATCACATGGTTGGCGATATCAAGCGTTTTCAACGCGAATTGGGAAGTGCTGACAAGGAAAAGCTCAACCATTACTTGGGAGCGTTCGAGGGGCTGCAGGATCGCCGCAGAAAACTAAAGGGCCTTGAGGCAGAAATTCGGAATTGTGTCCCGGAAATCAGTGACAAGTTTAGTTCCGAGGTGGAGACGGATCGATTGGAATCTCACTTTGACATTGCGGCGGCGGCATTGGTTTCCGGCATCACAAACGTGGCGACGGTTCGAGCTGATACGCTTGATGTGACCTATCGCGGGCTTGGGATTTCAAAACACGTCCATGGGCTGGGCCATGCCGAATCTGTTAACGGCATGACCCCGAATGAGGCAAGGAATCGTATTCGCAGATTTCATATGGAACAAATTGGCCGTGTGGCTGCCAAGCTCACGTCTGTCCCCGAGGGAACCGGCACAATGTTGGATCATACGCTAATTGTGTACCTAAGCGACGCAGCCGAAAAGCATCACGGCAGTTGCACCGAATGGCCGTTTCTTTTATTGGGAGGCCTTGGCCAGGCGAAGGCAGCAAGCGGGCGTTATTTGCAATATCCAAGCTACGGTAAAAAGGGTCAGCGCACGATCGGTAATCTTTACAACACATTCATGGAATACGCTGGCAAACCGCAGGATCAATTCGGCCGCTTGGATTTGAACATTGACGAAGAATTACAGCGGGGGCCCCTGCCAGAGCTGATCTCGTAGTGCTAGTCCAAACGATTGTTCTGAGTAGGATGTGTTTTGTTTTCCTTCAGCTTCCAATTTTTCACCCTTTTTCCACCGTGTTTGCGGAGGAGGTCGGCGACAAAATCAAATTCGGGGAGGTTGTAGTTGACAACTCATTCTAGAAGTTGTTTGCCTCTATTCTTAGCATTAATATCAACGCCTTTGACAATTAGTAAGATGAATAACCAATCTAAAATAATGAATCTCACCTACCTTGCGAGATGAAAGTAGTTTAGGGTAAACACACAGCTCAGAAAATGTTGCATTGCGCCACACCGGCATCATTAATCTCCAATGACACACTAAATCTAACTTTTAGGTATTAAATTGATCTCGGCACATTTTGAACTCTTCCCTTATTCACCAGGCACCTCTACAAAAAAAGTTAAAACCTCACTGTAATTATTAAAATTATCTACTGTCATAATTTCGACATCATAGAATCCAGTCTCAACTGGTAAAAAGCTTACCTCCAATCCTTCAGTTCCATTTTCAGGTATTTCAATCACTATATCGTCAAATGATACGTATGATGGCACATAATCATTGTTTATGATTTCTTCGGCATAATACACCGGCCAAAGTTTTCCGCCTTTCTCCAGCTTTAAATTAGATTTTGTTGATGAGAGCGCACTTCCAAGGTTATTATCCAGCAATTCTCCTGTTTGAACTGTATCTTCCAATATTGTATCTATTTTCCCATATCCAAACTCGTCTATGCTGGAAATT
>JAPKBL010000119.1 GCA_028823415.1 Mariniblastus sp.
CTGCTGCTCGTCCGCCATTGACGCTGATTCGTCGATGACGCTGATTCGTCGATGAGGATAACTACGTCGACGTAGGGTGGTACTTCATCGCCGTCGTAGCAGGCGATGTAGAAGTGGTCATATTTCGGAGTCTTGAATGGCGTCCCGTTTGGGTAGGACGCTGCATCCGAGATCTGTGTGGCATTACTGGACCAGGCGTCGGCTAACCAATACTTGTCCATTGGGGTTCAATTCATTCAGCTGAGAGTTCGCCCGCCCAGACGTCGTCGACACACCGGCAATGCCCGCTTCTGTCCCCAATGCAAAACGGTCTGCATTGGCAGATGTGACTGTTAACTGGATTGGATCTTGGGCTGGCGTGGCGGTGCTGAACAAAAACGACAGCAGGCAGATAGTCCATAAGGCTAGGTTCTTTTTAAACATGTCAAACACACCACTCAGGTTTCTCGACCGTGGCTTGAGCATCTATTCCGATTTCTTCATGGGTTGGTTTCCTCATTGAATAGTTGGACGACCGGTAGACACTCACAAACGCCCTCTAACATCTTTAGTTCCAGCCTCTTGGGCGGAAACATGAAAATGAAGACGACGTTGGCGTTCTTTTTATCTAGCAACCGCGCACACGAGATGCCAAACCGCGAATCTCCAAAACATCCAAATAAAACTTCCCAATACAACCATTCGTGGCGAACACTAAATCTCAAACTGAGAATTTAAAGATCAATTTGAGATTATAAAAAATCAAATATTTCTACGGAATTTTGCCACTAAGAGGGAGGAGCGTTATTGTGTATTCCGGTTTCTGCATTGGTTGAAAATGTTGTCGGCTAAGAGGTAACGATCTTGCTTGTGGTTGTATTGCAATGTTCGGTGCACAGAATCACGTGTAATGGTCTAAGACCCAATCGGGTGTTTGGATGTCAGATTCTCTATGGTGCCCAGAAATCCATTGGGGCTTTTGTAAAGGCCGACAGGAATCCCAGTGTCGCCGCCAACTTGAATTGTCCCTGTAGGCTCAACAGTTAGCACACCCACCTGTTGGGGTTTGCCCACAAGCTTCTTGTCGATCTTTAACAGCATCGTGCCTTTGCTGCTCCAGTTTGCTTCGAAGTTAACCGCCTGGGTGATCGGTGCGTCTGATGCAATCGTTTCACGTTTGCCATCAATGCAGGTGTCAAAAGTAAGGTGGCCATTGCTCAAGTAAACCGCGTAACCGTTTTTGTTGTCTCCATGAGCATAAATGACGCCGCTAGTTGATTGCGAATGGATGCGGCCCTTGATTTGAAGGTTGCGTCCTCTTGCGATTTTGGGCAGACGAAAAGCGGGTAGGTCTAAGAAATTGCTGCCATTAAATTTCAGTTTTTGATGATTCCCTTTGACGCCGCCCACGTTATTAAAATTCAGCATTTGATTTCCGGACACAACAGCGATCATTGGTCCCGGTTTTTTAGAATTCACTTTGCGATCGAATTTGTAACCGAGTTCATGGGCCCACAGCCCTAAGGCTTTGGACATGGTAACGACGCGTGAGGGCTCACTGTCAAACAGATTGTTTGATTCTGAAGGGTCTTTGCTTAGATCATAAAGTTGTGCTTCGCTGCCATCGGGATTGACCATGTATTTGTATTGGCCATCTCGCATCGCAAACGTCGGACTCAGATGATTGACTAGGCCGCCTTTGAGCACCGAGTGGGGATGGCCATATTGCCAGAAGAGCGGTTTGCGGTCAGAAGGCGTGCCAAGCAGAACACTGCTCCGATCAGTGCCATCGAGGTTGCTTTCAACCGGGACACCGGCGATCTTGCAAAAAGTCGGTGAAAGATCAAGCGTGCTCATCATACTTGTGTTGTCTTCACTGCCTGGTGTAATGTGACCTGGCCAAACGGCAATGAAGGGCATGCGAATGCCACCTTCGTAGTTGGACCATTTGCGGCCCCGGTAAATTCCTGCAAAGCCCGCAGGCTTTTGGCCTTGAAGATATTTTCTGGCACCATCTGAAGGGCCATTGTCGCTGGTGAAAATAATCAATGTCTTTTTGCTCAGACCCAGCGTGTCGATTTCATCAATGATGCGACCGATGTGATCGTCCATGTTCTTAAGGACAGCCAGAAAGGCCCAGTCGAGAGGGTTGTCTGATAGATGCTTGTAGGCGTTTTCTTCACCAGGGGCTGGAAAGTGACCGCCATGCACATCGTTGGGAAAGAAGCGAACATAAAAAGGTTTATCTTTGTTGCGACGCATGAACTCAAGCGTGTAATCCACTTGGATTTTACTTCGATCAAATCGATCACAGGGAATGATCTTGCCGTGGCCCAGTTTTCGGGCTTTGGCCAGGGCATTGGTATTGGAAATGATGCGATCGCCTAGGCCCTCGAAGTGAACCAGTGATTCATCAAAGCCGTAGGCTTGAGGCAGGGGAGCATCATCCACATCCCGGCCTCCGCCCATGTGCCATTTACCAAAATGGCCTGTGGCGTAACCGGCGGCTTTGAGCTTTTTGGCCGTGGTCGGGGCAGATGCATCGAGGTAGTTCTTCATGCCGCGTGCTTTGTTGGCCGCGCGGGAATTGAGATAAGAGTGAATCCCCCAGCGACCATGGTACTGGCCCGTGGTAATGGAGACACGTGACGGTGAACAAATGGGCGAAGTCACGTAGAAGTTGGTGAGTTTGATGCCCGCATTGGCAAGACGATCAATGTTCGGTGTTTTAATCATCGGATTGCCAAAACAGCCCGGGTCGGCAAACCCCATGTCATCAATGAAGAGGACCACAATATTGGGTTGGTCTTCGTTGGCCGCGGTCGACCTTGGGATTGCCACCAGGCAGATCAGCAGCAGAGCAATCTGAATTCGTTGTGTTGTGGTGAAATGACTCATTGGGAGACCTTGAATTTCAATGTGGGGCCAACAGGCAGGCGATGCCGTGAATAAGTCTCGTGCAAATCGGAGAAGGCCGGGATCGCGCTGCGTTGATTCACATCGCCACGCACCATGACACTGCGTGTGATTTTAATTAAGGGGTTCACAAGGGGTGAAAGGCCATTGAAACTGGGCGGGTCATGGAACGTGTCGCCATCATCTGCTGTAGTGGTCATTAAAAGCAGATAGCGGTGGTCTTTATTTAAGACCACCGGGCTGGTAATTGGCAGGTAGCGGAATTCATTTTCAAGCTCTCCGGGCGTTCCCGATTGAAGTGTGATCTGGATCATGCCATGCGCTTGCCCTTGACTGTCCAGTTTATAGAGATTGATGTGGTGGAGGGCAGCCAGTGAACTTTTCTTATTGCCGCCAATAGAGGGTTGATCTCGGTCATGTTCTGTGGGTATGTTGCGTGGGCCGCGCACGCCACTGTCTTTGTCATGATCATCCCACATGCCCAGGTGTGTCACCTGACTTGTGGAGGTCGCAAGAAATTCAAAACCGATGGCGCCATTAATGTCATTGCGAAGATTGTGCCAGCCGTCTGACTGGATCAACGCACTGCCTGGCGAAAGATTTAAATCGCGGGCATAACCCTGATTGTGAATTTGAATGAGCTTGTTTTCCAAAGCAATCGCTTCGTCACTGGGGGAATCGTTTTGAAAAGTGCCTTCTTCAAACGTGTTTTGAGCAAGGTCATAAAAAATGGCATGTTTTAGGGCGCCGCGGCTGCCGTTTTTGATTGAGGGCAATGCCAGGCCGCCTTCGATCACAAGCTTTTTTGACCCTTGGCGAATGGCCAGTGCATCATTGAGATAGGGAGGCCCCAGATTGCAAAAGAAAACACGGGGGCGTAAGTCGGGTCCTGGCGCCTCACCAGTCCAGTGGTCCAAAGCGTTGTGACTGTCTTGGGCTTCGTTCGGCTTAAGTGTGTGGCCGACGATGCTGGCAAGCGTGGCATAAAGATCGGTATGCGATAAAACATTGCGATTGAGTTTGGGGCCTTCGAAATTGCCTTGCCAGTAGAGCATGAACGGTACGCGAATACCGCCTTCCCAGATTTTTGCTTTTTTGCCACGAAGCCCGCCGCTTTCCTGATTGGGCTTTTCGTTGGTGGCTCTATTCATGGTATTGGGGCCATTGTCGCTGGTGAAAATGATCAAGGTGTTTTCGATCAGCTTGTGTCCGGCCCAGCGTGGATCTTCTGTTTGTTTCAGCTTTTCAATCATTTTGCCAATCGCCACATCATTTTCAATGACCATGTCTTCGCGGGGTCCGGCGGAGGTCCCATCGGTGTACTTGCTTTGGCCTTTAATCTTGACGCCCGCAATGGAATCAGGCACAGCGAAAGTGCCGTCAGGATGGCGTTGGTTGTGGTTGGCGTTGGGGACGTAATAGAGAAAGAAAGGGGCTCCGGAATCCTTGCCCGCCTCGGCTTGGCGGTCAATGTACGCCTTCACTTCATCGAGATATAGCATGCCCAGTTTTTTAAGATCCCAATCCGGTGCGGCAAAAAGTTTGCCAGCGCGTTTGCTCATGCCGATCATTTTCATCTGACTGCGGTCGGTAAATTCAAGGCGATCATTGCGGATCATGATACGTGGTTCAGTATCAAGTGGATCTTCGGTGTTACCCGGGACGCCGTAATATTCATCAAAGCCATGGTGTGTTGGGCCATCGAGCAGGGGCTTGGTAAAATCGACATCATGAAAGTGAAAGTCACTGGCAGGTTGACCGGAGCCATTGTCATAGAAAACGCCAACGTGGTATTTTCCTATGCCCATGGTGTGGTAGCCATTGTTTTGAAGCATCATCGGAAGCGTTGAGAGGTCTTTTTGGATCATCGGCGTGTTGGGTCCGTGGGGCAACCAGCCTTGGTTCTTTAAATAGGCACGGTGAGCGAATCGCCCGGTCAGCAGTGCGTAGCGTGTTGAACTGCACATGGACGCAGGCGCATGGGCATCTGTAAAGAGGATGGCTTGTTTGGCAAAGGCATCGAGGTTTGGGGTACGCAATGTTTTGGCAACAGGGGGAGCATTGGGCATCAAGCGGACACCCAGATAAGCACTGGTGTCACCTAGGCCCATGTCGTCGGCCATCATGATAATAATGTTGGGCTTTGAGGGGCGATCAACAGCAGTGGCGGAGAGTGAGAAGAACTGTAAAACAATGATAATGAGAAGTAGGCGTTTCACTGGTTATCTTTCACCGAGTATTGAATGACGTGAGGCGGATTTTAAACGATAATTGGCTCCAGAGGGTCAACACATCGTGATTGTGTTAGATTCCAAATCGATTGAGAAGCTCGTCCCGTTTCATTCCCCCAACACTTTCGCCGTCATCGCGTTAGAGCGTATCGAACGATGATTAAATGAACGATGATTAAATGAACGATGATTAAATGAACGATGATGAAATCCGGAAAAACGGCAGAGGCCAGATTTCCAATTGCGAAACTGGGCCTTCGGTGGATATGCCGGACTCTGCCAATCAAGGCCGTTGCTATTAAACGTCCTTCAAAGAAGGGACTTGAAAGCCCATGTTGTTTGGATCTTTCAACAACCGATTCGCTTGTTCCGCATAGTCACCGGTATGGCGTTCTGTTTCCGGATCGAACGTTAACCATGGCCCCACGGTATACTCTTCACCGTCTTGAGGAATCCCGACACCATCCTGCATGATGGAGTGCAGTTTCATGAAATGTTCCGCAGCGTCCTTGTTATCGCCGAAGGATCCTGCCTTGGAGTTAAATGGAACTTTCTTTCCGAGTCGATATGAATTGTTAATCAAATGTCCCATGACGCAACCGTAATGTGCGTCCATGGCATTTCCGTTGGCCATGTTGGGATCTCCTGCCCTTACCGCCGCAATAAAGCTTCCCCAATTTCCACCGGGAGTCACTTTGCCAGGCGCTAATTTGAGAACTTCTGGCTTCTGGCCGGGCCGTTCGATTTTATAACTTCCTTCACCGGTGATCTTGCTGCCATCTTCCAGGTAATACTCGTTAAATACCTGCTGCGAATAGCCTTTGTAATTTACGTTTCGAACATTAAAGAAAACATATTGGTCATTGGGAAATTCGGCGATTCCAAACATGGTGTTCGGGGTTTCACCCTGATCATTCCATTGAAAGCGGCCCCCAAGTGCCATGACTCGAACCGGATGAGTCTGTTCTTTGTCGATTGCCCAGCGGGCTACGTCCAGTTGGTGGGTTCCCTGATTATTTAGATCACCATTTCCGGTTTTCCAAAACCAATGCCAATCATAGTGAACATAATTGGCGTGATATTGATCAATGACCGCAGGTCCCTTCCAGAGGTCCCAATCAAGATTGGCGGGCGGCGCCTGCGGTTTTTCCATCCCGATACCTCCGCGAGGTTTACAGCAATAGCCGTAAGCGATTTTTAATTTCGGAAGGCTACCATCGGCAAGAGCCTCGTGTAATCCGGCAATTCCGGCATTGCTTCGCCTCTGGGTACCATGTTGAACCACGATGCCGTACTTCTTTTGGGCCTCCACCGCGATCCGGCCTTCTTGAACATCATGGCTCATCGGTTTTTCAACGTAGACATGTTTCCCGGCCTGAGCCGCCCAAATGGTCATTAGTGAATGCCAATGGTTGGGTGCGGCAATTGACAGGGCATCTAACGACTTGTCCTCGAGTGCCTTTCGGACATCTGAAAATCCTTTGGCGCCGTCCACGCTCTTTAGTCGCTTCGCCAACACATTTTGATCTGGATCTATTAAGGCCACAATTTCGACGTTTGCCTGCCCCTTCCATCCCCCAATATGGGCACCGCCGCGACCGTTCAAGCCAGCCACACCGATCCTTACTCGATCGTTGGCGCCGATAATGTTCCCAGAGGCTTTCGTGCCGGAAATCAAAAACGAACTTCCAGCTACCAACGCACTTGATTTTTTCAGAAAGTCACGACGAGATTTATCCGCGGCGGGAGCGGTAGGTTTTTCAATCATGATCATCCTTAATAGTGGGGCGGAACAACTTAGCCAAAAAATTGGTTTGTGTTTTACAACCAATATCTTAATTGATTTATGTTCCCAGGATCAACTTGATTGCCAAAAATTTCGCATCGAAATTCGATTTAACCCACCCTCAAAGCATTGTTTGAACAAAATCGAATTCCCACCCTCTGAACCCGGAACCCGCCGAAGATCTAGTCGTCCTTGGGCAGTCCGGCCTTACCACAAAAGGCGTCACTGCTTCAAAAAAACGGGGTAACATATGGACGCCGCCATGCCCGCTGCAACGGCCCACGGCTCATTCATCCCAGAGATTGGCGACGGTATACGGGGCACTGGGCATCTCCCAAAATCGGCCATGCACGTAGCGATGGAGGATTTCGATGGAGTCGATCGCCGCCATTTCCTGGTTGGTCAACTCGATCGAGCCGGTGGCCAAGTTCTCAGCCATCCGCCCTGGATTGGATGATTTTGGAATTGCCGCCGACCCACGTGTGACCGCCCAGGCCAACATGACCTGTCCGGCGGAAATTTGTCGGCGTTTGGCGATATCCGTAATTACCGCATGCTCAAACAAGTTCGGATCGGTCGCCCCACGCATTCGTTCGGGACGATCGCCTGATCCCAGGGGAGAATAGGCGATCAACTGAATGCCCTCACCTTTGCAAAACTCAAACAGTTCAGTTTGTGGAAAAAAGGGGTGACATTCCACTTGGTTTGCGGACGGCTTGATTCGGCATTCGGGCAATAGTGATTTGAGTTTCTTGACACTGAAATTGCAGACCCCAATGTTACGACAAAGCCCAGCGTCAACGCAGGTTTCGAGTGCTCGCCAAGTATCGATTAACGGCATCTCCTCGAGGCTGACAAAATCTTCCGGCTTTTCAGGCCGGTGTACGTCATCTCGAAAAACGATGGGCCAATGAATCATGAACAAATCGAGGTACTCCAGCTTCAGATCTGCCAGCGTCGCCTCCAACGCTCCCTTGACCAGATCTGGCCGGTGGCGATTACACCAGAGTTTCGAAGTGACCCAGACGTCGGCCCGTTTGACATCCCCCTGTTGGAAGACGCTGTCAAACGCGGCACCAACATCAGCTTCGTTCAAGTAAATCGGGGCGCAATCGATATGACGATATCCCGACTCCAAAGCGGTCTTGACCGCTTCCGTCGCGCTACCGCCCTCCATTTTCCAGGTCCCCAAACCGATTGCGGGCATCTCACCGACGGGAAATTTATAGGTTTTCATTATGCTTTCTGATTCTGTTTCGAAGCAAGTAGTTTTATCTTATTGGGCGACCAGCGCCCACATTACGAATCACAACAACCTTCCGTCGAGAGCCTCAAATTCCCTTTATTCGCATTCCAGATGCCGTAGCGGTGATGATGCCGTCGGGTCAAGCAGGTGCCGCGGGTTGGTCAACAAACCGACTTGCCCGCGTAAAAATGCGTCAGTTTCGCGCCGCCCTGCTCCATCCGGTCTAGGTGTGGCGTCTTGTTGATGATGGTGTTGCCGTTAAAGCCCGTATCGCCGTAGCCTAGGTCATCGGCCATCAATAAAAAGATAATCGGTCGTGAGCGGTCGAGCGGATTTTCTTCCGCAGAGAATGCCGTCGAGCAGACCGCCAGAACGGCGGTTAGCGTAACGATGAATTTTGTCTTCATTGATGGTCTTCGCTAGTTTTTTACCGTTTCCTTTTTCTCTTTTTCGTAGCGGCCTCATTCCAACACCGGCGCGTCTATTTCTTCAGTCTCTTTTTATCTTCGGCTTGGTCTGGTTGTGGTCCTTGCTCATCAACTTCCGGTCGTAGATCTCGCCAGGGCGGATGGGCGTATGGGCGGACTTCGCAAATTTCGTCAGTTTCGCAACCATTTCGGGATGCTTGGCGGCGATATTGGTGGTTTCGCTGATGTCCGTTGAGAGGTCGTAGAGTTCGACAGTTTTTTTCGTGGTCAGATGCCAGCGCCAGTTCTTGTAGCGTACGGACTGCCAGTTCCCTGCTTCCCAGTAAAGGTAGTCGTGTTGTTGCTGCTGGCCCTTGCCGAGCAAGGTAGGTAGCAGCGTGATGCCGTCGGTGTCGGGCGGTTTAGGCAGGCCGGCAAGTTCGGTCAAGGTCGGCATGATATCGGGAAAATAACAGAGGTGCTCGGTGGTCGTGCCGGCTTTGATCTTGCCCGGCCAGCGGACCATGAACGGAATGCGCAGGCCGCCCTCGTAGAGTTGCCCCTTGCCGCCGCGGAAGACGCGCTTGCCTGTTTTGGGATCGACATTCGGTCCGAAGAAGCCATTGGGTTTCTGGAAATAGGCTTGGCCGCCGTTATCGCCACACAGAAAGATAATCGTGTTGTCATCGATCTTGAGCGTCTTGAGCAGCTTCATGATATCGCCGAGTTGACGGTCACACATTTTTAGCATGGCGGCATAAACGCGCGCATCGCGGGTCGTCTGCTGACCAAAGTCCCAACTGGCATCTTTGTCTTTGAACTCGAGCCAGGCCGGGTCGTCTTCCGGTATTCCCCAGAGCCCGTGTGGCGGGGTCCACGGCAGATAGCAGAAAAATGGCTTGTCGGCGTTTTGCTTGATGAACGTTACGGCCTCCGCGAAGATCAGGTCCTGGGCATAGTGGTTCCCTTCATAGAAACTGTGGCCGTTGCCGGGCAGGATAACTTCTTCGCTGTTGCGGATCAGATACGGCGGGTAGTAGGTGTGTGCGTGGACCTGGTCGTAATAGCCGTAGAAGACGTCGAAGCCGTGCTTTTCTGGAACACCCGATGTGCCACGCCCACCGATCCCCCATTTGCCGAAGCCGCCGGTGGCGTAGCCGGCCTTCTTGAGCAGTTGCGCAATGGTGATATCGTCAGCGCGGATGGGAGTGCTGCCGCCGTTACTGCGCATTGATGTGTGGCCGAGGTGCTTGCCGGTCATCAAACTGGCACGGGTTGGTCCGCAGACTGGACCGCCGGCCAGGCATTGGGTGAAACGCATGCCCTCTTTCATCACTTGGTCAAACGTCGGCGTACTGATTTTTTCGTGGCCGAGCCCGGACATCTCGTAGTAGCCCCATTCATCGAGCATCAGATAGATGATATTTGGCGGTGCCTCACTGGTTATCACCGGGTCGTTTGCCGTTGCCGAATTCTGACAACACAGTACCGCGAGCAAACTTGCCGCAGCGAAAAGCGTTCTGATAATCTTCATTGGATCCAATTCTCTTTTCGTTGACGAACGGTCGGGGGTTGCAGCCACGGCTTTTTCAGACTTTATTCACGAGTCGATCAAACCACAATTGATTGATTGGAATTTTTTTTTGGTAATCCCGCAAGCTCGGAAAAAAATCGAATCCATATTCTCGAGTTCGACTCGGCTCTTGATGCTGCGAAACTGTCGTTTCAGTTTTTTGGCCTCACCGGCTTCGATGGGCGAAAAGTAACGTTCGGGAATGGCCCACTGAAGCTTCAGGACCGATCTCGTCGCTTTTTTCTCTTAGTACTTCGTTTCTCCTCTTGCTGTTGATCGGGCTTGGGCGGGGCATTGGCCTCCGTGGGTATCGGTGCGCCGATCGCCTACTGCCAGGCCAGCAATTCGTTAAGCAACTGGTCGCGGACGTCCGTTTCTACGAGTGCGAGGTTTTTGCTCTCGCTCACGTCGGAGGTTGTATAGTTTGCGGGCGTTGTTGGTTGCAATGGACTCCCGGCCGCCATCGAGACTCCACTCCTCTAGGTGCATTAGCAGTTTCCAATCCCCCCGCCCAATGACGCTGACCGGTTGTTGCCGGTATGCAGGATAACTCCGCGTTTTGGTGTATTTCGGATTCCCGTCCAAGTAAGCCGGGAAATGCCAGAACAAGGCCCTCTCCTTGAGGTCTCCTTCACCCAGTAATGTGGGCACCAGGCTTTCGCCGTCGAATTCGTAGCCGTCTAGGTGCGCCGCGAAATCCTCCACGCCCGCTAGTTCCAGCATGGTGGGGTACAGGTCGATGGCCACCACCGGCATGTTGTTGACCGACGGTTTGATTTTATCCGGCCAACGTACTAGGAACGGCACGCGGATTCCCCTTTCGTAGTAGCTGCCCCCGCCTGACCAATCCTTCCATCCCATGTCATCGATGAAGAACAGGACGATGTTCGGCTGCGTCGCGGTTTGGACCGTTCGAGCGGACGCGTTTTCTCCAAGAACACATGCCAGAAACGCCAGCATGGATACGATGATCGATCTTAGGTTCATGTGCGTTGCGCCAGGGTTTTCAAGTTGACTTTTTCCAAACAGATAGCCGACTGATTGTAATTTGCGATTGGACCAGTCTAAAAGGAATCATCGCTAGTTGATAGGATTAAGTCGAGTATAGGGTGCCATGGCACCCTATACTCGACTGCCTCCACCGCTGTTTTTCGATGTGGTTCGAAACTGGTTTCTACGTGAGCATAAAATACAAGGCTATGATCGCAAAATGAGGCACGTTCGCGCATCTTGTACGCAATGTCCCCATGCGAACGTATGTCTGTGGCGATCGGAAATTGATCAGTACGTTCCGCATCGCGGAAACGAGAAAGAGGCAGAGAACATTCGGCTTACTGAAAACTTGTCGGAAGGCGATTGAGGTTCGGAGGTGCGACGAATTTTTGAAAGTTTACGATCGGGCAAGAAGTGGTTTTGAAACCTAGTTGTCAGCGAGCTGTTACGAGAAACATCTGAGACACTCGCCTCGGTGATTCCCGAACCAGAATCCGACTACGATGGTATCGTTGTCAAATAGTTTTTTCGTTTCTATTTTTTGATCAGCTCAAAATCGATTTCGTTCGTTCCGGAAACAATAGCGATTTCATCCGGACTTAGTTTCCGTCCTTTTCCCAGGTCGGATTCTCCGCCTTGTATTCGCGAAGGCGGAAAAAACTCATCCTCTTCTGAGACGTCACCACTGGCAGCAAATATTTGGTAATTCACTTTGTGCTGACCGATTTGGGCACCACGTTCGTTGTGTGTATAATTTGCCTCGTACTTGCCATCTTCGTCCGACAATGCCACAGAGGGGCGTCCGCCTGCCATGGGAGTAAATTCCAGACTCACACCTTCCACCGGTTTTCCATCCATCGTGATCACACCGGTGACCCGCGCGAGGTCGCTGTTGCCGCAACCGAATACGAGGAAAAACAACAAACAACTGAGACAAAGTCTATAACAGCGCGACATCGTTTGGCCCTTTCAAGAATCGGTCAGAAAAAAACGCACCCAAGGCAGATGTCTTTGGTGCGAAAGCGAATTCGGCATTAATAGTCGTTGGCAACGTATTGATCGTTTCGACCACTAATCGCCATGAAGACGTCACGGAAATCGATTGAGTTTGCGATGAATTTCACCGAACCATCGCCCATCGCAAACTGACAACCGCCAGGATGTGCTGAGCGATATCCATTGTGGAGAGTGTTTGTCCATTTCATCGTGTAGTTACCAATATCCTGGCTGTTAATTGGGTAACGAGGAACTGTTACGTTTCGCGTCCAGCCCAGCCATTTGTGATATCCACGACCGGCTGACCAAGCTCCACCTGGCCCGCGACCTGGTCGCGAATCAGCTTTCTGGCCATTGATTTTGTACATGTAATCAGAATGCTCACCGATTGCGATCGTATTGCTTGTTCCGTCGGTGACATAGGAAAATTTTGATCCGGTCAAAAAGACTTCGTTCTTAATCGAAAGAACGCCAGCATCTTGCATCCAGCCATATCCTGTCCAAACATTGCGTGCACGATCTTTTCGTGCTCCAGGCGTTTTGCCCGTTCCTGGTTCAAAATAGTATCCAATGTTGGCAACATATTCAGGAATTTGGACCCGATAAGTATTGGGAGCGCCCAACGCTCTGGTTCCGCTGGTCGATCGCTGATCACGAAACTGTTCCAGTGGGCTTGAAGCGCAATTAAACGCGGGGACACGCAATATCGACATGACTTCCCAGTTGCGATTTATCCCCAGACGATCGCTGAAGTCGGTGTCCGTAAAGACCATTTGGTTATACGCAGCGTTTTGTTCAATAAAGGGAAGGAGCTTGACCAACCAAGATTCCCTCATGTTCGTCGCCCCTTTGGGCGTGCCTTCGTTGGTGGGGAACTCGCCAGCGGCACCGTGGAAGTTATGTGCAGCCAAGATAATTTGTTTCAAGTTGTTGGCACACGAAACGCGCCGAGCGGCTTCGCGAACTTGCTGAACGGCAGGCAATAACATGCCAATCAAAATCCCGATGATCGCGATGACCACCAATAGCTCGACCAGCGTGAATGCGCCACGACCGATTTGTCGTCTCCTCGAACTAAGCATTTAAATCCCCTGTCTGAAAAATTGAAATAATAAAGAAGTGAACGCCAAAAGCCTTATGGAAAGGTTTGATAATTGGTCGGACTTTGATTTCAAGAACTCATCCGCATACAAATGGATCAAACGTAATGGTCACGTTGATGAATTAGACACAATCCAACAAAAGAATGCCCCCTGAAAATTCGTTGGTTATTTTGCTTCCCCAGATAGCTTTTCTGATTCCCGCATCGCCAGTTTATACCACGGTAACCACCACCGCCGAATCAGAATATTCACTTAGGACGTAGTCGCTTGAATGCCTAAGTAAGAGGTGGGTTGTAGTTCCCAGGGCCACTCAAATGATCATAAAACGCGGTTCAATTAGCAATTTGCAACATTGATCGCAGCCTGAGAAAGAATCGGGTTTGAAAGCCGACACAGCTCCGAGTTCCTTCGTTAATTGGATTGTGGCACACTGGTGCAGATAGGAAAACATTGCCCTGAAAACGCTTTCAAGTTAAATGGAGATCATTAAGAATAGAATTGAATTTTTAGGTTTGGGCTGCACGCAAATTCCGTCTCTCGCCCCACCGACTATCCACGCTCAGGATAAGTCGGCTACAAAGCCCTGACCTGCCCCCACGAACGATACCAGTCTTTTAACTTGGGCTTCGGTCAACGTATCAAACAATTCAAGCTTCAGTATTTCGTCTCCAAGCTTTCCATTGAATGATTCGATGTATCCGTTCTCCCACGGACTGCCCGGGGTGATGAAAAGAGTTTTTACGTTGACTTGTTCAAGCCAGCCTCGAACTTTGTGGGAAGTGAATTCCGCTCCGTTATCGCTTCGGATATAGTCAGGCGTTCCACGAATACGAAACAGTTGGGTCAAGCGGTCGATCAAGTCCTCACTGTTGAGCCGGCGCTTGACGTCGATGGTCAAACATTC
>JAPKBL010000026.1 GCA_028823415.1 Mariniblastus sp.
GGTAAAGCGAGTGGTAAAGCGAGTGGTAAAGGTAAGTGACTTTGAAAGTAAGAATTTAGCTTTTTGTCCCACTGCCGAATTTTAGTCGGTACAATAAAATCCCAAGAGGCATCGCTGATCGAGTCGGCGATGTCTTTTTTTTCGGTTACTCGCTTGTTTTTTCCGTGAGGCGTGAAGATGTGGATTCTCTATTCAGCACGATGTGTCCTGCTAGTTTTGGCTGCTTTGTTGACGACCAGCGTTGCCGGAGGAGTTGAGAAGCGACCCAATATCATCTACATCTTGGCGGATGATTTAGGTTACGGAGATTTGGGATGCTACGGCCAGAAATTAATCAAGACGCCTAATATTGACCGGCTTGCACGAACCGGGATGCGGTTCACCGACCACTATACCGGAGCTCCAGTTTGTGCGCCTGCCCGCTGCGTTTTATTGACTGGGCTGCACACCGGCCATTGTCCGATTCGTGGCAATCGGCCGCTGAAATTTGAGGGAAACGTACCCATTCCCAAATCGTATGTAACGTTAGGTGAGGTGATGAAAGAAGCCGGTTACGCCACGGGGGCATTTGGAAAATGGGGTCAAGGGTATCCAGGTTCCGTCGGCGACCCGATTCTTCGGGGGTTTGACCAATTCTATGGCTACAATTGTCAGCGGGAAGCGCATAACTATTACCCCGGTCACCTCTGGAAGAATGACAAGAAAGTTTTCTTGACCGGAAATGAAAAGGGTAAGAATCAGCAATACTCACATGATTTGATCACGGAGGAGGCGTTAAATTTTATAGCGACTCCGCGAGACGAGCCATTTTTTGTCTACGTTCCCTACACGATCCCTCACACAAATTTTCAAGTGCCTGATTTGGAGTCCTACGCAGCAAAGGATTGGTCGGTTAATCAGAAAACACAGGCTGCCATGATTTCGCGGATGGATCGAGATGTTGGGCGAATTATCGAACAGGTGCAATCGATGGGCGAGCTTGAAAACACGCTGATTATTTTTTCATCTGACAACGGGCCGCACGGAGCAGGCAAAACACTAACGCACTTTAATGCTGCCGGTCCGCTTCGCGGTAAAAAAGGAGCGACCTACGAAGGGGGTATTCGGGTGCCGTTGGTCGCGAGTTGGCCTGGGAAAATTAAACCGGGATCGGAGAGCGATCACATTTCTGGTTTTCAGGATTTACTTCCGACTTTTGCCGAGTTGGCTGGTGGGCAAGTTCCTGCAAACATTGATGGCATCAGTTTTGTTTCCGAATTGTTGGGGCGACCCAGCCAGAAAGAACACGAGTATCTTTATTGGGAATTAGGGACTCGTCAGGGATTGAGGAAAGGGGATTGGAAGGTCGTGCGCAACAGTTCGAAAAAGAAACTTGGCGACGTCGAAATTTATAACCTTTCTGAAGACATTGGTGAGGCGAATGATCTTGCGACTCAACGCCCCGAGCTCGCGGTGGATTTTCTAAATTTACTACAATCAGCTCGCACGCCATCCGAACTATTTCCAATACCGGTTTTGGATAACGAAAAATGAAGTTGAATCATAGATTCATGTTCTGGTTTGTCAGTTTTATGATGCTGGTTCAGTCACTTGCAGCGCAGTCCATCGACTCTCAGGACCCAAAGTCGGATCAAGAGTTGGCAAGACATGGAGAGACTGTCCGGCCATTGATCGCACCCGTCTTGATGAAGCCGGGGAAATTGATTTTCGCGGATAACTTTGACGAGGTATCGATTCGGTCCCAATGGACTCCGCTGCATCAAACCAGATGGAATGTCATTGATGGCGCGCTTCATGGCATTCCTGCAACGGAGGACTTTCAGAAAAGTCGTACTAAGCACAACGGAGGAACTCCAAGTTCGAAATTGGTGGTGCCCATCAAAGACGGCATTCTCCAAATGTCTTTTAAATTGACTGGCAAGATGGCCGGTGTGCATTTCGGGTTTAACGATGGAACTTTTCAGGACGGAACGGGTCACGTGTGTCGGATTGCGTTTCACAAACGTGACGGTATCTCGCTAATCAAAGACAAAAACACCAAGCTTGCAAACGATCAGGTTGAGGTGCTCAAGTCAAACCCTTTTAAGATCCAGTCCGACCAATGGTATACGTTTGTGATGGAAGTCACAGGCGATCAAATGGTGGTTCAGTTAAAAGACGGACCAACTTTGAAGGCGCGGCACAAGAGGTTCGGCGCGCCTAAATCTTGGATAAATCTGCCGACCCGTGGCGGTGGTGAAATATACTACGACGATGTTCGTATTTGGGCACCTTTGAAGGATTAGTTGCTTTTGGTTATTTCGAAAGATCCACTTTCTAGCTGTTGGATTGTGACCAGTTGATCGGGATCCACTGATGAAAACGTTTGAGATTTCTGATTAGGCCCCAGTATTTCAATCGAGACGGGTGTGTTGACGTTGCCCAGTCCGAAGTGAAGCGTCATTTCGTTTTGGTTACCCTGTCCAGTCCCGGCTTCGACAGCTCTGGTAAAAACATGTTTTCCGACAATGACTTTCACAACTGTACCGATCGCGGATCGATTTAAATCGGTTCCATTCCCGTGGAGTTGAATTTTTAACCAATGCCCATTGTTCAACTGATTTTGATAGAGTTTATTTGCGGTGATTAAATCAAGATCACCATCGCGATCATAATCGGCCCAGGCTGCCTGATAGGTGGGCGGTAGATTTTCTAATTGGTTGACAGAGGTGACATCCGAAAATTGAAAGTTGGTGTTGTTTTTGTAGAGCACAGCGTTGTTCTTTTTCCCAAACGAGGCGGTGCCATAGACGGTCGTAAAGAACAGGTCAAGATTTCCGTCATTGTCAAAATCGCCAGCCGCCGGACTGGCGTAAGATTCTTGATAGAAAACCCCGGAAGTGCCGCGATCCTCAAATAAATACCCTTGATCGGCCCCCAGGTTTTTCAGGAATCGGGATTGGGGCTGATTACCACGACTATCTCGATGGGCAAAATTACCGGCAAATAAATCAATCAACCCATCATTATCAAAGTCGCCCCAGGCCGCCCCAATCGAATGCCCGCCGCCGAATTCATCGGAGGTTGCAACCGCATTGAAGGCTGATGATTTGTCTTCAAAATTTCCCGACCCATCATTGACCCATAACAGATTTGGCTGGAGTCGGTAATTGGAAACGTAAATATCCGGATCGCCATCGAGGTCGTAATCACAGGCCGTCACCCCTCTTGCGCGATATTGGGTATCTGTTCGCGCAAGCCGAAAGGCAGTTCCTTTTTCGTTCATTAGAAATAGGTCCGGGTAGGTAATTCCGTTGCCCCAATCTTCGTAACCGCCTACGTAAAGATCGACGTATCCGTCGCAATTGAAGTCCCCCCAGCAAGCCCCGAGGGAGATGCTGGCTGGAAGTTCGGGCATCTCAAAGGGGATAAATTCCTTGCCCTCAATATTTTTATAGAGTTTGAAACTGGACCACGAGAACAGATCGACAAAACCGTCGTTGTCAAAATCTGCCGCTATCAACTCGCCCAGCCCGGTTGCCAGACGAGTGAATTTCTTGCCCTGTTCATTTTTCCAGACCGTGCCGCCGCAACATAAGTCTGACCATCCATCGTTGTTTAGATCGGCCCAGCATGCGGCGGAGCCACCTAGTTCAAGGCCGAGGGTTGCAGTTTGGTCGGTGAAACCGGGCGTTGCAGAATCCTGTGCGGAGAGGCTGCCCGTTGCGGTCAATAACAAGACGGAAAAAAGAAGATAATGTCGCATTATGTTCCCAACTTTTTTTACTAGTCGTTGAATTGCCAGAGCCTTCAGTTTTTTGCAGATCAGCCGCTAAAGTCCCTCAATCGCTCGGTCAGTTCGAGATTGAATGATTTTACTCTCGAGGGATTTCATTTAGTGTGTAATATGCGTCGGCGTGCACAAGCGTTTCACCCTCATTGGAACGAATTGCTGGGAGTCTAAAATCGTGCACGTGCCCCTGGACTCGATTGTCAACTTTGAGATCGACGGTCATGCGATCTTCGGAGACAACCGCCTGAGTTGCGACGGGTGTGGTTTGATCGACTTCGGGGCTGCCGTAGCCTTGACGATAGATATGAGTGAAGGTTGCCAGTTGGTAGTTTGTAGCTTGACTGGCAATTTTGGGATCGACGGGCTTTGTGAAAGTAATTTTAAAACCGTCCACGGTTGCAGATATCGTTTTGATTTCGAAGGGCGTGATACCCGTCCAATCCAGACGCTGAATGGCGTATGGTTTGGGACCGCGGACAGGCCAGCCACGATTTGTGCCCCCGGCAATTAAATTGCCATTGGGCGTAAATTGAACCGCTAATAGTCCGGTATCAAATCCTTCTCGGAAAGGGTAGCAGGCACCTTGCCAGACACCATTTACTTTTTCTGTGGTCGCGCGCATCACGACACCGAGGCTGAAGTCACCAATGAAAATCTGATTTTCAAACGGACCAAATTTTCCACCGGTACGATCAACCATGAATCCCGAGATGGACCTTCCCATGCGCTTGTAAGGAAAAACGACGGCATAAGGGACGAGTTCTTTGACCCGCTTGCGTTCGACTTCTAATCGGGAGGGGGTATTAGGTACCGTCGATGGCTGATCCATTTCTGGCACCAAATCGTAAGAATTGAAACTGACTGGATGACCCATGAAGCCACCGGGCTGGAGGACTTTTAAAGAGCACGATCCGTTCCAGGGTCCCTGGCTTTCCGCATAAAACATCACACCGTGTTCGTTGGGGCCGATTCCGCAGGGACTCCGAATGCCGCTGCAAACGGGAATGGACTGTCCATCGGGGGTTATTTTTAAACACCAGCCGCGGAACGGAGCCTTGGAGTGATAGGATTCTGAGAGGCAGAGGGCGACCCAGATATTGCCTTCCGCATCGGGTTTGGAACCGAATGAGAATTCATGATAGTGTCGAAATCCCCATCGATCGCTGAGTGTGTCAAATTGATCGGCTCGCCCATCGTGATTGGTATCCGTGATGCGCGTGACTTCTGTTTGCTGGGTAATATGAAAAGCGTCATTTCGGTAAGCCATTCCAAATATTTCGTCCAGGCCGCTGGCGTATTTTTTGAACACCGGTTCTGGATGTTTTTGAAAGATGCCGTCAACGAGGAAGATGTCGCCCCGCCGCGTTGCGATGGCGAGTTGTTTTTTATCTGGCATAACCTCGAAACTGCCTGCTTCAACGGCAAGTTCGGGAGGGAGTGGAACCTCGACCATCTTGTAGTATTTTGCTTCCTCTTCGGCGGTTCCCCAATATTCACCAAGGGGCTCTTGTTGAGGCAAGCAAATGAACAGTAACGTTATCAGCGATTCAATGAGTGTCGTGAACATGTTTGATTTTTGGATGTGGGTATGGGGTTGTCGTTCGTTCGTGGAACTTGGTGAATTTACTTCCACTCAAATTCTAAAACAATGTTTTGCGGTCGTCCGCCAATCAATTCAATTTTGATTTTTAGTTGTTTCTCTTCACCCATCTCAACGATTTCCCCTTGATCCCCGGAAAGAATAGTGACGACCACTTGGTTATCGATTAGGTACTTTCCCAATCCAAGATCCTTGATTTGTTTTCCGGTGGCGGCTTTCAAGGAAAGGTTGTCTTGATCAGTCGGTGAGGTGAACAACGTGTCGCGTCTCAAAATGGTGGAATCACCTCGATTGGCGAAACTTTCAAAGAAGTCTTCAACTTTGATATTTCCAAAGCGGTATAAGAAAGTTGGCGATTGAGTTTCATCCAATTTGTAACCGAGGAATTGATGGTTGGGTGGACGGGAGTCGTCCACTTTCCATGGCAACGAATGACTGTCAAAGTCGGGGCCCTTGCCAAAATTAATGGCTCGTTCCATCGGCCTTGCCGTTCCATGTCCTTGCCCGGTCCAAACGCCTCCCGGATCTAGGAATTTTCCTTTCCAGATCATCGCAAGTCGCATTTGTTCGGCGTCAAAGGCGAGGTTAACCCCGCCAGGATAGCCAACACCGATACCTCGTTTACCGATGCCTTGGTAGCTTCGACGTAACATTTTTGCTTCGTCAGTGACAACGATTTCAAGGCGTTCTCTGACGACACCGCGAGGCATTCGTGCTTGGCGGCCATCGATTAAATATTGCCAAAGGGATTCGATTTGAGATTTTGAATCACCTTTGATATCCGCGCGAATGGCCCTTCCACCTGGCCAAAAAGAGGGCATGACGGTATTAGGACTAAAGGATTGAGGAGCAAGCATGTACTGAAAAAACCATTCTTTTTTCAAACGATCTGTCATTTCGGTTAAATCTACTGCAGGCATGGTGTCGGATTGTTTGTATTGATAGGTATGGCAGGCGACGCAATTAAGACCTTGATTGCCCGCCATTCGGTGCCCCAGTTCCCGCATTTCCTTTTGGTTGTTAATTTTTGCAAATTCCATGCTTGGTAATTTGTCTTCGGATTCAAATAAATCAATCAGATGGCCAATGTTAGATTCGCCGTATTGGGGCATTCTGGTTTTCATGTACGGTCGTATCGATCGAGCATTGACCAGCACATCCCGCATCCAGTTCCGATTCAGTTTTGCGCCGACTCCCGAGAGAGTGGGAGGGATCCGGCCTTGATCCCCGAGATTTAAATTGGTCGTTTGAAAATGTGGATTGCGAGCTTGGGTTACTCCTCCGAGTTCGCTACGTCGATGGCAGGCAATGCAATTGAACGATTTGAGCGACACAGAAATCTGCTGTTCTCGACTAAGTTCCTTGACTGGATCGGTGATCGTGGAGGCCATCGCCAAGCGATCTGAGTCGCTAAGATCGTAGTTCGGCCATGGCCCGGTAACATTTGAAAGGCACCCCTTTTTTACATTGACATCCGCTAACGATGGAAGTTTGGGGGGGGCCGTACTGGGCAAAACACCTTGATGGCACGCTCCGCAGTTGGCGTCGATAAATAGCTGTTTCCCGTTCCCTGCAAGGTCGGGGTCCGTTTTCCAAAGGTTCACTGACTCTGGAGCCTTTTGCAATAAGAAAGCTGCAACGTCCTGCAACTCGCGATTGGTCAGAGACATGTTGGGCATCCGGCCAGAGGGTCGGACAGCGTGAGGATTTTCCAAGAACTCGACCAAACCGGTGCGCGAATATTTTACCCCGAGTTCACCGAGAGGTATGGATTGACCGAGCGTTGTTTCCTGCGAGGTAGGATCCCGGGGCGCGTGACATGCAACGCACCCGAGTGAATGGAATAATTCGTCGCCGCGCGTGATGGAAGCGGCGTCAGTTTTAGCAGGGGTAAATTCGTTATTGGTTCGGGATGTTAAAAAATGGGTGATTGCGATTGCATCGTTTATTCGTTCGCTTTTGTTTTTACCCTGAAACAGATTCGGCATCGTCGTGCCTGGTTTTATAGCGTGTGGGTCAGCAATGAAACTAGCGAGGAACTCAGGGTTCAAATGTTGAGCCGACCAATTTAAATCGGGCGCCTTTTTGGGACTTGTTAACGAGAGTGCCGTATCAGTACGGTGGCAAGCTGCGCAATTCAGTTCATTGATCAAGACAATACCCGTTAGTTCGGAGCTCAGTTCGTGTGTCGTTTCGGTCACCGTCGCAACTAATTCATCATTGGAGCCACGCTCTTTTAAGTCGATCACATAGCGAAGTAGGTCGAGGAATTGCTGACGATCTTTAAGCTCTTTCACCAGGTCATCCGGCATGCTTGATTTTTTGGCCGTTCGTATCTCATCGAGATCCTTACGATTGATTGTCATGACTCGATCTGCTTCTGCCGGATCGCGCAGGATAATTTGATCCTGGTTCTGCGTCTGGACGATACCTGTGAAAATTTGCCCATCCAACGTCGAAATGATGACAGACTCGTAGTCTTTCTTAATTGTCTTAGATGGTTCTAGAATTGCTTCGACTAGATCAATATCGGTAACATCGGCTTCAAGTTTACCCAGATTGGGTCCGATTCTTACGCCGTCAGATTGGGCGCGATGGCATTTCGCGCAATTGATATTCCCTTGATGAAATAAAATGGCTCCGCGAACAATGTCGCCACCTTCTCTTGCGGCGGCGGCGAGTGCTGCTGGATCTTCATTGAGTAGTTTTTCATTAAGCGTCTTTTCATTAAGCGTCTGCGCTGACGTCGCTTGTGAGAAAATTACCAGCAAGAGCAAAAATGAAATGGGGAATATGATTCGCATGGATGTTTCGTCGATGAACTTAAAATTTATACGTTGAGGTGTGCTGCCAAAATTGGTCCGGAGGACCAATTGGGACCAAATTAAGAAGCCGGACACGCGATTTTATGAGCTTTCAATATAACCTATTCAATGGCTGTCATTTATGTAGGATACATCTTCTAGCGTATTTCTTGCGACGGTGTTTTTTAGAAAGAGTGATGTCGTGGCCGATAAAGAAGATCGAGATATTGAAAAAGGCTATGCGAACTCTGAATTTGTCGACAAACTTAGGCGTTTGGCTGATGCGATTGAGAATGAAGATAAGTTTGAAATTCAAATTGCGGGCGAGCGAATTTATGTGCCAGTTCGCGCAGTTTTTAATATTGAACATGAGCGAGAAGATGGATTTGAAGAAGTCGAATTTCAAATCAAGTGGTCGTTAAGTGACGATTAGTGGTGGCTGGGGATTCTTGGAAGCGAAATGGGAGTGACAGAATCATATTGGTTGGCCGACTCACGAGTCGTTACCATGAATGTTGGGAGTTTCGTATAATTGAGATCCTCCAAGGTGCTAGAGTGTTGAGTAATCGACAAATGATGTCTTGGCGGGCCACATTGCTGATTGGGCGAATGGCTGCCAACGCGAATTCAGAAAAATGTAAATGATCTTCATCGTTAATATGAAAAAGTGAAATTAAGATGATCTTAAACAAGTGGGCTAAGTTGCGCGTAGTGGTGGGTGCCGTGTTGGTGCTGTGGATGATGGTTAGTGTCGAGGCACAAGAGCTACCACACTCCTGCGCCCGTCCGGATCAAATTGCGATTGAACATCTTCATCTCGACTTAAAAGTTGATTTTGAGAGTCAAAAGCTTTCTGGATCGGCAACGATGAAGTTAGATCGCCGCAAAGCGGCTGATATGCTCTATCTTGACACCAATGGCCTCAAAATATTTAAGATTCAATCGCAGCTCAATGGCAAAGAACTAAAGTGGAGTCTTGGCGAATACAAGTCGAATCTTGGCAGTTGCTTAAGTGTTGAGCTTGCCGATGGTGTTGACGAAATTACCGTCTATTATGAGAGTCAACCGGGCGCCGAAGCGGTGCAGTGGCTGACCCCGGAACAAACGACCGATAAGAAGCATCCGTTTTTGTTCACACAGTCGCAAGCAATTCTTGCGAGAACATGGGTCCCTTGCCAAGACACTCCCGCCGTTCGCATGACTTATTCGGCAAAGATTCAGGTACCACCCGAATTACTGGCGGTCATGAGTGCATCGAATCCTCAGAAGAAAAATAAAACGGGTGTTTACGAGTTTGAGATGAAGCAACCGATTCCAGCTTACTTGCTGGCGTTGGCTGTTGGTGATTTGAAATTCTTAAAATTGGGGCCACGAAGCGGTGTCTACGCCGAACCCTCAGTGCTGAAAAAAGCGGTTTGGGAATTGGCGGACACAGAGAAGATGATTTCTGCGGCGGAATCACTCTATGGAGCGTATCGATGGGATCGGTACGACGTAATTTTTCTTCCGTCGAGTTTCCCGTTTGGCGGAATGGAGAATCCGAGGTTAACGTTTGCGACGCCGACTATTTTAGCGGGCGATCGGTCGCTGGTAGCTTTGATCGCTCATGAGTTAGCTCATTCCTGGTCCGGCAATTTGGTGACCAATGCAACGTGGGATGATTTCTGGCTGAACGAAGGCTTTACTGTTTATTTTGAACAGCGAATCATGGAGTCAATTTATGGTCGGGAGTATTCTGAAATGTTGGCAAGATTGTCGCTCGATGGTCTACTGGCAGAGATAAAAGAGCTCGAGGCGCGCGATACCTGGTTGAAGCTGGATTTGCGGGGAAGAAACCCCGATGACGGCATGACGTCGATTGCCTACGACAAAGGGTATTTCTTTTTGCGGATGCTCGAGGAAAAAGTGGGGCGCAAAAAGTTTGATCTGTTTTTGAAATCCTATTTCAAGAAGTTTGCCTTTCAGAGTATGACAACGGAAAGGTTTTTGAGCTACTTGAAAGAAAACCTCGACAACAAGATAGATTTCAACGCATGGGTCTACTCCCCCGGCTTACCTGCCGATGCACCGGTCGTCGAGACCAAAGCGCTCGATCGTGTTGGGCAAGCGGCTCAACTGTTTTTGGAAGGTGCAGCACCCTCGGTCTTGGCTGCTGACTTCAAGACAGACCAATGGACGACTCATCATTGGAACCATTTTTTGCGTTCGTTTAAAAATGATCTCAGCCCTGCACAAATGAAACGGTTGGATGGCCAATTCAAATTGACTCAATCGGGCAATTCAGAAATTACTCATGATTGGATGATTCTCGTAATTGGCTCAGGCTACCAAGCGGGCATGCCACGGCTTGAAGAGTTTTTAACGGAGCAGGGGCGTCGGAAATTCCTGCAGCCATTATATGAAAAAATGGCGACGACCCCCGAGGGCTTAGAGCGAGCAAATCGGATCTACGCCAAAGCCCGCCCCGGCTATCATGCGGTTTCGCGGCAAACGATTGACCAGATTTTGAATTACCAGCCAACAAAAAATTAGATTTCTTTCTTTGGGTTTCTGTTTTGATTTGTTGAATCAAAATTACTGCCCGTGAAATGTTTTTGGTATACTTCGCCGAGTTCTTGGTTAAGTTTGCTAGGCTTTAGTTTTGAGAAACCTCTTTTAAAATATGGAAGCAACATGATGAATCCACTTGGGATACAAGTTCGAGCTTATGGATTTCTTGCGGCAATTTTTTCTGTCGCGTTGGCAATCACGGGCTGCGCCCAATCAGATCCAGTTCAGCAAGTTTCGGAGGTAGTTGTTACTGAAACCGTAGATGGTGTCGAGCCGTTGGTGAATCGGGTATTAACTCTGGAAGAGCAAAACGCACTAGAACCAGGGACAGTTTTGACATTGCTTCAAGAAGGAAATCAACGGTTCATGGCGGGGAATCTCACCGCTCGCGATCACACGGAGCAAGTGCGTGATGCAGCGATGGGACAATTCCCCAAGGCTGTGATTCTGTCTTGCCTCGATTCTCGAATTCCCGTGGAAGATGTTTTCGATCGCGGGATTGGAGATATCTTTGTGGCGCGCGTGGCTGGTAATTTTGCGAACACAGATATTCTTGGCAGTATGGAGTTTGGCTGTAAGTTGTCTGGTGCAAAGTTAGTGTTAGTCCTGGGGCACGAAGGTTGTGGTGCCATTGCCGGGGCGATCGACGGTGTTGAACTTGGTAACATCACCCCCATGCTCGCAAACATTAAACCTGCGATGGCTTATTTTGGAGATTATTCAGGCGAAAAGACAAGTGCCAACACAGCGTATGTGAATATGGTCACCGAGCAGAATGTGCGATGCACGATTGAGTACATTCGAAAAAATAGCCCAATCCTTGAGACGATGGAAGCGGATGGGGAAATTGCGATTGTCGGTGGTATTTATGATATGCATACCGGCGAAGTGACATTCCTAAAATAGAACAGACGTGAGGTCGCGGAAGGTTTGACTCTCTGACGAGCGTTAGTTTGTTTGAGAGACGGAATCTCTGCCGTAGCCAGCGGGTTCGGTCTACAAGATGCGGTTGGCCTAAGCTACTTCCGGGGTGGTATTTCCAAAAATTCTTTCGTGGTCGAGTTCGGGAGGTGAGGGCAGTAATTGCGCAGAATCACGGACTATCGAGGGATCATGGTCAGTCAGGGAGAGTCGGAACTGCTCCCCAATGTGAGCATGTCGTCGCTGCGACCGCACAAGCTCGGTGCAAGATTTGGTCGTCTGGTTCGCCTTGGAGCCAGCCCATTAGAAATGCAGCGGCAAATGAATCTCCCGCACCGACGGTGTCTTTTACTTCAGTCGGAAAACCGGGTTGATTTGTAATTCCATGGGCGTTAACGAGCATCGCTCCCTGTGCACCGCAGGTCATTACGATTCCCTCGAGGCCAGTGATTGCCTTAATCCGCTGTAAGCATGTTTCGGGAGAGTTCTGTGGAGCAATATGAAAGGCTTTGCAGACATGAGGAAGTTCCTCGTCACTTAACTTTAGCAGGTTAGCGCGCATGATTGATTGCGCGATGGTGTCGTTATCAAAAAAGGGAGCCCGCAAGTTGATATCGACAATCCGGGGTACATTGGATTTTGCGGCTGCATCGATGGCTTCGTGGATGGCGGATCGGGCGGGTTCCTGCCGTTGACCGAGTGTTCCAAAATAAACGGCATCGGCCTTTGGAATTCGTTCGGCTAAACCCGAATTCCAGACGACGTTGTCCCAAGCGGAGTTCGAATGAATGGTGAAAGCGGGTTTACCGAAAGCGTCTAATTCAATTTTGACGGTGCCGGTTGGGGCGTCGGATAAGATTTGGATTAACTCGGTGTCAATTCCGTAGTCTTTTAAGATATCGATGGCGAGTTGCCCGCGGCGGTCATTTCCAAGGGCGGTTACCATCGACACCTTTGCTCCTAGAATCGCCGCGTGACAGGCAAAATTGGCTGGGGCACCGCCAAATTTTTCGCCGTTAGGAAAGATATCCCAGAGGACTTCGCCGAAAGAAATAATCCGAGGTGAGGTCATTAATTCTACCCATGGGCTGCAATGTATTTGGTTCCGCTGCAATTCAATATGATCTAATCACGACAATGTTTAAGAGAATTGAGGAGCGATTGCAGCGGCAGGTTTTAATAGAGTGATAGGCAGGGTCAAGCGATGATGTCCGAGATGACGGTTCCACTGACATCTGTCAGGCGGTAATCACGACCACTGTATCGGTAGGTCAATCGTTCATGGTCCAGGCCCATCAAGTGCAGGATGGTGGCATGGAGGTCGTGCACATGCACGCGATCTTCGACCGCTGTTAAGCCAAATTCGTCGGTTGCTCCATAACTGATGCCCCCTTTGACGCCCCCTCCAGCCATCCAGGTTGTAAATCCATAATGGTCATGGTCGCGTCCTTTTTGTCCCTCGGACGTCGGAGCCCGACCGAATTCACCTCCCCAAATAATGAGTGTTTCATCGAATAGGCCGCGTTGTTTGAGGTCTTGGATCAAGGCCGCAATTCCTTGATCGCAGGCGGCGGCGAGTTTTCGGTGGCCGTCGACGATATTGCCATGGCCGGTGTCCCACGCGATATCGTAGCCGTCGATCGAGAGTGAAAGTTGGACGGTCCGAACGCCTCGCTCAATCAGGCGGCGGGCTAACAGACAGCCTTTTGCATATTCGCTGTTGCCGTACATTTCCAATGTGGATTTGGTTTCGCGAGATGTGTCGAATGCATCGGGCACCGCAAATTGCATTCTGAATGCCATCTCCATCGCCTGAATGCTGGCCTCTAATTGTTGATCCCCCTGTTGTCGGTGGAGGTCCAATTGGTTGAGTCGGGCTAACAGGTCCGCTTGTTTCCGTTGGTCGACCTTGGGAAGCCATTTGTTTTTGAGGTCATCGAGAATGCGTTCGGGTTTCATGTCGTGGATGTTGACGTAGGTCCCGGTGTATGCACCAGGCAGAAATGCGTTGCTCCAGTTGGCGAGTTTATTGCGGGGTTGAGCCCGCGGACTCATCGCAATGAAGCCGGGTAGATCCTGGTTCTCGGTGCCGAGCCCATATACCATCCATGATCCCATGCTGGGCCGACTTGGCTGCAGATGTCCAGCATTCATCATCATCATTGCCCCGGCGTGTTCGGGGATGTCGGTGTGCATCGAGTGAATGAAGCAAATGTCGTCAACGCATTGGGCGGTGTGAGGAAAGATTTCGCTGACGTGTTTGCCGCATTTTCCGTATTGTTTAAAAGAGTAGGGAGAGGGCATCAGTCCCATTTTTGTATTTCGCAGCGATTTTCGATCAACACAGTCGGGGCGTTCGCCGGCGTGTTTTGCAATATCAGGCTTGTAGTCGAAAGTGTCGACTTGCGAAGGTCCCCCCGGCATAAAGAGTTGAATCACGTGTTTCGCTTTTGGAGCAAAATGCGGTGGTTTTGGCGCTAATGGCGAAGTGTTGGGATTGATTTCGGGAAGCGGACTTCCCAAAAGATGCGACTGCGCAAGAACGCCGGCGAGTCCCATGGTGCCAAAGCCTGCGCCCATTTTTCGTAATGCGTCACGACGCGTCAGAGATGGAATTGGATTGCGATGGAACATTAAACGGACCTTGTTAAAGATGGCTTGCTAGATAGATATTTTTATCGGACGTACATAAACTCATTGGCACTCAAGAGTACTTGAGCGTACCGATCCCAATTCGATAAGAGATCTGTGTTTTGAGAGTTATTAACGAATTGCAATCCAATTTCGATTTCTTCGGGGTTGGGTTCTCGGCTGTAGAGCCAGCGATAAACTTGGTGAATTTTTTCTGCATCTGATTTGCCTGTCGAATCGAGTCGTTGTGCCAGCGACTTAGCGCGAGCCATCATGAAATCGCTATTCAAGAGAAAAAGAAACTGTTGAGGAACAATGCTATTGGGCCGCTGGGCGACGGTTGCCCGCATCAGCGGGAAATCAAATCGCCTAAGAAAACGATCTGAGTCAAACACATCGCCGTTGCGACTGACTTTGGCGTATAGGGTCCGGCGGTTATTGCGTGTGGTATCCGGGAGAGACGGCCCGCCAGATTGATTATCCAGTTCACCGGTAACGGCCAAAAGTGAATCACGAAATGACTCGACGTCCATCCGCCGCGGCGCCATCCGCCACAGCCAGCGATTATCGCCGTCGCGATGAAACGCCTCTGGATTATTCGCGCTGCTTAATTGGTAAGTCTGCGAGTTCATTATTTTGCGATGAAGCGATTTTAGGGACCAACCATCGGCGACGAATTCACTCGCCAGCCAATCCAGCAGCAGCGGATGCGATGGCTTCTCACCCATCGTTCCAAAGTTGCTAGGCGTTCTGACCAGCCCAGCTCCAAAATGATGCATCCAGATTCGATTCACAAACACTCTTGTTGTCAGCGGATTGTCCGCGTGAACGATCGCATCGGCGAGTTCGATTCGTCCGCTTCCGTTTTGATACGTCCCCGTATTCCCTGTGGATATCAGACGCGGGAATCGCCGAGGCGCGACGTCACCGGTTTTTCGCAAGTTACCGCGAATCGCAATTTTCATATCGGCGGTTCCAGTATCACGCAGGGCATGGGTGGTTTCGTAACCTGGAGGTTGATCTGCAAGTAATGCCTCTAAATTTGCAATCCACTGATCGAGACTTTCCTGCTCGTCGAGCGTCGCCTCTCGTTTTTCCTGCCGCAGCTTATTTTTTAGTGGGTTGATTTTTTGATTAAGTGAGTCGACTTGTTGTTTGTGTTGATTAAATCGAATGACTATTTGTGCAGATGCTAAAGGGTGGTCATGGACGGTAGTGTTGTTGAAGATGCCGGCAAGCGAGTAATAGTCTATTTGCGGAATGGGATCAAATTTATGATCATGACAGCGAGCGCACGATCCCGTGATCCCCATGAGCCCACGGGTTAGCGTATCGACCCGATCATCTAAGGTTTCGCCTCTCGCCTGAGCGACACTGTCGGGATCGCCGCCATCGGATTGGTAGGTAGGCCCCAAAGCAAAAAAGCCAGTCGCGATGGCGTGGTCGTTTTCTTTGGAAAGATCTCCCGTAATTTGCAGTCGCATGAATTCGTTAATGGGTAGATCTTGGTTAAAAGAATCAACCACCCAATCGCGATAACGCCACGCCTGATCCAGTGGTTTGTTATCCATGAATCCGCCACGACCATCACTAAATCGAGCGACATCCAACCAGTGCCTCGCCCATCGTTGTCCGTACTGAGGTGTCGCCAATAAATCATCTACCAAGATTGCTACGGCGCGAGGGTAATCCGCCGCCGCTGATAAAACGAAAGCATCCACTTGAGCGGGAGTGGGTGAGATGCCGACCAGATCGTTGTAGATGCGGCGGGCCAGAATCGCGGGACTTGCCGGGGAGTTCGATGGCAAGCTTGCGGCGGTTCGTCTGGCAGTGACAAATTGGTCTATTGGGCTGAGACTGGGATCAAGGACTGGGCTGGGCAGCGACGGGCGCTTCACCGGTTTCCAGGCCCAGTGACTTTGCCGTGCCGATTCCCAGTCAAAACTAGTCCAGTCAGTTTTTTCAGACGTTGACTGGGCTCCGGGAGCTGACGTTACTCTTGGCCAGGGGGCTCCTATTTCAACCCAATGGGTGAGGGCAGCGATTTGTTCCGGATCGAGTTTGCCATTGGGGGGCATTTCCATCGACCTGTAGTTAATGGAATCGATCAATAAACTATCATCGGGTTGGCCCGGAGAGATTGCAGCCCCCGAATCGCCGCCGGTGATTAATCCAAGTCGGCTATCGGCGTACAGTCCACCTCGCAGTTCTGGCGCGTCGGTGCTGTGACAGTGGTAGCATTTTTCAACGAGAAGTGGGCGGATTTTGGTTTCGAAAAATTCAATCTGCTCGGCCGGAAAATTCTCTTTTTCCTCTACCACTTCTTGCCCACGCGTCTGGTGTGCTAAAGTGCCAATCATCAGAAGAGAGGCCAGCATGGCCCTCTGGCTCACAAATGATGATAAAAAAAAGCGATGTCTCATAGTGCCCTAAGTTGCAAGGTTGAGAAACAAGTGGGAAGGCATCGTAGCCTTACCAGTGACTTACTCTATGGTTTGGTTATAGTCTAAGGGAATTAATTGTCGAGAAAATGGATTTGTGAGTGATAGTTTGCGAATTTGTCATTGCCTTTTTGCATGCCGAAAGGGTTTGGCGTTTTAATAGAGTTTGGTTGACGGGATGAATGTAACGGAATTTGCTGAACGAATCGTATTTGGGACGACGCTCGAGGAAAAATTGGCCGCCCCGGGAAACCTCGATTTTTCAGAGGTGACCGAAATGTCGACGGTCGTTCGCTCCATCTCCGCACCGGGTCGACCGGCAGAGTTGGCGATGCAATCCAGCTCTGGAAAAAATGTTAAACCGCCGCGAGATGAGAATCTGGGAAATGATCTTGCGCGAGGACAGTTGCTTCATTTTCTCGCCAATCACGAGTTGCTTGCAACTGAATTAATGGCACTTGTTCTATTGAAGTTCCCAAACGCTCCCTATGCGTTTCGGCGAGGAGTCTTAGTGACACTTCAAGAGGAGCAGGAGCATACCCGAATGTACCTACGCCGAATGAAGGAATGTGGCGTCGAGTTTGGAAGTTATCCATTAAGCGGACAGTTTTGGCGGGTGGTTGAGCCGATGCAATCCCCCGTCGACTTTGTAGCGAGGTTGAGCCTGACGTTTGAGCAGGCGAATCTCGATTATAGTCAGCACTTTGCAAAGTTGTTTCACCGTCTTGGTGATCAGGTGACTTCTGATTTGTTATGGAAGATTTACGAGGATGAAATTGGACATGTAAAACATGGACTGCAGTGGTTTCGGGAATGGAAAAACCAGAAACAGACGGATTGGCAGGCATATCAGCATGTTTTGGAATTTCCGATGTCACCCCTTCGGGGGCGTGGGACCTATGGGGCGTTCAATCGCGATGGACGACAACGTGCCGGATTGAACGAAGAGTTTATTGACTCGATAGAGGTTTTTAGCAAATCAAGAGGGCGATCGACGACGGTACGCTGGTTCGACCCAGGTGCCGAATCAGAGCTTGCAGGTGAAACCCACGCGAAGGCGAAAGCCCTGATGCTGCAATTGGAACAGGACCTGGCGATGGTATTGGTTGCAGTTTCCAAGCCGGATGATGTGATTTTATCCAGCCGTGTTCCCTCATATCAACTTCGTAAACACTGGATTGACCGGGGAGTTGAGCTGCCCGAATTTCTTGCCATCGATCAGCGGGAACAGTTGATGGAAAGGAAACTACGAGACTGCAATCCTTGGGCTTGGACGCCGAAGAACCACGCAATTGCCAATTCCTTCGAATCTTCGCTGCGACATTTCCCGACTCCATGGCATCGAAATCAAGCCATGCTGTATCGCAAGTCGTGGAGCATTTCGAAAATGAAAACTTGGCTGGAGGAAGAATCGGAGCCAAGTGAACTCCCTGATTGGTTTGCCAATCAGAAAGTGCTTGGTAGCCCAGTGAACAGCTTGCTCGACGTTGAATCTGCCTTGCGAGATTTCGAAGCTCGAGGATACGCCAACGCCATTTACAAGACAGACCTCGGTGCGGCCGGGAGAGGGCAGCGACGAGTAGCGTGCCGTTTACCACTGGCTGCTAATGATATGCGTTGGCTAGAGAGTGAGTTCGCCCGATCAAGGAAGAGCGGTTCATTACCTCGGGGAATCGTCGAACCGGAATTGCAACGGCGCGTCGACATTTCATTTTTGTGGAATTTTGACAGTCAGCAACCGTCACTAGATTTCCTGGGTTGGACGCAGCCGGTGGTAAGCAACGGTCGCCGGTTTGCGGGAACGAGGCTGGGAGCCCCATTTTCGAAGTGTGATTCGAAAATGAAACGTTTTTTGCTCGAAGATCGGTGTGCCCGACTGCAATGGACAGCGGAGTGGCTAGCTGAACATCTGAAACCGGAGTTATCTGCGGTTGAATTTAATGGATACCTCGGAGTCGATGCCTTTGTTTTTGAAGATGCAACGGGAGCCTTGAACTTAAAGCCGCTTGTGGAGTTGAATCCACGGATGACCATGGGTCACATCGCATTAAGTTTGGAGAAACGTCTAGCGCCCGGCGTCGTGGCGGAGTTTCGAATATTTACAGTCGAAGAATGGGAAGCCGTTAAGGAGCGTCTTCTGGGGGTCCAGTATCAGGCGTCAACGATCGCCGTTAAGCGACAGGTGATGTGGCAATCCGGCGTCATTCGCTGGGGAGAGCCCTGTTCAAGCACTAAACACGTTCCGGCTTTGCTGGTGGGAGAGGCGGCAATGGACTGCTGCCGAGAATGCCTTCAATAAGTCGCAAATGACAAAGAGGGAATCAACTTTCGATTTCTATCGCCTTCAGACGCTCTAAGATTTCTGAGCAATTCGACATGCGTTTTTCACGGTCTTTTTGCATCATCATCTCCAATAGCTTAAGCAAATCGGCAGGGATGTACGTCTCTTTAGAAGCGAACTCCGGTGAGAACTTTTTGACGGCTTCAATCGTGTCGATGGTGCTGAACCTGCGGAATACCTGGCTCCCAAAGAGCATTTCATAACCAACAGTCCCGACTGAAAAAATGTCGCTTCGGTAGTCTGCCGGCAAACCCGTTAGGCATTCAGGTGACATGTACTCAAGTGTGCCGGAGATTGAGTTTGCTTTTTCTTTGTTTTTGAACTTCTCGTGCGAGAGTCCGAAGTCAAGGATTCGGCAGTTTAATTCGTCTTGAAAAAGCATGATATTGTCAGGCTTAATGTCGCGGTGGACTAAACCGCCGACGTGGATGGCGTCGAGCCCTTTTGTGATTTGAGTAAGTAAACGTATGACCGTAGAGACATCGAACGCGCCGTCTTTGATTTTTGCCCGGAGCGTCCGGCCGGTTAAATATTCCATGACGATGAAAGGACGTCCATCTGTTTCACCGACATCAAAAATTTGCACAACGTAAGGACTTGAAATTCTAGCCATCGCACGGGCTTCTTCAAGGAAATGTTTGACCTGATCCTCTTTTAGCATTTCAGCTTTTAACGTCTTCAGCGCAACGGTTCTGCGAAGATAAATGTCCCGAGCTTTTAAAACGGATCCCATTCCACCAGTGCCGAGGAGCGAGAGAATCTCATAGCGTCCGAAGCTCTTGGGTAAATTAGCATCTTGAATGCTGTCGGAAACTTCGAAATCGAGTTCATTTCGATTGCTGTTGTCGATGATGGTCGCGGATTTGATGGCGTCAAGATCGGCAACGACTGTCTCGCTATTGAAATGCGCAGCGAAATTGCCAGATGGTGACTCAGGTAGTTGAGCTAGAAAAAAGTCCGCGCTGGATTCGACTGACGCGACTCTTTTTACACGGAAAGAGCAAAAGGCATTATGAGTTTCGGTGCAGGTGATTTGCTCGACGACCACGTCTTCATCGTAGTAATCTGCTAAACCTTCAATGATGCCATGAGCCAGAGCACAGAGACCCCGGCGAGACGTGTAAATGACTTCAATTTCGTTTTCGCTAATTCGGAATGACTGGATGCTTGCTGGTTGAGCTTTAGAGTTTTCAAACTTGATGGTCGTGTGAATCAGAGATTCAACATTCGCTAAGACTTCAAATGTTTTCCAAGATGGATGAAGTAAGCGGTTGGCGAAGTTAATAAGCTCGCCGGCTGCGAATTTGCCTAGCTCGCGTAAGAGCGCGGCGGGTTCCATCTCCAAGGCTTTGCAGGCAACCTCAACGATAGCCCCAATGTACTCATCTGGGTACATCTGCACGGGTGAAAAGCTCGTGACGGGGCAACCTGCTTGTTCCACCAGATCTAACCAAGTTTGATTCCCATAGTTTGATATTACAAACTTCTGGGTGATGCAGTAAATCGTTCCGTGCATTGCTCGACGTTGTTAAAATAGTGGAGAGGGCGAGGCAAATGCCTTGGTCGGGGAATTGGGCGAAGAACAAATCTCGACTGCAGCAAACCCAATTAGTGAATTATCTCTTAGACGCGTGATCGCTACTAATTATTTATCAAGATCGACCTTGTTTGCAAAAAAGTTAAATCAAGTTCACTAGAGTGATATTATGAGTCATGCTATGACAGAAATCAAATTTCCTGTTCTTTCGATTATCACGCGACTTGGCGGCCGGGAGTTCTCGCAACTTTCGTGTTGTGATCTATGATTTACGCGTTTTAACTCGGAAATTACCAATTTTGAAGAGCAGGCATGACAATTCGATACACTTAATCTGCCTTTGTACACGGGCAGCGGGGAAAGGTAATTTCAGCAGATGGCAGTTGATTATATCGAATAAACGACATGTTTGGTTTTGATGTTGGGCAGGTTGGTGGCAATCGCGGGGGTAGGGCAGCGGTTGGTTTTTTAAGCCACTGCAAAATACATCGAGAGATTTTCCGGAATGGAACTTATTTTGGTGAATAATCTAACCGAATTTGGGAGTTGATCATGAGCCTTAAGAGTGCTGGCATCCGCGAAAGGCTGTTAATCTTGGAGGTAAAGATCGGTAAATTCCACGGTCTTCTTTTAAATATCTGGGTGCTAATTTGATGATACGTGGCTCATTGCTTGGTTTAGTTTGTCTTCCGTTGGTTTTCGCCTCGGTCTGTTGGGGGTTTCAATTCGAGACCGGGTCTCGCGTCGTTGGGCAGCAAGGTGCGGGCGAATATTTTGTTCCACCTGTCCGAGATGCAAGCGAACCAAGTTTGGATTCCGCATACGCCGACGGACTAGCTGGACCATCACAAAGTTATTCAAAAAGGCCACCAGTCGGAATGAAAGTAGAGTGGATTGCCGATTCTGAGACTGCAATGGCTAATGCGAATTTAAATTTCTCATTGCCGCTGCTATTTATTGGAACACCGCCACCGATCGTCAAATTCGGAGTCGATTACACGTCCTTGCAGACGCCAGAGTCTTTTGGAATTCCGGAAGACCTGTTTGAGTATTCTGTGGGAATCGCTTCGTTTCGTAAATTGAACGAGCGGTGGAGCGTACGTTCTATTCTGGGTGTCGGGTTGGCGACGGATAACGAAAACCGGTCGAGCGACTCATGGAGGTTTCGTGGAGGAATCTTTGCGACTTATTCCTGGAATGATAACGTAAAATGGACCTTCGGCGGTTTGGCGATGGGGCGGCAGGACTTGCCTGTCATCCCTGTCATTGGTGCCGTGTGGCAACCCAACCCAGCGGTGAGGGTTGACCTTGTGTATCCACAGCCGCGGATCAATCGGTTGCTATTCGACGATGGTGCGCGTCAGCAGTGGGTTTACTTCGGCGGCGGAACGAGTGGTTCCACGTGGGGCTACCAGCAATTTGAAGCGATCGATGACCAATTAACATATAGTGATTTGCGAATCGTGTTTGGGTGGGAATCTCGCCCGGCTGGTTCGTCGGGGATGCCGTTTGTGCGGGGCAAGACAACGCAATTCGAATTGGGTTACGTTTTTTCCCGCCAGCTCGAGTTTGAACAAGATACCCGACAGGAATTTCTGGGAGATGCATTGATGCTCAGTTTGTCGACGAAGTTCTGAATGCTTGTCGGTGCGAAAGTTCTAAAAATAATACGACGGGCTTGGCAGAAGTAGATTGTTTCTAAGGCGTTCTACGCTGCAATTGCATAGTCGTAAATCCCTCAAAGGCCATTGGTATCGATGCCGATCGACTGTGTCAGATAGAGCATTTGTTCATCGGTGATGGGAATGACCTTAACGATCTCGAAATGTTTCGAAATCAACTCATACCACTCGTCAAAGCTTTTTCGGTTGACGTGAAGTTCTTGCCCAGTGCCGGTGGACTCGCCATTATGAATCGAAAATGCCTGCCGCTTTACTTTTTTGAAATTCTCGAATAGCCCCGCGACCTGATCGTCATACAGATGTTCGATGCAGTCGACGCAGACCACACTGGTGAACTCTGCGAGGTTTTGAATGGGCTGTGTAATGTCTCCAACTTGCATTTCGGGATTGCTCTCAATTTGGTCAATTCCATTGGCTTGCAGGCCAAGTTGGCGGATGGCGGTGACGGCTTGTCCCCGGCCGCATCCCAAGTCCATGACTGGCTCTAACAGCCAATCTTGATATTGAGGAAGCAATCTGACGCCAGGGCATCGTCCCTGATCCGCATCGCCGTACCACGGATTTTCGTCATATATATTTTGATAAAGTGCTGCTGAACTTGGGGTAGCGAGCTGGGCTTTTGCGGGCTTGGCCGCAGTGTTGGTTTTCGCGGGAGCAGGTTGTGCAGTTAAGGGAATATGCTTCCAAAGTGTTAACTGCTTTCGATACCCGTCGTATTGTGCATTGTCAGGTTCAAACTTATTAATCCACCAGTCGGGTGACATGACCGTCCGATGTAAATTATCTCCATGTACGTCATCGACCCCCGATTTCCGACAGGAAACGGAACCAAAGAAGACGCCCCCCGGACGAAGCACACGCAGGATTTCGCTGAGGGTGGTGTCGATGTCCTGTTCGTCGAGGTGTTCGAGGACATCAAAGCAGGTAATCAGCGAAAAAAATTGATCTTCGAAAGGCAGCTTCTGAGTTTCAAGCACGCAAATTTGTTTTGGACTACCCGGGACGTGTTGTAGACGGGCTTGTGCTTTCCGAATGGCGACATCGCTAATGTCCACGCCAAACACATTGAGATCGAAATTTGGCCCTGCGAGGTAATTGAGAACGAAACCGACGCCGCATCCGATATCCAAAGACCGCCCAGAGAGTATCTCCAATTGACCGGTAGCTTGCACGACGGCGCGAAAGCCCGGAGAGTTTTCAGCCAGATTATACCGCCCGTCGGTCGATACAACGTGATTGTAAATTTCGCGATAGTCAGGCATTGGACGTAGTCGGCAGAGTGAGAATTTAAAACACCTTTATAAAGAAAATGAATCCTAGGGGCAACGTTGTGGATCAGTTTAATACGGACAGGTTTATTGGATTGTGCGTAGCGGTACGAGCGGTAAATAGAAGAGGTGAGCGTAGATTAAGGTTGGTCGTTGGTTCTGATAAACTTGGAGGCTGGCACGATTCAGGTCGATGGGATTTGTGGGCTTCGGGGATTCAGAGCCAACCGGATTTGATCGTCAGTGGGCGGCAAACGAAGCTTGGTGAAAAACAAAATTTAGGCGTCTACTAAGACTGTTGCGACAGCTCAGCATATCGCAAGCGTTTGTTAAAAAACAAAAAAACTTCTAATTTCTCACCCCGCAAGGATGGCGGACAGGTCGAATCTGACGACCCATTGCCACCCTGCTTTTCAGGAACGTCGCAACTATCATGGCGAGGGTTGCCAGAATGGGTTACCTTAATTTTGAGCGAGTCGGATTTTCACTCAGTCGAGCGTTTGAGTCCTCTCGATTGTGATCACTGCCGCCTTGCTGTGCGATTAGAATTCGAGCCAATCTGACCGCACTGCGATTGCTTGACCCTATCTCGTTTTCGCATTTTGGCGGAACCATTTTTTTCGGGTCTCCTCTGGTTTTCCAGCAACGCATTGGTTCATGGCTATCCTGTGTGTTGGAACCTTGCGGGGGCGGGAAGAGATCAAGATAGAGCTTGTCCTTTTGCGAAAGTCTGAGTCTGGAATATTGGGGTCGGATCGAGCATCGGTTGTCATAACGAGCATAATCTGCGAAAGAACTTGGAATGTGTTGAGCGAATCTGGAAAAATGTTGAAAGTCGCTAATCCAGCGAATAGATTGATGGAGATTCCGATACAGCAATTTAAACGAATTTAGCGGTCTATCTTTAGATGACGGGAATGCAAAACGAATGCAGTTGTTGAAGCCACTAAGTGTTATTGATAAACCTCAATCTGCGTCGCCAAGGGGGATTCCCCGTGCGAGTTCTCGTCGGAGCGTTCAGGCGTATTTGATTTTATTTGTTTGCGCAATCGCGATGTCCACTACGCCAACGTTGGCGGTGGCTCAGGATGAATTGGCGGTGGCTCAGGATGAATTGGCGGTGGCTCAGGATGAATTGGCGGTGGCTCAGGATGAATTAATACGGAGTAGCGGGGAGATTTACGAATCGGTCCTCCGCCCGGCCTTCCAATCACATTGCGCGAGATGCCATGGAATCGATGGCGTTGAAGAGGGCGATGTTAATTTAATGGAGTTCGATGGAGACCAATTTGGTGGTGACGTTGAAATGCTCAGTAGTCTCATTAAGGTGCTTGATTTAGGAGAGATGCCACCGGAAGGGGAGCCCGACCTGGCGCCAGGTGAGCGGCAGCGGTTGGTGGTTGAGCTGAAGAAGATTCTAAAATTCGAAGTGCAAAAAACATCGACTTACGAGCAGGCGCCTATTCGGCGAATGAATCGATTTCAATATAATAACGCCGTCATCGATTTGCTCGACCTGCAGTGCATTGTGTTTACGTTGCCCGAACGAATGATGCGAGAGCATAAGCAATATTTCAAGCCGGCGTCCGGTAAAATGCCGAATGTAGTCACGGTGGGTAATCGACCGCTTGGCAAGTCACAGATGATCGAGCGACGCCTCGCTGGGGTTGCTGCTTTCCCTCAGGATCTCAGAGCAGAACATGGCTTTGACAACCGTGGTGATCATTTGTCGATGTCTCCTTTGTTAATGGAATCATTTTTAAAGCTCGGCCAGTCAATCACTCAGAGTCCGGATTTTGTTCAGCGCAACATTGGTGTTTGGCAAACATTTTTTGAACCACCCCAAGACCGAGGCCAATGGAAGGCATCGGTTCGCGCGCGGTTGAGTCCGTTTTTAACTCGCGCGTTCCGTGCGCCTGTGGCATCTGATGTTTTAGAACGCTACACCAAGTTTGCGGACGCTCAGTTTGATCAAGGCGTTGAGTTTACCAACGTCATGAAGGCGCTTACGGCAGCGGTTGTTTCGTCGCCACGGTTCTTTTACTTGTTTGATAAAGCGAGTCAAAAGGAAACGTCGAGCGTTGTGGATGAATTTGAGCTGGCGTCGAGAATGTCGTTTTTCCTGTGGGGGAGCATTCCAGATCAGACGTTGTTAGATCTAGCGAGAAAAGGAGAGTTGAGTTCTCCCGAAATACTCGCCGGGCAGTATGAACGAATGATCAAGGACAAAAAGATCAAGCGATTTTGCGATAGCTTTCCGTCGCAGTGGTTGCAGTTAGAGAGAATTATTTCCTCCATTCCCAACGAGGATTTATTTGCTCAGTTTTACTTTTCGAAGTACCGCGACAGCATGCACATGTTGTTGGAGCCATTGCTGTTGTTCGAAACCGTACTCATCGAAAATTTACCCATCACGCAATTGATCGACTCTGATTTTACCTATCGTTCGAACCGGCTGCAGAACTCATATAGCGAGTTTGGCGAAGATCCCCTGAAGGGCAAAAAGGCTGGGGGAGCGGTCGGTGTGCTCACTTTCAACCGGATCCCGGTGACGGATCGTCGGACTGGGGGCGTAATTACTAACGCGGCGGTCATGACGATGACTTCGGGTCCGGATCGTACCCAGCCGATTACACGAGGGGCTTGGGTGGCCGGAGTGATTTTCAATAACCCACCCGAACCGCCACCCGCCGACGTACCTCCATTGGCGGAAAAGCCCATTGGCGAAGAATCGCAACTCACCCTGCGTGAGCGACTGGGGTTGCATCGAGAGCAGTCGAATTGCAAGGGCTGCCATGAGCAAATTGATCCGCTTGGTTTTGCGTTGGAAAATTATAATCCGATCGGTGCTTGGCGGGAGGAATATGCCAATGGGCGCGAAATTGATACCGCGGGTGTTTTATTTCGCAAGCACCGGTTTAACGATGTGGTTGAATTTAAAGATGCGATTCTGGAAGAAAAAGATCGCTTTGCCCGAGGTTTTGCCGAGCATTTAATGTCCTTTGCACTCGCTCGAGAAACCGGCGTGGCCGATCAGTTTGCTTTGGACCAGATTGTGGAGGCAACCGCCAAGGATGATTATAAAATTCAGACGTTAATCAAACATGTGATTATGAGCGAACCTTTTCAGAATAAAACGACTCCCAAATAGCTGGTTAAGAAGTTGAATCAATCCAATCAATCGACGGTGTGACGAAGGATAATAAATATGACCAATCGAAGAAACTTCTTGCGAGGCATCGGCGGTGCATTCCTTTCTTTACCTTGGTTGGAAAGTATCGCCGTTGCCCAACGGTCGATTCAATCAACGCCTTTCCGGATGGCGCATTTTTATGTTCCGATTGGTGTCGTTCGGCGCGGTTTTTTTCCAGGGGAAGCAGGGCATGTGATTCCCAAAGGAAATCTTGGTAATGTCATGAAATCTCTTGGGAAACAAAATCCCAAATTGAGCGTCTCCCAGCTTGGCCAGTTGACCCCAACCATGCAGCCGCTGGAAGAAATTAAGCACAAGTTAAACTTGATTACCGGGATGGATCGGACTTTCCAGCAAGGGACGGATGTTCATGCTCAGTGTGCTTCTTGCTATCTCAGCAGCGCCCGGCCTTACACTATCGAGGGTACTGCGTGGCCGCTGGATCGCACCCTCGACCATCTTGTGGCTGACCATCTCGGTTCCAAGACTCCGTTTTCGACGCTTGAATTTAGCTGCAACAGCCATCGGGATAACAAAGAGTCCATTTACTTTGATAATATTTCGTGGTTCGGAACCGGCCATCTGGCGCCGTCGATTCGCGACCCACGAAAAATGTACCAGCGCCTGTTTTCGACACAAGAAAATGATCGCTATCGTGACATCACCGATCTGGTACTGGAGGATGCGAATTCAATTAAGCGAGAATTAGGGCATGCTGATCGGCAAAAATTTGCCGAATACTTCGATTCAATTCGTTCCATTGAGAGGCAGATGAATCGGCTCGAAGCGATGAGGAGCGAGCTTGCAAAAGTCAAATTTGAAGAACCGTCGGAGGCTTACCTCCCGCGTGGTGACTATATTCGTTTGATGGGCGACCTCATGGTGGTTGCGCTACAGTCCGGACTGACGAACGTAGCGACATTCATGGTGGGGCCGGAACGGTGGGACACTCCTTATCAATTCGATGGTCTCTTTGATAAGCCCCGCAGTCACCATCAGATGTCACACAATCAGACCAAGATGATAGATGACCTTTTAAAAGTGGATCATTTTCATATGGAGCAATATGCATATCTGCTTCGGAAAATGGATCAAATCGAGGAAGCCAATGGAACGACCCTGTTGGATAACACAATCTTTACGTACGGTTCTGGTTTGGGGGATGGATCGACGCATCAATATAATGATCTGCCGATCATCATGGCTGGCGGCGGTTCCCGTTTAAAAACGGGTCAGCATCTCAACATGCCAGACGGGACCCCGTTAGCAAATCTTTGGCTAACACAAGCCAACTTGCTAGGCGTCGGGTTGAAGAGTTTTGCTGACAGTAATGGCACCATCTCTCAATTGATATCCTAAGCTCGCCTTGCCGCTACGAAACCTGTGAAAGAGAAGGACATTTCCGATGGATACTGAGAGAGAAGTACTTACCAGTCGCCACGAGCGTCTTGTGAGCCTCGATGTCCTTCGTGGTTTTGATATGTTTTGGATCATTGGCGGAAAACAGATCATTGTGGCGATTTCGTTACTAACATCGGCGCAATGGGTTGATTGGGCGCTGCCGAGAATGAAGCATCCTGAATGGAACGGGTTTGAGCCGTGGGATTTGATTTTCCCCTTGTTTCTATTTATCGCTGGCGTTGCCACTCCGCTTGCGATCAATCACCGCCGCCGTCGCGGCGACAATGACCGTAAGATATATTGCCACATTTTGTTGCGCGGAGCGTTGTTGGTGGTTTTAGGGATTATTTATAACGGTCTTCCCACGGACTGGACTGACTCGACTGGTTGGCAAAATCATCGGTATCCCAGCGTTCTCGGTCGCATCGGATTAGCTTATATGTTTGCGGCGATCATCGTGATGAGAACCGAGCTACTGGGTCGATTGCTGTGGGTTGTTGGTTTGTTGCTTGGCTATTGGGCCGCCCTTCGTTTTATTCCGGTTCCGGAATTTGGTGCCGGAGATTGGTCTCCAGGGCACACTTTGACGGACTATCTTGATCGACTAATGGTGCCGGGGACTCTCTACCAAGGCGATCGAGATCCGGAGGGGCTTGGTGGTGTGATTCCAGCGATCGCCACGGCGCTTTTAGGTGCAATCACCGGGCAGATGCTGATGCGGTCCGATCGAAGTGGAATAGCGAAAACGTTGAGAATGATTTTAGGCGGTGCGATTTGTCTAGGACTTGGCTGGGCTTGGGATCAGGAATCCGTTCTTCAATTTCCGATCAACAAGAACCTCTGGTCCAGCTCGTTTGTGCTTTACTGTGCGGGTTGGAGTTTGTGGTTGTTGGCGTTGTTTTACTTGGTGATTGATGTTTGGAAATGGCGCTGGGGCACCACGTTTTTTATGGTCATTGGAGCCAATTCCATCTTTATTTATATGGCACCCAAATTCATCAATTTCAATTTTACTGCGGATCAAATTTTTGCTGGACCGCAGTCGCTCGCCCCGCGCGTGAGCGGGTTGATTTTGGTGTTGGGCGTTTTCGCAATTAAGTGGTTGTTGTTGTATTTGATGTACCGGAAAAAAATCTTTTTGAAGATTTGATCGGCTTAGCATCAGCCGCTGAATCGCGCTGGCCCAAGTCGTTAGGTCATGGCCTAACGAGATCGTTGTTGTCTCAGCGCGATGCGATCGAGGGCTGACTGGGCGTCATTGGCTACATCAATGTTTTCATGGCCTAAGGCAAGCGTTTGCAAGGCAAATATCGCACGTTTCACAACGTCGCTCGCCGTCTGTCCCGAGGTATTTATTGCATCTCCGTTGGCCATCATCTCGAGTGCCATGATGCTACGATGAAGCCGGCATAGCTCTTGCGGGTCGATCGGCGGTCGCACGATTGGCTGGCGCAACAATCTCTGAATTCGATAGCGGATTTCGGCGGTCGTTGCTTGCTTGAGTGCTTGATTGGCCAGTGAGATGGCGTGGGCACCATGCTTTTTAAGTGCGAGACTGGCTTGTTCGCGTTCAGAGTACTGCTCGCTATTTAACATGCCAATCAATTTGATAATTTCTTTTTCATCGACACTGGTGGTGGAGACACCAATTTTTGTTTCGAGAAAACTGAGTAAATCTCCGCCCCCAAGCGCGAGTTGGCGCATGGCAATCAGAGCATGTTGTGGCGGGCGACCACTCATGCGAATCCAAAGGTGTTTAAATGCGTCTGCATTGGCGGGCTTGGGTGGTTGGAAATCCTTGATCGGGAATAAGAGTGAATTCAGATCCCAAATGATTCCGCGATTGTCGGTCGTGCCCGAGGAGCCTGTCACGAGTTTAGCGTCGAGTGGCGAAAATGCGACAGAGTTGACGTTGTCGCGGTGTGCTTTGAGTTCGGTAATTTTCTGTTGCGTCAGCAAATCCCAAATAATTGCTGAATTATCCAAGCCGGTCGAAGAGAGAAAGCGACTGTCGCGGGAAAAAGCGATGGCGGTTGTTCTCTCGGAATGCCCCGCCAAAGCGAACTGCATTTTTGTCCTTAAATCCCATAGATAGACATTTTCGTCGCGATTAAAAATGGCTGCCAGATACAAATTGTTGTCGGAGAACGTTGCGTACTTGGGCAGTGTTGCGTTGCCAGGCAGGACGGTCGTTGATTTGGAGATTAAGTTGTAGATGGAGAGGTTATAAACTCTGCCCGCAACCGGACTTCTGTAAAATGCGACATGATTCCCATCTCGTGACATGGTTAGCGGTCGTTCATTGGATTGCTTCCAGACTTTTTTCACCAACGGTTTGCCATCGGAGAGCCGAATGGTGTTAACGGCTTTGTCATCCATAATGAGAATGTTCTCACCCTCTGGTGAGAAGAAAGCGGCAAACGCTTGAATATCAAGATCCAGTTTTAATTCGCCGGTTCGAACGTTCCAAATTTTCGTGTGTTCGGTTTTTCGATCGTCGCGCTGGCCATGAGCTCCAGTCAGAATGTATTTTCCATCTCTGGAAAAATCGACGCATTGGATCGGTTGGTCGTGCCCCGTAAATATCTGGATAGGTTGCCGCGTTTTTGTGTCGTAAACGGTGACAATATTATCGCTGTTTCTCGCTGCTAGAAATTGGCCATTGGTAGAATAGACCAGTTTATAAAAACCTTTAAAAATCGATTCGCTCTCACCAAATTGCCAGATTGCGTTATCCGGAAGTTGATCGTTGGCCGGCAGCGAGTTTGGGTTGGCTTGCCCCCAGGCCAGGCTTGGAAGAAAGAGTAGCAATAATAAAACGGATACCAAGACCGGCCATGGCCTGCACCATCTCTCGGTCCCGCCGCCATTCTTGTCGGTGGTCGTTGCGGATCGGCCGAGCGCGTGTGCGAGAAAGTTTTTTAAGTTTGCATTGCTGGTGAGCATGTAATACCTAAATCGTGAACTAGCTTCCAATCTGAGTGCTTCCAATGGAGTTTTCACAAAGCCAGGAGTAAGTGGTTTTTCATTGAGGCGATCGGATGAGAAATCACGCGATCGCTTTATTTTACGGTTTTGTCGAAAATTGACAAATCGAATTTGCTAACCATCCGCTAAATTGCGTCCTTTGGTCGTTGCGCCTGCTCTAGTCTAGTACATGATGGAATGACTCGCCGGTGTTTTTCTCTGCGTGAATGAGGTTTCATCGACAAATGAGAAGCAGCAGCGCAGTAAATCGCTTGGCGGTTTACCTGAAAATTGGATGACCCAGCCTCTTGAAAGGCTTAAAATACAGCGGCTGTGCGTTGCTTGGGTTCGCCATTGAATTGAATGGCCACGGAGCCAAGATCGACTTTTAATGATTGCCTGTGGAGTTGAAATGAATATGTTGAGTTGGTTGAATGCTGCGAAAATTTTGTTGGCTTTAGTTTTGGCGGTAACGGTCGTGGACGAAGCTCCCGGTCAGGCGGGTGACGAGTTGCCGCCTGGGCTTGTGGAGGCGATCAAAAATCCGGACATTCCTGCCATTATTGACGCAACAATTTTGAGTTTCGATGAATCGGGCGGTGGAAAAATACGCTTGAACACTGTCTACAAATTGCCGCCAGGCGAGAACGCAAAAAGCTATCAGCCAAAATTAATTCGAGGATATGCGTTGGGTGGTAGCGAGAAGGTCGCTCCCTTGAAATTGATTGTAAACGGGCGAACCGGCAGGCACCTTTTTTTCGTCGACGGCGACAAATTATACTCGACCTACAACCATTGTTTTCAGATACGCGAGCAACCCAAAGGCGAGCTCGAAGTGGCCGTCGGGTTTAACGGCGGGGGAGGCCCCTGGCGTCCACTGCAGCAGCTAACCCAGACCATTGCTAAGCGTCCCCCTCAAGCTCAGGACGGGGATGTCATTAAGGCGTCGAAGAAAACGCTGCCAGAACAATTACCTGCTCCCGACCAGAGCGAGCCCAATCGGTCGAAGCCAGTGAAGATTTATATTTTGTCGGGTCAATCGAACATGGTTGGGATCGGGCAAGTTGATGGAGGTAGTACGCGCTGGTCAGGGGTCACCGATGCGAGCGTCTCTGTTTACGCCGGGGCTTATTCTCCGAATGTGGATTATGAAAAACAAACCCCTCTCAAGGTCCAACCGCTGGAGGTGTATGGCGGAGTAAAGCCGACGCAGTTTCCCGGAGGTGGCATTCAGATTTCTCGCGGAAATATAGAGTTGGGGGAAAACGGGACGTACGTTTTTAATCCCGGATACGGCGATTCTACTTTTTGCATTATGGAACTGGATGGTGTCGAAGTTTATCGCCGAGAGGTTGGTTCCCTTCCGGTTCAAAATCCAGTCAAAATCGAGGCCGGGAAAAAACATCGATTTCGAATTACATTTTTGACTGACGCAGCCAATGGCTTGGGTTGGTACACGCGAACGGACATTCCAGGAACACTTACTACGCTCGTCAAAACGAATGGTAAGTTTCCACACTTAGTGGACGAAAATGGAAATTGGACCGAGAGGAAGGACGTTTGGTACAAAGGTCTTGTTACGGCGACGGCTAACCGATGGCTGTCGATCGGATGCGGAGCGACGAGCAATCAGATCGGTCCAGAATTACAATTCGGTCACATCATGGGGCACTACCACGATGAGCCAGTGATTGTTTTAAAGAGCTCTCAGGGAAACCGCAGTCTCGGTTGGGATTTCCTTCCACCGGGAAGCCAGTCGTTTACCCACGAAGGTCGCACCTATGCCGGTTACGGCGATTCCATTCCATCGTGGACGGACAAGGATCCAGGCAAACAAGTAGACTGGTATGGCGGCTTGCAATACGACCAGTGTTTCAAGGCGGTTCACGAGGTGCTGGACAACTTCGGAAATCAGTTTCCACAGTACAAAGATCAAGGCTATGAGATAGCTGGTTTTGTCTGGTGGCAGGGCCATAAGGATGGCAATGCTGCTCATGCGAGCCGTTATGAACAGAACCTTGTCTCGCTGATCAAGCATTTGCGATCCGAATTCAAAGCCCCCAAAGTGCCGTTCGTGATCAGCACCATTGGATTTGGCGGTTGGGAGATGGCGGGGCCGCATCTCGCGGTCGCAAATGCGCAGCTTGCAGTCAGCGGTGAGCAAAAAAAGTATCCCGAATTTATTGGAAATGTTCTGACGGTCGAATCGCGAGACTTCTGGAAGGATGCAGCGATTTCACCGCGCGACCAAGGTTTTCATTACAACGGAAATGCGGAAACGTACATGATGGTCGGTGATGCGCTGGGGCGTGGAATGGTAGGTTTGTTAGAACAGCAGCCCAACCCAAAATAACTTATGTTTTCATAGCCAAAGAGAAAGCAAACTCGCAAGGAGAGTTTCAGTGAATCCCCTTCACGGCGGGGCGGGTAAAAAACGATCTAAGAGACTGGGGCGACCATTGTCATCCGATGGGTAGCTATTTAAATGTTTGCGTCGCCAATTAATTTAATTTGAATGAAATGGAAGTTTAGTTTATGCCGCGTTTCACGATCCAAGTGCCGGTTTTGTTGATGTTGATTTTTGCGGGATACATGCTTGGCAATGTCGGGACGCCCTTGCTGTCTCAAGAGCCTTCGCGAGATGCGCCAACCATTGCAGAGCCCGATGGGAAGCCTGCCGATAAAAGTAAGCCCGTTCAGGTTTATATTCTTTTAGGTCAGTCAAATATGCTGGGTTTCGGGCGCGTCAGCCCGGCGGATAAATCTGGAACACTTGAATACATGATCAAGAAAAAGGGAAAGTACCCCTATTTGGTCGATGAAGATGGTCAATGGACTGAGCGTAAAGATGTTCGATACACACATGTCATGGATAAACGGGGAGCCGGGCTCACGGATTTTGATGTTTTTTCAGACATGAAAAATCAGTGGTTAACGGTCAAGGGTAACTTTGGCCCAGAGCTTGGGTTTGGTCATATCATGGGACAAATTCATGACGAGCCAGTGCTGGTGCTTAAAGCCTGTATAGGAAATCGAAGCCTCGGCTGGGATTTACTGCCTCCCGGAAGTGAGCGTTATGAATTCGATGGAAAAATTCATGCTGGCTACCAAGACAACCCGTCTTCTTGGGTAGAGGGCGAGCCCAAAAAGGAAGTGAACTGGTATGCAGGTCGGCAGTACGACGCCGACACTAATCATGCAAAAAATGTCCTCAAGAATCTTGATAAATACTACCCCGGATTAAATCGTGCGAAAGATCCTGTTCAAGATAAGAAAGCCCAAGCCGCAATCGAGGGTCTGAAAACGGAGATTGCAGCCAAAGAAGATTTTGCCCGGCGAGCGAGATTCACCAAGGAAGGATTTCTAAAATTTCAAAACGAACTGAATGGCATGCGGCAAAAATTATCAGGCATCGAAGCGCAATCGCGAGGTTATCAAATTGCCGGTTTTGTTTTTTGGCAGGGTCATAAAGATCAAAACCCAGCACATGCAAGTCGTTACGAGCAGAATTTAGTTCATCTGATTAAAACACTAAGGGAAGATTTCGATGCCCCGGACGCAAAATTTGTGCTTGCTACCATCGCGTTCGGAGGAGAATTGACAGGGCAAGCCCTGGAGATCTGCAATGCACAACTGGGCGTAGACGGCGATTCCGGCCGGTATCCTGAATTCAAAGGGAATGTAAACGCAATCGACGCTCGACCTTTCTGGCGAGAGAAAGAAATATCCCCTAGTGGCCAGGGTTACCACTACAACCACAACGCAGAAACCTATATGGAGGTTGGCGAAGCACTCGGGTGGGCAATGGCAGACCTTTGGGAGCGACCGACAAAGAGCTCAAAGTAAAAAAATCGCTTATTAACGCCAACAAAACGTCGTATCCAGCGAACAAAGTTTCGTTGAACGGGGCAAGCTCTCAAGTGATTGACGCGGGTATCGCCCGAGAGGGTCAGCGAAGGCGTTTTTCTGCAAGTTGGGCTAGAATGAGGATAAATTCTCTTCAACCGAAGGCTCGAAACCCAAGCTAGGTCTTGTCCACTCCGAATTTTGTTTGTCGGTTGGGAAACTGGCTCTCGGGTAGCCCGCCATCCAGATTGACGGTGCGAGTTTTTCTCGCAACATCGAGGCTTTTGAAATTGCCATTGGGCTGGGATTTTATTGTCTTTCTTTATCGAGTGCGTTGTTTTTAAATTTTCACGGAGAAATGGATGTCAGGCATGCATGATGATAAAGCGGCAGCGGAGTTAATTCCTGAGGCTTATTTTAGTGAAAAAAAAGAGAGCTCGAAGGGTTGTCTGTTTGGATGCTTGGGCTGTTTCGGAGTGCTTGTTCTAGGAGTGCTCGTTGTTATCGGAGTTGGCTATTACGCGACCTTTCATTCTTCGGCACCACTTAAACTCGTAGAGGCCATAATTGAAGGGAATGAAGGCGTGGAGATTCAGGGGCTTTCAGGAACGATTTCCAACGGATTTCATGTCGAAGAAATTACCTATCAGAGTGAATCTGTTGAGCAACTATCGAAGATTGAAAACGTCGAATTTCGGTTTAACGGAATCAGTAATTTGTTCAGGGAAGACCGGCGGTTGATCATTGAAGAATTTTCAGTGGAGAGCGGTACGTTTTACTTTCGTTCGGATGCCGAACCAAAATTGGATATGCAAGGATTCGAACGAGAATCGAATGCTGCTTCGGCTAATGTAACGCAGCCGGCGAACGCCAGTAATTCGGGAGAGATTTTCAAAGAGGTCCGGATTGACTTAATCGAATTTTCAGATCTGAAAATTATCGACGTGGAAACGGGGAAGGCATCCGAACTCAAAGAGGTCTCGATGTCAGATTTCCATTATCTTGATGGAACCGTTCGGAATGTTGGCGAATACTCGATCGATGGTTTGACGACTTATCTTGCGAATTTTGAGTTGGAGAATTTTTCCGGGAACCCCGCAGAGGGTTTTTCCATCGATCGGTTGCGAGTGAAGAACAGCGAGGGTCAGTGGTCGGATGTGAAAAACATCCAATTTGAGTTCAACGGATTGACTGACATTATTAAAAATAAGCAATTGATTGTCGATCGTTTAGGCGTTGAGTCAGGCGTTTTTTATATTGCGCCTTTAGCGGAAACGAGTGGGGACGAAGTGGCAGTGGAAGAGATTGTGGAAGAGATTGCGGAAGAGACTGCAGGTGCTCCTTTAGCGCTTGAAAAGGTCTTGATTAAAGAAATTAGCTTTCCAAATCTTACGTTTATTAATCCGGCCACCGATCTAGAGTTTCATGTAAAGGAGTTGTCTTTTCGCGACTTTGAATACAACGAGGATTCGATCGTTAGCCTTGGCGATATAAAGCTTGAAGCCGATCACATCCAGATAGAGACAGGCCCAAGTGATCGTTTTGATGATCAGCCTTCTGGCGTTTTGAAACAGAAAATATCAGGAACGCTGGGGGTTGATTTGCATTCCGATTTAAAGCGAGCGGTGGACTTTCGGATAGACATGTGTTTTGTCGACAAGTGGCAGCCTTTAATTCAATTAGAAATGTGTGAAGGGCAAATAAATTACGCCGTCGAGAAAGATACCGGCACAACGACTTGGCGAGATTTCAAAGCTACCGATTGGTTGGTAATCCCCGGTGTGTTAGTTCCTGAAAAGATGGATGGAACATTAGTTGTAGAACAACAGCCAGAGGCTGGTGGAAACTTGTTCCAAATGACCGGAACGATCCAGTTTGGGAATCTTGATTTTGAGATTTTAGGTGCGGAGTTAATCGAGAAAGAGGGCGGTCAGTATCTGGGGCCGATTCCGATGAAGGCATTGTCGTCGGAGTCGGATTTAAAAGGTGAGCTTTATCTGCTCGAAGAGAAGCCATTCCTGGTTTTGAAATTATCTAAGAATGGTGTGCGGATCGATAATGATGCTTTTGCCCGGGCATTGTGGGGGACCGGGTACGCCGGCCTCGATGCGGACCAGGTCCTCCAAACCAATACTAACTCAATCGCATTGGAGAAAGTCGAAGCGATAGAAACTGGCAATCTACATGGTGAAGATCCTGGCAACGAATAGGATGGCTTTTTCAGTTCGTATTGTCGTTTTGGTTGCCGTAGAATGAACCCTATAAATTGGGATTCAGTCAACGATTGAATTCGCGATTATTGATCTGGTTGCGTATACATGGGTGAAAATAATGGTTGGAACAGGGTTCTTCTATCGCGTTGCGGTGATTGGTATTTTGCTACAGGGGGTCGCTGCCACCGGCAGTTCCCAGACCACTGGCTCTGAACCGCTGGTTAGCGCGGAGTTGATTTCGGTGACCAAGATTTGGGATCGAGCGCCTCACAATGCGTTTACGGATCTGGTTCACTGGAAAGGGAAATTCTATTGCGCTTTTCGTGAGGGAAAAGGGCATGCGGGTGATCGGGGAAGATTACGAGTACTTGCCTCGGTGGAGGGAGAGGACTGGGAGTCGGTTGGTGTTATCGAAGATGCCAATTTTGATCTCCGAGATGCCGCATTAACTGAAATGCCCGATGGGAAATTGATGGTTTTGGGTGGGGCTCAAATCCCCGGGAAAAGCACCGGAACGTTTGTCAGTTTTAGCGACGACGGGATTAATTTTTCCGCGCCGGAGATCGTGATTGCTCCGGGTCGTTGGTTATGGCGGACTACCCGCCACGGCGAAGATTCTTTTGGCGTTGCCTACGGCGCTCCTGACCGCGCCAACGCGAGTTCATTGCTGAAGACCCGTGATGGCAAGACCTATGAGACGGTCGTTGCGGAATTATTGGAAGACGGTGAAAGGCCAACCGAAGCGCGGATACGATTTGATCAGGAGGCAACGGCCTATTGCCTTCACCGCCGTGATGGAAAGACGAAAAATACAGCGATGTTGGGGATTGCCAAACCTCCCTATCGGGAGTGGCAATGGAAAGATTTGGGGCAACGACTGGGTGGCCCGAATTTCCTTGAAACTCCAAGCGGTCATTGGCTTGCGGTAGGGCGACTCTACGATGCGCCCGTTCGTACTGAGTTGATGCAATTGGATATCGAGCAGGGTTCGATGCGGTCGATTCTTAAACTCCCGTCGGGCGGGGATACGAGCTATCCCGGAATGGTTTGGCATGACGATTTCCTGTGGATCAGCTATTACGCGTCTCACGAAGGCAGGGCGAGTATTTATTTGGCGAAAGTCAAAATTTCAGATGGCGGCTTAAAAGAGAAATCAGAAAAGAAAACGCCTGTTGATTTGGGGACTCGCCGCGAGTTGTTTGTCGATGATTATTTGATTGAAAACAAAAGCAACGTTCGTTTTGAGTTGCACCACCCGCAAGCCGCCGAATCCGTGTTGGTCTTCGATCGTCCCTGGGAGGGGCCATTTTGTGGATATGTAACGGTTCTCAAAGACGATCAAAAATATCGCATGTACTATCGCGGTTTGCCCGAGGCAGGAGGAGATTGCAGTGATTTAGAAGTCACCTGTTATGCTGAAAGTGATAACGGAATTGACTGGACCAAACCCAATTTAGGCTTGTTCGAGCATTCAGGGAGTAATAAGAATAATATTGTGCTCCGGGGAGAAACGCCGGGGTCTCATAACTTCAGTCCATTTTTTGACCAGAACCCTGACGTTGAGTCCGGACAGCGGTACAAGGCACTCGGCGGGAGTGCGGACGGGTTGCTCGCATTCGTATCACCAGACGGAATCCGTTGGCGTCGAGTAAGTAAAGATCCGGTTTTTACCGAAGGGGTGTTTGATTCTCAGAACGTCTCATTTTGGTCGGAAACCGAAAAGCAATATGTTTGTTATTTTCGAACCTGGACGAAGACGGACTACGGAGGATTTCGCACGATTAGTCGCACGACTTCCGATGATTTTATGAATTGGTCAACGCCACAGGAGATGGAGTTTGGCGATACGCCGATGGAGCATCTTTATACGAACCAAACGCATCCTTATTTTCGAGCGCCGCATCATTACATTGGTGTCGCTGCGAGATTCATGCCGGGGAGACAAGTCCTCACTCCTGCCGAGGCGAGGCGGGTAGGGGTGGATGCCCGATATTTTGGTGATATTTCAGATACGGTTTTATTGACCTCGCGAGGCGGCAATCAATACCAGCGCACTTTTTTGGAATCGTTGGTAAGGCCTGGGGTGGGACTGGAAAACTGGGTGTCGCGAACCAATTATTCTGCCCTTGGTATCGTCCCGACCGGTGACAGCGAAATCTCAATTTTTATTCAAAAAAATTACGGTCAGCCGACCGCGTATCTTCAGCGATACAAATTGCGGACAGACGGATTTGCTTCATTGGTCTCGGGCTATCGTGGGGGCGAATTTACGACCCGTCCGGTGACGTTTCCAAAACTGACGGAAAAAGAGTTACAGGATCGAAATAATGAATTAGCGGAATCATCGCGGCCGGTTACCAAGACAACCGGTCAGAAATTAATGTTGGGAAAACAGGCAATCCAATTCCGCATGCCGGCATCAATTAAATTACCGGGCACGAAATCATTGGGGAACGCGGTGACACTTTCGGTCCACCTTAAAAATATCCCGACAGGTCATCGCCGCTTGTTTTCGTCTTATAACGGCGGAATTCCTCAAAACAATGAACTGATTTTGGATGTCAATTCCGGTGGTGACACCGACGAACAGGGGGCGATACGGTTTTTTTACGGTGGCATTCGCTGCGGTGCTTCCATTGCGGAAACCGGTATTTGGAGCGCCGAGTCGGGGGACCGAGCGAGACACCATGTCGCCGTTACGTGGCTTGATGGGATAGTGAAAATATACTTCGACGGGAGATTAGTTGGGCGGGCCGGGGCAGCGGGTCAAGGGGCGATTGATCTGGCACTGGGGGATCTGTTATTCGGTGAGGATTATCCTCCGACGAGCCGTGAAAACGAACCGTTTTTGGGGTTGGCAGACGATATTCTGGTGGTTCGACGTGCGCTCGACGCACGGGAAATCGCCTGCATTGCCAAATGCGGCGTCGCGACCGTGCTTGGGAATCACTTGCAGCCCGACGATGTCTTGCTGACGATGGAATCGGTGCGCGAAAAGCAATTGATGAACCAGACCAACGGCGATTTGATCGACTTACCGGAACCGGATTCCGATGGAAATCGCGAATTAACGTTGAATATGTCAACCAGTGCCGCCGGGGCCGTACGGGTAGAAGTTCAGGATGAAATGGGAACCCCGATCCCCGGTTTTACATTGGCCGACTCCGATATCCTGATCGGCGACAGCCTCGAAGAAATTGCCTCCTGGAAAGGAAAGACAGACTTAAATCAGTTGGCCGGGCGAGCCGTCCGATTCCGGTTTGTGATGAAAGACGCGAATCTTTTTTCCATTAAGATCCGCTGATCTGTGTCTTTTAGCGTGATTCGTTGAGCTGATTTTTCGAATGATTTCTCAAACAAAAACGCAACGGTTGGTCATGTCGCCGCCGCGATCGGTTTTGTCTTTTTCTTCGACCTCCAAATATATCCATCTACCATGAAGTGGTGAATATTAATGGTTGCGACTGTCATCAAGATTGAGTATTCCATACTGAAACCACATGCGAAATAAACCCAGGGCCATCCAATAAATAGAAACATGCCAAGCATCATGCTCAATGCATAAAACCACATGACGTGAAATAATTTTCCTTTTGTATTGTTAGGCTGTTTCATCATGTCGTTGGTATGGACGATTACGACGATCACGATGTACTGAAGTGAATGAAAAATCGAAGCCCAAAACCAGGCATCATCGTATGACAGGGTGACCCACCAAAGACCGTTCATTGCTAAGAGAAGCCAGCAAATCAGAGGAAGTGTTTTACCTTTGTCTCGGAATCGAAAAAAACAAATGATGGGAAGTGTGAAAATTAAGACAGCCAAAACGATCCCAGCGATTTCAATATAATCACCGACGACGGGGTATTGGTTTAGGTCGACGAACCAATTGATGCCCCCTTCTCTAATGCCTCCTTCTCTGGCAACTAAAATGGCGCGAATGAATGGGAGCATGCAGATCATCCAGAACATTCGTTTTTCTGACCGATCTAAAAATACACCTGAACGGTAGCAATACATCAGTGCAAGGCCATAGGCCTGAGCGGCGTAGTGGTAGGGTGACCAGGTGATGTACAGCGCCCAAAGGTGGTCTCCAAGAACCTTCGGGTACGCGATGCAGACGGTTGTGATGAGGATGGCAATCAGCGGCAACCAAATCGTCGCCCAGGTGCGAGATGGGATTTCTCCAGGTTTGGTGTATAGCCGAACCGTGGACGCGGCAAAATGCGCATAATTAAAAAATAGAAATACGATGACTTTTGTTCTAAACGTTTGGGGAGTGATTGATGGATCAAGAAGGACCCAAATCACAAATGGAATACTGATCGCAGCGCCGATCAGCGAGTAATCCAAGATGGGGTTCATGTAGCAGCGGCCAATCAGAGCCGACCAATCCCGGGGCGCGCTTGTCGGAGTGATTTGAGTTGCCATCGGGTCTGCCTTAATTTCTTGATGACTCAGGTGGGGAAAAATCGCGTGGGAAATTTAAGTTAAATTTGCGGGGGGATGTTAGAGAATTCCATTTCATCCGTAAACTCGGTTTCTACTCGATATAGCAACAGTTTTTGTTGTGTTCTGGCGGAGTTGGCTGTCCTTTGGTCGATTTGAACCTGACGATGGATCGATAAATTTCTCATTTGGCCCCAGTTTTCAAGGCGTCGTTGAATTGTCGGCGAGTGGGGCGAGGTATCTCGCTAACGAATAATTCACTGTGTTGGCTGGTGACGTTAGACTAAGTGACGATGTAATCTGCTTGGATCGACCCAAGTGCAATCAGTAAGACGGTAAAAATTTAAGGTAATCAATGAACGTAGCCAAAATATTATTCGCCGGTTTAATTATTGGTTTTGGTTTATTTGAGTCGTCGGCTGAAGGCCAGATCAAGTCGCCGATTTTATTTCAGTCAGAGACAATCGACTCTCAGGTAATCATTGGTTATGGAACGGCGATTGGTGACGTCGATGGAGATAATCGGCCCGACATATTGCTGGCAGATAAAAAGCAGTTTGTGTGGTATCGAAACCCAGATTGGAAGCGATTTGTGATCGCAGAGAATCTGACGCAAAGGGATAACGTTTGTATTGCGGCGCGAGATATTGACGGTGATGGAAAAGTCGAGATTGCGGTTGGCGGGCAATGGAATCCAGGAGACACAGAGAACTCGGGCGCGGTTTTTTATCTTGCTCCGGGACCTGACCGCAAGGAGCGCTGGACGCCGATCGAGCTTCCTCATGAACCGGTTGTCCATCGGATGCGATGGTTAAAGATGTCCGATAAAAAATTTGGCTTGGTCGTTGCGCCTCTGCATGGGCGAGGAAATAAAAACGGCGAAGGTGTAGGATCGCGGTTATTGGTTTATCAGATGGCAGAGGGGCCAGAGCAACCGTGGAAAGTAGATTTGATCGACGATGAATACCATGTGACCCATAATTTTGATGTCGCAGCGACGGGTCACGATGCCGACGGTGAAGATCTGTTTTATCTTGGGAGAGAGGGCGCGAAGCGGATTAGGTTGCGTGATGGCCAATGGCAGCGAGAGCGGTTGTTGGGAATCAAAGGGGGCGGGGAGATTCGTTTTGGTCGAAATGCCGCGGGTGTTTCTTTTCTGTCAACCATCGAGCCGTTTCACGGAACAGACTTAGTCCTCTACGAGACGAAAATGTCCCCTGAAAATAAACCACTTCCTTTCGCTCAGCGCACTGTGCTCGATTCGAAATTGAATCAGGGGCACGCGATCGCCGTGGGTGACTTTTTTGGCAACGGCGAAGCGCAGATTGTGGCTGGCTGGAGGAAGCCTAATGAGGATGGTAAATTCGGTATCAAGATTTATTTTGCCGAGCCGAGCGATGGACCTGAGCGGGAGTGGAATTCATTTTTCGTTGATGAAAACACAATGGCTTGTGAAGATCTTCGAGCTGCCGATTTGAATGGAGACGGTCGACTGGATATCGTGGCGTCGGGTCGATCGACTCATAATCTAAAAATTTACTGGAATCTTCCTTCGAATTAGCTTGAGTTGAGAAACACTGCCGTCGTCGATATCGAATTTTTTGTGGCGGTAGTATTGTTTTGCGATTTGCAACGGTCTCCATGTAACGGGCAGCTTCGAATCGCCCGCAATCATAAAAAATCGTTAGCCGATTTTACCCGTGGTGCGGCCAGCGAAAAACTACTGAGGCGGCACTTTAACGAAACATTGCTGCACAGATCAGGCAAAGAAGCCAATCAGCGATTGATCTAGCTTAAACTCGATCATGCCCAGCAAGACCAGCAATGCCAGCAATAGTATTATCAGGATTGTGCCGACGAAAATACCGATCCAAAGCCCGTGTTGAAAGCCAAGCTCAGGTTTTGGGGTATGTTTAAATGTCTTGGCAGGGCGAGACCATCGGTAGGCTGGTGATTTCTTGGCAGGCCGCTTCCGCGCTCGCTTTTTTTTCCATTTAGGAGCTTCAGGCTGTTGGCGTTTCTTCCCAGATGAATGCCTCGTCGAACTTTTAGCGCTGCGCTGTTTAAAACCCGGGCGTGGCCCCGGTTGGCGATTGGTTCGGTTACGGGAGCTTGGTTTTTGTTTTGGTTTCGTGTTAGTTTTACCCTCTGTCGAGCGGGTGTTCTGTCGAGAATTTCGTTGTTTGGATTTCTCTTTTGCCTTTTTTTCCCGTTTTTCAATTCTTTCAAGTTTTGCATCGTAGCGGGCACGTTCGGTAGGGTTGGTTAAGACCCCCAGCGCTGCGTTGAGTTGACGGGATCGTTTCGCGGCTTTCCGCTGGTTTGGATTGAGATCTGGGTGGTACTTCCGCAGCACGTTCCGATAGGCACGTCGAATTTCTGGCGCTTCAGCATCGGCGCTGATGTCTAATATTTCGTAATATGACTTAGCCATGTTGCCACTGAAAGTTCAATGAACTGGATGAGATTTTTAGTTTTATGACTGAAGGTAACTCATGGCTGGTGTGCCAGTTCCGAGCGAACAGGATGGTGTTCGTCAATCAATAAATCAAACGCCTATTGAGAATTTGAAAACGCCAGTTTAACTAGGCTTAGAACTCAGGGGTAACGGTATCGCCGAATTAACTTCTAAAAAATGTAATTTAGATGCTCGACCCTTGACCGCTGGCGTCTTTTGGAAGGCAGAATTTCTGCGGATTTTATTTAAGTCACTTTACTCCTGTTGGCTTTGGCACGCACCGTTCGACGGTCGAGCCCAAGGACTTCGGCGGCTTTTTCATAGCTGCCGTATTTTCGATAGGCTTTCGCGCAATATTCGGCCAGCAGTTCCTCAGACGTCAGCGTCACCTCTTCGATGGCCTTTGAAATTTTCGATGGAGCCCCCGGCATTGTTTTTGAGGGTGGAGCGTAATGGTTGTGGATCATGATATTGCGAACGCATTGCTCGAGTTCTCGCATATTTCCAGGCCACCGGTAGTCCGCTAATTCTGAAGATTCAAACCATTTTTCGACTGAGTCCCGCAACTGTTCATGGTCGCCAGGAGCAATGCGTCGACAAATGAAATCGACCAAAAACCCGAACTCCGAGGGGCGGTCGAGAAGTTGTTCAATCAAGGTTGGAGTGGAAATGATGTCGGAGCAGAGGCGGTAATAAAAATCTTCTCGAAAGGTTCCCTTTTGAATTTCATCGGCGAGGTTTCGATTGGTCGCACCGATAAATTTTCCCTTAAACGGAAGTGTTTTGTTTTCACCTATCGGTTGAAATTGACGCTGTTGAAGAACACGCAATAGTTTTACTTGAATGCTCACATCGAGTTCACCGATTTCGTCTAAAAATACGGTTCCATGTCTGCCTGCCGATTCAAGCCAGCCGACCCGCTTGGCGACTGCGCCGGTGAAGGAACCTTTTTTATGACCAAATAATTCTGACTCGATGAGAGTGGGAGAAAACGCAGAAAGGTTGAGTGGAAAAAAACGTTCTGATTTAACGTCCGTAAACTGTTTTTTGTTTTTATCGAATGGGACGTATTGCGAGAGCCCAACAGCTCGGGCGACGAGTTCTTTGCCGGTTCCCGTGTTGCCGACCACTAGAGTTGTGACCTCATTCATGGAGCTATATAGAATTCGTCGACTGCGACGCATATCGTGAGTAAAGATCGATTCCCAGATGTTTGCCCGCAACTTGCAAATGGGCCACGACCGTCCGATGACGCAGTGAAAAATATTCAAAAATGCGCGTTTGACTTGATAAAGACAGGCGTATATATGCTCCGGTTCATCGTGGGTTGGGATGGTTCGGTCGCTGAATTTCATCCAGTAATCAACGGAGACGATAAACTGATCCCAAGCTGAAGTTTCATCGGCGGTCTGTTGAGTTTGGTTAATGGGTTTTGAGAAATGCTCATAGTACAAGACATACCAAACTAGGTCAGAATAGAGCCGCAGTTCATCGTCAGACGCTTGCGTTGCCGTCAGTAATTTAGTTCTGATTTGTTCAGTCAAGGAGATCACCGCGGTGGTGAGCTTGACGACGTTGGGGCGATCTAATTCATCGTTCAACGACCAAGACCAAAAAGGCCGGGTGCTGGGGTCGAACTGATTGCCCAGAGCCGCCTTTTCCAGCTCCACTCGCTTGGGCAAAAACGGATTGGCGAAAGAGATATCCGCAATCGTCTGGGCGAGTGTTCTCTCGGCATCGGTGAAAATCATTTTGAACTCGAAATGGTCATTTGGTGTACATTCGGGTGTGCATAAATTGTACACCACTATCATTGGCTTCAGGTCTTTGTTTCTTCGATTGTTCATAAGTTGTTTTATTTCAATGGCTTACGTTTTTCTTAATTGGTTGGCATGCGGGTTGCATAAGTGATTTTCAGCTAATCAAAGCTCATTTTGAGCGTCACTTTACTGGAGAGTCCAATGCAAGTTTCAAAACAAGAATGGTTGACCGATGAAGAAGGGCAGGGCAACCGAAGGCGGTCTCGAACCAAATGGATATCGGCCATGCTGCTAACGCTTGTCCTGGGTGTAGTGCCTTCGGGGCTGGCTAATGCGTCGGGCCTGTTGGTAGCGAAGGGGGGTTTCGGAGGGAGACTGCTGATCAAGGAGCAGATTGTTAATGTCACCATTAACAACGGAATTGCTGTCACTGAGGTAAATCAAATTTTCCTCAATACGGAAAGCAGAATTGTTGAAGCGCTTTACACGTTTCCTGTTCCTGTCAATGCGAGCGTGAGCAACTTTAGCATGATCATTAATGGCAAGGAAATGATTGGCGAGGTCGTAGAGAAGAAGCGAGCTCGGCAAATTTATCAAAGTTATAAGAGAACAAAAAAGGATCCGGGGCTGCTCGAGCAGGTGGATTACAAAACGTTTGAGATGAGAGTTTTCCCGATTCAACCACACGCTGAACAGCATATCAAAGTGGTTTACTATCAACCGTTGGACGTTGATCACGATTGGTCTACTTACGTTTTCCCACTTGCGACTTCGACGAAGGCTGAAAACGAAAAAACGTCAGGCAAGTTTGCGTTGACTCTTGATATCAAGAGCGAAATTCCGGTGAAGAAGATCACCAGTCACTCGCATCCTAATGAGTTTGTCGTTGTCAATCATTCAAGTGATTACGCACGAGCAAGCATGGAAGTTAACGAGGGTGATTTAAGTCGGGACATCGTAATTGCTTTCCAGTCAAAGCGAGCCAAGACTGGAATTGATCTAATTACCTCGAAGCATGCTGGCGAGGATGGCTACTTTCTCATGTCGCTAACCGCTGGCGAGGAGTTAGAAAATACAGCCGGTGGTATGGATTATGTGTTTGTCGTCGACATCTCGGGCAGTATGAGAAACGACGGAAAGTTAATGCTTTCTCAGGGGGCGGTGGAAGCATTCGTTAATTCCCTTGGTGAAGAAGACAGATTTGATGTCATGGTTTTCAATAATGCCCCCAAGATGCTGTTTAGCAAATTGGCAGAGGTCAATGTAGAAGCGAAGAAAAAGTTGACGGAATTTCTTGGTGAGCAATATGCCAAGGGCGGCACGGATCTTCGCCCAGCGATGAACGCTGCCTACCGTTATAAGCAACCGGATCGTGAGCTTAACGTTGTCGTATTGTCTGATGGAATGACCGAGGCAGGCGGCCAAAAAGAGTTACTTGGTTTGATCGCAGACGCTCCTTCCAGTTCGAAAGTATTTTGCGTTGGGATTGGAAACGAAGTAAACCGGCCGTTACTGAAGCAGTTAGCCGAGGATGCCGGTGGTTTAGCGACTTTCATTTCCCATGAAGATGATTTCATTCGGCAAGCTGATGCTTTTCGGCGAAAGTTGGTCCATCCGGTGGCAACAGATCTCGTGTTGTCCATTGACGGTGTGCCGGTTTATGACACACTTCCTGGAGCACTTCCCAACCTGTACCACGGTAAGCCCATTCGAATGATTGGGCGATACAAAGACTTTGGTCAAGGCGATATCACGCTCAAAGGAACTGTGATGGGCCGTCCGTTTGAGCAGAGTGTCAGTTTCGATTTTCCCAAGCTCGACGCGGACAACCCGCAAATTGATCGAATGTGGGCTTGGTATCGAGTCCAGGGATTGATGGACGAGATGCGAAAAAATGGAGATTCTCCAGACCTCGTAAATGAGATTGTCAATTTGTGCGAAGGCTATTCTATCGTGAGCGAGTACGCTTCTTTTATCGTTCTCGAAAATGACAAAGAGTACAAGCGATGGAAAATTGACCGACGCAATGCGACGAGAATCCAGCGAGATCGAGCCGCTCGAAACAAGCTTGACGAATCGCTGAAGCAGTTGCGTGAAAATTCGATGGCCAACCTAGGCCCGATTGAAAGCGATTCAAAAAGCAAGGAAGTCGCGAAAACGGCAACGAAGCCGACGGCACCCAAAAAGCGGGTTGCGAACAATGCTCCCCAGCGAGGACAGGATTTGAACTTTGGAACTCAGCCTGTTTCAACGCGCCCCAATCCACCAAAACGATCAAGCTCGAGCTCTAAGACGCCGGCGAAATCTAACAGTTCGCCTTGGCGCTCGACGAGCAATCGTAGCAGTGGCGGTGGCGGTGGAGGAGGAGGAGCAATTGATCCGATTACTGGGCTGATTGCTGCTGGAATGGCAGGCGTGGCAGCCGCGCGACGAAAGCGAAAAGGAGTTGCAAAAAAGGATGCCGAGGCTTCGTAAGACGAGTGTGTTGATGAGAGGAATCCAGGTCGCCGCTCTTTCGCTCTGGGGTGAGAGAGCGGCAGTGACCTTCAGGATCACTTTGCTTCGAGACCGAGAGTCTCTGCGATTCCGTGTTTACGTTGATAACTTGCGTGCAAATTTAGAATCGAGAAAACCATGTACCAGTTAATGAAAGAAATTCCGATTACTTTGACCGTCGCGGTCGCCACGGTGGTCGTATTTTTGATTCCCGGTCTTGAGAGTTTGCTCGATTTTCAAACCAATTTACCAGTTTTTCATCAACTGATTCAGCTTTTCGGTTGTCACATGGCCCACTGGTCGTTTGATCATTTAGTTTGGGATCTGGTGATGTTTGTCACGATGGGGGTCATTTGCGAGCGAAGAAATTCAATTCAATACGCCATCGCATTGGCGTTGTCAGCGATTACCATTCCCTTGCTTGTGTCTTATTTCGCGTTCGATGTAAGTTCTTATCGGGGGCTCAGCGGACTGGACACGGCTCTGTTTGGATTGGCGGTCTTGTACTTGGTTGACAGTTCAATTCGAGAGAAAAATTGGGCAGGCGTTGGGATGTATGCCTTTCTGTTTGCCGGAATGATGGGAAAAATAGCTTACGAATGCTTTGTAGGTGGCACGCTGTTCGTCAACAGCGAGGGATTTACTGCGGTTCCGATTGCCCATCTTGTGGGTGCGGTCATCGGCACGGCGATAGGGCTGTTTGAGATCGCACGCAGGCCTCCGGCGCAGCTCATGTGGCGACGTGTTTTTTACCAAACACGAGTGGCTGCCTAATAGAGCATTCATGTTGGAGAGCATTCATGTTGGAGAGCATTCATGTTGGAGAGCATTCATGTTGGGAACCGGGGTGGCGGCGCCGCGACCGACTTTCCAACAAAAGGAGTGCGGCTGGTACTTATTATTGACGCGAGAGGATGACCTGATGGGGGCCTTGTTTTTTTCCATCAAAATCCGCGGTGACTGTTAGGCTGGTTTTGCCTTGCGGGATGTCGATGAGATGGACATGGCCTCTTTTTTGACCGGCGGGAATTTCGATTGTTTGCGTGATGTCTCCAACTTTAATCACCGCTTTACCCTTTGCCGGTGAGTGATTAAAGATGATTTCAATTTCGTAGGACATCGGTTTCTCGGCTTCCAGCAACCAGGAACCATTTGAATCACCAGCCCACGGTTTGCCTTGCGTGTGTCGCCAGTCCTGCCGGGTCAGTACCGTTTGCGGTTCGAAATCAGTGCCGATAATAATTCGCGGGGGAGCATAGTTGTCGGGGCGGGTTGAGCCAACATCTTCGAACCATGATTCGTAGTTTGCCTTCAGCCGAGCAAAGACTTCTGGTTTGTCGGCTGCAAGGTTGTTTTTTTGTTGAGGGTCTTGCTTAAGGTTGTAGAGTTCCAATTTGACTTCGCCGTCGATTTTTTCTTTTCCGAATCCACTCGGATGTACCAGCTTCCAAGGACCATTGTGAAGCGCGAAATGATGATAAAGCTGTGGCTTATCTCCACGGTGGGTTTGGAACACCAGTGAGCGGTTGGGCCAATCGACTGGGTCGTTCATAAGCAGTGGAAGAAAGCTCCGGCCATCGACCGGGTGAGTATTCGAACTCTCTACAGAGCAGGCATCCAGCAGGGTTGGAAGCACATCGATGTGTGCACACATCAGGTTTGATCGATGTCCTGATTTTACTTTGGCGGGCCAGTGAAAGAGCAATGGCGAGCGGATACCGCCGTCGTCGACATGGGATTTCACGCCCCGCATGTTGCCGACGAATCTCTTCGAGTTAGGCCCGTTATCGTTGAGGTAAATTACAATCGTGTTGTCCAGTACTCCCAGTGACTCAAGACGTTCAAACAGCCGTCCCACGTTAGCGTCAATGTTAGTGATCATCGCAGCGATTCTGGCCAGTTTATCGTTCTCTTTTTCCAATCGAGTTTTATTGAGTTTGTTAATCAGAATTGGTGAAAAATCGATCTTTCGATATTTTTCATAGAGATCGATCGGAACGTCGTGAAACGGGCCATGGGGAGCGTTGGTTGCGATGTAAGTAAAGAAATTTTTCTTGGCGTTTACGCTCTGGTCGATAAATTGCATGGCCGCATCGAAATAAATGTCGGTGCAGTATCCCTCCATCGGCGTTTCGATTCCATTTTTGATCAGTGTCGGGTCGGTGTATTTTCCCTCGGCACCGATCGGGTCAGAAGGCTGGCCAATTCCTCCGCCCCGGTGAACGAGGCTATCTTGAAATCCTTGATCGTTCGCGCGCAGCGGGTAGTTGTCACCCAGATGCCACTTGCCATAGATGCCGGTTCGATATCCCGCGTCGCGTAAGTATTCCGCAAGTGTTTTTTCATCGGCGTCCATCATGGCACGACCGATGTAGGTGTCGATGCACCGCGTTCGATAGTTGTACCGACCAGTCATCAGACTCGCTCGCGTCGGAGCGCACACGGGACTGACATAAAAATTCGTCAGGCATCCACCGTTGTTGAACATGGTGTCCAGCGAGGGAGTTTCAATAAGCGGATTCCCTTGAAACCCGTAATCTCCTCCGCCTTGGTCATCGCTCATGATAACAATGACATTAGGGCGTTGGTTTCCAGCCATCACGGCGACGGGAATCGCGAAGCTAGTCAACGCACAAAAGAACAAAAATCGCAGACCAAGAGGATTAACTATCGAAGCGTTCATAAATCAGTATCATCCTGTTTAGGAATTTTAAAACGGTTATTTTCAGCCCCAAGCGGTTGGGGATCGTGCCGATTCATCCTAAACCATGTTACGCCCATTCCAAAATAGTTTATTTTGGAGAAGTGTAGCGGGCTGCGTGTGCGGTTTTCAGGCTGGAGGTCATGGATTTCCGTCAGTGGGAATTAACCTTTTGAGCCGACACACATGGGGATCGATTCCAGCCCATGAAAATGATAATTGTTCGAATAAACCGGTGGTTTTTCGAGTTGGATTTTGGGCAGTCGCTGTAGGAAAACCGGGATGGCAATTTGAATTTCCAGTCTCGCCAATGGCGCACCAAGGCAATAGTGGATGCCGCCCCCAAAGCTCACGTGTGCGTTGGGGTGTCTGTTCAATCGAAGTTCATGGGGGGAGGAAAAGACGTTCGGGTCGCGATTGGCAGCGCCGAGAATTAAGGCAATCTCCTGTCCCACGTCAAATGCATGCCCACCGATCTCGAGGGGCTCTAGAACCCAGCGATTGAACTGGTGCAGTGGCGTGTCAAATCTCAATAGTTCCTCAACCGCGGCCTTGCTGAAGGGTGTGTCGCTGGGGCCATGGTCGCGCCACTGCGCTAATTGCAATGGACTCTTTAGGAGCGCGACCATGCCGTTGCCGAGCACATTGACGGTTGCCTCATGGCCGGCATTCAGCAGTAGAATACAGTTTGCGATCAGCTCATCTTCGCTCAATCGATCGCCGGCCGATTCGACTTCGATTAATTTACTAATCAGGTCTTGGTGAGGCTGACGGCGCCTATCTTGCACCAATGATCTGAGATAACGAACGAACTCCCGTGAAGATTCTACGGCGGCGGCCTCCATTTCGGGCGTTCGTTGCATCTCATACATCTTGATCATATTGTGTGACCATCGCAGTAGTTCGGGCGCCATTGCTTCGGGGACACCAAGCATCTCTGCGATCACAATTACCGGGATGGGTGTGGCGTAGCGTTCTTTGAAATCAAAGGTATAGGTTCCGGAGTTCTCTTCGATTTCATCAATCAGACGGTGGCATAAAGACTCAATGCGTCCTCGCAAACGCTCGATTTGCCGGGCCATGAATGCCTTTTGAACGAGACTTCGCAATCGGGTGTGGGATGGTGGTTCGAGTCCCAGCAGGGAACAGCGATCGATATCGAAAAATGGCTGAAGCTTTGCTGGAATTGCCGGAAGTCCTAGTTCTTTCCGGGATTTTAGATGCTCAATTTGGCGGCCAAACCGTCGGTCCCGCAGAATAGACGTGACACTCTGATGATCGACAAATGTCCAGAGTCCATGTTCCAGCCAGTAGAACATAGGGCATTCCTGCTGCAATGTTTCGTAATAAGGATAAGGGTTGTTATAAAAATCCTTATCACGAATGTTCAAGCTGACGGCTTGCTTTTTAGGGTCGATCCGCATGTGCAAATTATTTAGGTCATAGTTCGTTAAAGTGCCTGGAGTTGATCATAACCTTTTTGTCGCGGTCGATGTTTATATCAATAGGAGTCGTGAACTATGTTCTAGGCATTCAGTTGAACCAGATTGCAAAACCAAATAGATCACCGTTAAAGACTTCTTGGAACTGTCTCCATTTTTCTGGACTACTGACATCTCCTCGCTCGACAAACGGCATAGCGCCGGAGCCATGAATAAACAGGATGACATCAAAATCGCGAGGCTCAGTGATAAATCGCTTGACGTTAAAACCGCGGTCCTTGGATTCTCCTCGCCAAAAAGGAAGCAGTGTGCGGCCATCCAAGATTTCGTCGACTTCGTCGAGAATTTCCTGCCATACGGTTAACGTCTGGTTGGTGGATCGAAACTGGGATACCACGGTGGTCTGTCTTGAATTGGGTATCCATTCCCGGTCATTGTCGGTTTCTTCAGAAAGGGAAGTCCACATTTCTCTACTCAATTCAACGACTTTTTTTAGGTGCCCATGGATCCGTTTTATACGCTCTGGTTCTTGCAGTTTGAAGTTCAAGTTGTGAATCGAAGCCACGATGTCAAGGATTGAGTTTCCATCAAATCTGAAACCCCCTCCTTCTCGTTTCAACTTGTCAAATTCTTCCTTCATGAATTCGTACTTGAATTTGACATTGGGGAAGAGGCGATGGGCCGAAACATCCCAAAGAGGCTTTGCATCGTAGGCTAAGGCAAATTCGAGCATGCTGCGAAGGACGTGAGTGTAACCGCGTAACCAAATGGCATCGGCATAATCGAAAGCGATAACGGTTACTGGCCTGCAGTGGTTTGGAATTCGCTTGAGGTCGAATATCTCATCTAAAAAGACATTCAAATCTTCGGCTTTGTCTTTTTTGCCATTTCCATTGATATCAAAATGAATCGCAAATAGATGGAGTGGAAGCTTTACATTTTTTGATTCTATCTCTGCTAATGTTTTGTCTGCTTTCTCAAGATCTTTTAGCATTTCTTTGAGAACGTTTCGGACAGATTCGTAGTCGATTGGTTCGGGGTTGGGATTGGCTGGAACCGGCAGTCGAAAAAAGGGTAAAATGGCATTACGGGTGCTACTGTTGATCCCGTATCGGTACCAACTTTTTGACAAATGATCTAGGGATTGCATGAATTGGAGCGTGCCCAACCCGAATCTTGCCTGGTCGTCTTGGGGGTTCTGCTTGAGATGGGCCTGTAGATCTTTTTCGCCCTGAGAGAAATTTCCCGAGAGAAGGTACTTTTCGACCAATGGCTGTTGCTGTCCTCGCACGAGACCGCTGGTCATCAAAAGCACGCTGCAGGTCAACAGAGTAATTTTTCTAAACACGAGTGGTCCGCTCCATGCTGAATTATGGGATTGGCTGGCGAGTTACATGCTTTCTACTGGGAATTACCGATCTCTGTTTCAAAAACTTAGTTTTTCACCATTAAAAAATGGATAGATTCGGCGACCGTGCGTTTCTTATGTCAGTTCGCATCTGCGACGGGTGGATAGCAAAGGTCGTCCCAGTTTTCTGACCAGGCATGATCAATGATGATTCTCACGGTGACAAAAATTATGCTTTCCAAAACAATGCCACATTGCTTTACAATTTCCCGGTTGAGCTTGCTGTCAAACGTCGCAGCTCCATGAATCAGCTGGCAGCGAACCAAATAAATTCGATTAAAAACTTCGTGTAGGATCTGGCGATAATTTTGATTCACGTACATTCGTTGAATTGAAATTTGATCGCGGCGGCGGTTGAATCGTTTTTCCGTGTTGAGCGCCTTCCAGAAAAATTTATTCACAAACGGGTCCGAACAGATCTGGGTAACCAACGCTTGTTGCTCGGTCAGGCAGGCCTCGATCAAAGAATCTTTGTCGCACTCTTCGATGACGGTTAAAAAACCGGTAAGTGCGCGCCCGTCTCTTTCGGGTTCGTGGTCGAATGAATTCCATCGACCAAACAAAGAATTTAATCCGATCCATCGAAAAATTAATTTCTCGTCTAGTTTTTCATTTGGGTCATCGCCTTCGGCCGAGGCGACCCAACTGAAAGCGCGATGCATGCGCACCGCCAGCGGGTGCTGAGAACTGGCGCGTTGTAATCTTTCTTTGGTCGGCTTCCAGTACTTTCGTAGATTATGAACGTTGTCCAATGGAAGAGGGTCGGGCATGAGAATTATCGCTTGAGTCTGATTGCTTGAGTCTGATTGCTTGAGTCTGATTGCTTGA
>JAPKBL010000120.1 GCA_028823415.1 Mariniblastus sp.
GAGCATCTCGTTTACACCGAGAGGGTCGGGGGTTCGAGTCCCTCAACGCCCACTGTCATGCACGGTAGAGACCTTCCATTCTCTACCGTGCTATTTTTATGGGGTTTTTGCTCGGTCGTGCTTGCCGATTCAGCGGCGCATTTGGCGTCAGAAGCATCGATGGCGGCGCATTTGGCGTCAGATTTTCCAGCCGTTCCTATGTCCTGAAAATCGCTTTTGCGAACGAGTGCATAGTTCTTCATTGCTGTGGCCGCGCTGTTGCCAGCCCACTGGCAAGCGCGTCGTAATCCATGCTCATCCATCAGGTCGGTTTCGGAGAGCCAAAGATTTTTTAGGTTCTTCAGACCTGCCAGAGGAGGTAGGTCACGCACTTGAGTTTTTCAATGGCGAACAGAAACCAACCTACATGACGTTCATTCGCAACACTAGCTCAGCGAGCGTTGCACGTATTCCGGGGATCAGCTTACTCGCAGCGCAGGCCGATACCGGGTTACCTCTCGGACTGGAAATCGATACCCTTGCCAGCAACGATGCGCTGCTGTCGATCGCACAGGCAGTTGAGCGGGTATTGCCGCAGTGGTCTGCGCCGCAGTGGTCTGCGCCGCAGTGGTCTGCGCCGCAGTGGTAGAGGATCGAAAAGGGGATTTTTGATTGCTCTTTTTGATGACTGCACTATGCTAACTAGGAGGCCATGCCTCCCCCGTCTGTTGAATCATTGCCTGTTCCTTTTATTCCTTAATCTTTTCCTCATTTGAGTTCTATCAATGGGCCGGATTCACGATCTTTCATATCGCTTTTTCAAGGCGCTCGATACGCTGGCCTATGTAGCGTTGGGCGTGCTCACGTGGCGACTGATCGAAGGTGAGCTGCATTGGCGTATCGTCGTGGGCGCTGCCTTGATTAGTGGCTGCTGGCTCGCGCTGACCTGGCTGCGAATGGGACAAGTGTTCAAGACTTATTTTGACTTGCTCTCCCGAATCGAGTTCCTGTTGCCGGCGTGTCTGGGCATCTCGCTGTCCTGCTACGCGGGAATCTTCGCGCCGCACTGGGCAATCCGATCGGTCGCAGCCGCCGAAATCGTGGCATGGATCTTCGCGATCGCGCTTTACCGGCTCAACCGTCGGCGTTACGTAAAACAGGGGCACGGCCCGGTCCCGGCGCACTGTTGGATCAGCCCCCCAGCGGACGTTCTTAAGCCTGGCGACCTCTTGTTGACAAGTGGAAACGTCGCCGCCCGTCTGCACGAGAGCGTCGGTCACGCGGAGGTCGTCCTGCGGATGGACGACGGTTCGATGGGCACGTTGAGCTCCTGCATGGGCAGGGGGGCGTTGGCCCGTCCGCTCCACACGCTAACTGAACACGTTCGCGGGCATTACATCGCGCTTCGCCCGGCGGAACGACTCACCGAAGAGCAAATTAGTCGGTGCGCCGAGATCGCGCGGCAGATGCTCAAAGAGAACGCTCGCTGGCGCAAAAACTCCAACCGCCGACGGCGAAAACAGATCAAGCGTCTGCCGCTCCCTCGATCTTGGAAGCGGCGAATTTTTCGTCTCACGATCACCGATGGATACGACTGGTTCGGCCTGTTCATGGGCCGCCGGGCTAGGTACCGGTGGACATGCATTGGCGCCTGCCTGGAGGTATACGCCCGGCTTGAGATCAAGACCGATCCGTACGGAACCGGAATCTTAGGATTCGGTACGACGCTGCTCGACCCGATCAACCCGGTCCGACTGCTCGCCGATCCAGCGTTCCGACTCCTGTCCTTGAAGGATCGAACCGAACCGTGAACACGGCGTTTAGCGGAGGATTTAAGGGTTGGTGATCGGTTGCGACATTCAGCGAACGCGATCAGTGTCCATCATCGAGGAGCGTGAATCAAGTCAATTCTGAGCGAGGATGTCCCATCTTGCGAATGTCATTGTCTAGTTTGTCCGCCCAAAATAGTCGCCAACGCCTACCAGAAGATTTCAGTTACGTTTGGACAGAGATATCCAAACCAGACGCCAACTGAAGTGACACGCAAAATGATCAACGCTGCGTTGAGAATTGAAAGATTGCCAAATAGGCTCGAAGTGAATTTAAGAAGTTCACCCATTTATTTTTAATCCACGGTTCAACTTTGGCACGCAATACAATTTTCTTTGCGGTGGTGCTAGGATTGGAGTGAGCGTGCAGTGTTGGGAGCGCAGGAAGGTCACGTACTCTTCAGTATGGACTGTTTTTTCTCGCTTCTTCAAACACAGATTCCAGATTCTCCCTCAAGTCTGGAAAGATCAAAGTTATCCTGAATGACGCGCCCATTGGTTTGAAAAGGCGAATAAGATGGCAACGCGGCTTACAGTAAATCTGGACGCGTGCTGTTGAGCCGATGGGAAATCGGATATCCTGAGTTGCTTTCCACTTTTCATATCGCTTAACCATCGCATTTTTCCCGAGCGAAGGAGGTAAGTTGAATTATTGCCAAGAATCAGATGTGCAAGTAGCCAAGCAAGAGTCGAGCGTTAGTTTGGGCAAATCCGATGAAGCGCAGGCAGCTCCGGTTCAACAAGAAGATCTCCGGGTGAAATTCGCATCGGACGAGGTCTTCCTTAAATTGCTGCGGCAGCGAGTTGACGCAATGTTTGAAACGACTTGGCGACGGAGAAGAGATTGCGTCGAGATGTATATAAAAACTGCCGTTGTTTTCGGTTGGTTTGCAATGTCTTACGTTTTGTTGGTTTTCTGGGCGACCAGTTGGTGGCAGGCATCCTTGCTGGCAATTTCGCTTGGAACGGCGTTGGCCGGAATCGGTTTTACCATCCAACATGACGGCTCCCACGCCTCCTATTCCAGCCGCAAATGGGTCAACAATCTGATGGCAATGTCACTCGATTTGATTGGTGGCAGTTCTTACTACTGGCAGAAGAAACACAACAACGTCCATCATATATTCACTAATATTACCGGTCACGATGGTGATATTGAGCTCGGCGCTCTTGGCCGGTTGTCGCCTCATCAACCTCACTTGAGCTTTCATCGGTTGCAGCATCTTTACCTGTGGGTGCCGTACGGGTTGGTTACGATCAAGTGGCAGCTGTACGATGATTTTCGGAGTTTGTTTGGCGGAAAAATGGGCCAGTTCAATATCGATCGTCCAAAAGGTAGAAATCTGTGGGTGTTTGTCATTGGGAAAATTACGTTTTTTACGCTCGCCTTCGTGATACCGATGTTAATGCACCAGTGGTACTGGGTGTTGCTGTTTTTCTTGATGGCGTCGTTCGTTCAAGGTTGGTTGTTGAGCATTGTATTTCAACTGGCGCATTGTGTCGAAGAAGCGGACTTTCCGATTCCCGATTCTGATTCGGGAATGGAAAATTCATGGGCGATTCACCAGGTCGAAACGACCGTTAATTTTGCAACGCGGAATCGACCGCTTACCTGGTTTACCGGGAGCTTGAACCATCAGGTGGAACACCACTTGTTTCCGAAAATTTGTCATGTCAATTATCCAGCCATCGCAGTGATTGTCGAACAGACTTGCCGCGAAGTTGGCGTGAAGTATTCTTCCCACGAAACATTCTGGTCGTCCCTGAAGTCACACTTTCGATGGCTCAAAAAAATGGGTCGGGCGCCGATATGAGATGTCGGCAACTCAATCGATTCGGCGTGAATTTTGTTGGCTGGTCGAACTCAATGGGTGTCTGGATTTTGGGAGGCCGATAGAGCGGACGAGGGAAACACTATTCGGCATGGATTTATTTTTTTGCCGTGAGCTGGCATTTTTTTGAAAATAATTCGCAAGTGATAAATTCGGTATTGGGGTTCATGTTTGTTTAGATGGTCAAGCAGTCCTTGGTTGTCGACCATGCAACAGCAATACCAGCAGATCATTACATGTATTCTCAAGCTTAGCTTTTTTCGCACTCATAAGCTGAGCAACAGTCAGGCGATGCTGGCACAGTAGGCCTGGATTTCGATTACTTCTTTGGAATGGCTCAACCATTGCCGCCATCCGAGTAGGTGCTTGAAGAATCGAAAGAAGATCTCAAACGTCCCGCGACAGTGATGCATCAACGCGATGAGACCCACAGGGACATCCGTCAATTCTTCAGCGTCTGGCGTCTTGAGGTGGCATTGGCCAACGTTGAAATCGGGTAGATTCTCAAAATGACCTTGTACCCACAAGCTCTGCTTACTTCACCAACGGGGGCAAACCGGCTATCATCGCGATCGGGTTCATAATCACCGTGCCCTTGAACGAGGCCGATTGGAAGTTGATTGAGATCGTAAGAGAGCGTTGAATTTGCGTCTGTGTCAGCGGAGCCATGGATGTTGGTTACGAGGGTGATCTTGACTACGAGGCGGCAAAACACAGTCCAGGTCTCCTCGTTGAGATCGAATGCCTCCACCAACCGAATTCGCAAGACGGACCCCTACACCGCTTTATCCATTGAGTAATAGATGTCTCCACCCGTAGTACCCACAGATAGCGATACCTCTTCACTCGTGGGCAGATTCTTTGGTGTTTTTCGTTACAGCAAAGAAGCCCTGATTCTTGTTTGGACTACCGACAAACGCCTGACGCTTATTCTGGCCGCCCTGACAATTTTTGCTGGCGTGATCCCCGGCCCGATCGCTTATGTAGGCAAGTTGATCGTCGATGCGGTCATCCCGGCAGTCGAGTCGGGCCTCGCTGCCGATCGCTGGGTAGTGCTCAAGTGGATTGGCGTGGAAGCTGTACTGATTATTTTGATGGCAGCAGCACAACGGGCGTTGATGGTTTCTCAGTCTCTCTTACGTGCGCTTTTGGGGCAGCGCGTCAATGTCATGATTCTCGAAAAAGCTCAAGAGCTGGACCTCTCACACTTCGAGGACTCTGAGTTTTACGACAAACTAACACGGGCTCGGCGGGAGGCATCTTCTCGGCCATTGAGTTTGGTCACGCGGACCTTTGGCTTGATCCAAAATGGCATCACGCTGCTGACCTATGGATGGTTACTCATCCAGTTTTCCTGGCTCGCGGTGGTCGGTTTGTTGGTCGCAGCCTTACCTTCCTTCTTTGTTGAAACGTATTTTTCGGGTGCAGCATTCCGGCTTTTTCGTTGGCAGGTTCCCGAGACTCGTAAGCGCAACTATCTGGAGTGGTTGCTTGCCCGAGAAGACTATGTCAAAGAGCTTAAACTTTTTGGCACCGGCGGACTTTTTTTAGATCGTTACCGGGGGATTTTTGAGAAGCTTTACAAAGAAGACAGAGCCCTCACCTTGAAACGCGGTTTGTGGGGGTTCCTACTAGGTGTGCTTAGTAGCATTGCCTTTTATGGCGCCTACGGTTGGATCGGATGGTCTGCCGCGATGGGCTGGATTACTTTGGGTGGGATGACCATGTACCTGATGATCTTCAAGCAGGGGCAGTCCGCGATTGCGGCGAGCCTGACCGCCATTGGTAAAATGTACGAAGACAATCTCTACCTCTCCAACCTTTATGAGTTCCTCGACGAAGAGATAACTACCCAGGATGGCACAGCTCAATCGGGGCCAAAGCCTGGTGATGGTTTGCGTTTTGAGGAAGTGTCATTCACTTATCCGGGGCAAACGATTCCTGCTCTCGAAAGAATTAGTCTCCATCTTCAGCCTGGCAAAAAGCTTGCACTGGTTGGTGAAAATGGGTCTGGGAAGACGACGCTAATTAAGTTGCTAACGCGTCTTTATCTGCCAACCGAAGGGCGTGTTTTACTCGATGGAAGAGACTTAAATGAATGGGAGTTGGAAGCTTTGCGTCAGCGGATCGGCGTGATTTTTCAAGACTTCGTAAGGTACCAACTTGAGGTTGGCGAAAATATTGGCGTGGGTGATGTGGCCAATTTCGACGCTCGGGATCAGCAGCAAGCTGCCGCTGAAAAGGGAATGGCCCATCCCTTTATTGAAGAAATGGAAAATGGGTATGACACGCAGCTTGGTCGTTGGTTCAAAGACGGTAGAGAGCTATCAGGTGGGCAATGGCAAAAGATTGCTTTGTCGCGGGCTTTCATGCGAAAGCAGGCCGATATTCTGGTTCTTGATGAACCCACCTCTGCGATGGATGCCGAAGCAGAAGCCCGTATCTTTGACCATTTTCGCGAGGTGACCCAGAAGCAGATGGCCATTTTAATTTCCCATCGTTTCTCGACCGTCCGGATGGCCGACCAGATCGTCGTTCTTGCTAAAGGTAAGGTGATTGAGCGTGGTTCTCACGAGGAATTGATGACGCAAAATGGCCACTACGCCCATCTCTTCACCATCCAGGCACAGGGCTATCAATAGGCCGGCCACCGATTAGAGAGTGAGTTTCGCCCTCATTCTGTTGTCTGTTCTAACGATTTTGTTTTTTCTAAATCCTAACCGAGTGCTATTCAACTTCTGTCGAAAGCCCGTGACCAAGTAGCCACTTGCATCGTAAAAGGACCAATTCGTTTTGTTCAGCGGCAAATTTCTATCGTTTCATCAGCTCGAATAATGTTACGCTGGATGAATAATAATTCCCGTCGTTCTGAACTGAATGGAATTTGCCGATGTAGCGTAAATGTCAACATCCAAGAAATGTTTTTCTGGGCGCAACAGAAGCAATGGCAAGCCCTACGGCTGGCAAGGTGACTAGCTTCGCTAAGCCGAAAAGAGATATTTGGTATTTGCGTTTCAACGATATGTCGTGATTCAGGTCACAGAATCGAGATGTTTTCGGTTTTTTGTTTGAGTGTGTGGGGCAATGAGTTCTAAGATTGTTTAAAGCAAATCGATAAATTGAATCTTTGGGAGATATGCGATGAGACTGATTTCATTAGCGTTCTTGGTTTGTGGGCTGCTGGCTAACATCGGCCTAGCTCAAGAGAAGCAGGTAGATTCAACGGTAGAACCGGAAGTGGGAAGCGTTAAGGTCTTGACTGATCTGGAAGACGCGGTTGTGAAGGCGAACGAAACAAAGAAACCTGTCTTTGTTTATGTTTTCGATTCGGTCTGAGGTACATTGTGCAGGTCCCTTGAAGAGGGACTGGCGGATGGTCAATTCGCCGTGCTAAAAAACAGCCATATTATTCTGAAACTCGACACAAAGAACGGGAGTTCCGATTTCTGTGAAGAGCTGGATCTCAAAAGGAACAACAGCTACGTGCTGTTGATGAATCTCAATCCTTTAGCGCTCCGCAAAACTTCGAAGGGGGAGACCATACGACCCTTGGTCGAGTCGATTCGATTCACCAATCCGAAGGATCTGAAAAAAATTCTTGGCGTTGTCAAGATAATCGAAGGCGAATCGGAGTAGTAGAACTGCCGCCAATAGTCGGCTTCCTTCCCAGTCGGCTTCCTTCCCAGTCGGCTTCCTTCCCAGGGCAAACTAACCCAAAGTTGAATGATCCGCGGCGTGCGGTATTGAATTCAGAATCCGTGGGGGTTGCGGTTCGTTAATTCAAACTCATCATGGTGTTTTATTGCCAACATCAGTCGTTATTGTGAGGGAACAGCAGTCGATTTGGTGGGGTTAAAAGATTCACCTCCTAGATGTTACAATTACGGATGGGAAAATCCTCACCCCAGTTCAATTATGAAAGTGGATCCTATGAAGATCAGTCGGTACTTTTTGTTCTTAATTTTTGTTTCTGCCATGCTTGGTTGCCAGAAGGACGACACAACTGCGGTTGGCCCTCCAGCTACCGAGAACGACATTAACGCCGCTTCACCTGAGGCGGCAGCCGTTGAATTCGTAATTGATGTGCGAACCCAAGAAGAATGGGATAAAGGTCATCTCGAGCAAGCTATCCGGATACCGCATACGGAGGTTTCTGAAAGGATTGGGGAAGTTACAGAAGACAAATCGGCCAAGCTTGTCCTCTACTGACAGTCAGGTGGTCGCGCAGGTCGTGCGAAAGAAGCTTTAGAAAAGATGGGATACACGAACGTCGAAAATGGTGGCGGATTCGAAGAACTTAAAGATCGTTATAAACAGTAACGTTGTGACTGCTGTTGATCGGACCAACGAGATGTTTTATTCAATGTGGCGATTAATGACTCGTTAGGATCGGGGTAGGTTGCGCCATCGTTGGGAATTAAATTCCGGGAACCATGCCGGCTGTTAGCCACCCTGATTGGGTGGCTTTTTTGGTAAAACACCGATTTCTCTGGTTTTTGCGTGGCAGACTCACTTTGATTTTTTTTAAAAAACAGTCAAAACCAGCCTACTTAGTCATCGTGCGGAAATTTTTTAATTATCATAGGTTCAGCGGTAGGAGACATTTTTTGATTGAAAGTCTTCGTCAATGCCGGCTAAACTTTTCTGCGAGTATTAGTAATTGACTTTTAAGGTGCACGAATGCTACGGCCAATTCCTGTTTTCAAAACGTCTCTCCTCATTTTCATCCTGTTTGCGGTAGCCAACGTTTCCACCGCTTGGGGACAATCGCGTTGGGGAGAAACAGCAACCGACGGTGCGGGTCTTGGGCTTGGTGATGCGACGACGATTACCTGGGGCTTCCTAAGCGATGGTAACGCAATCTCTCCTGCTTTCAGCGGAGAGTCAAGTGACGCGAGTGACTTGGTTGGTTTCTTGGATACGAATTTAGGCGCCGGCGCCGGCGGGTCGGATTTAACTAATCGACCGTGGTTCGCAGTTTTTGACAGTATTTTTGATAGGTGGGGTGCTGTATCGGGTTTGAGTTTTTCGTATGAAGCAAACGACAGCGGTCAGGCACTCGACGGGACAGTGGCACCGCGCGGTCAATTGGGTGTTGTGGCGGATGTGAGAATTGGCGGTCATTCGATTGACGGTCAGTCAGGAGGAAACATACTTGCCTACAATTATTTCCCTGATCATGGTGACATGGTTATCGACACGGATAACGTTTCTTTTTATTCCAACAATACAAGCAACTACATTGGTTTGAGGAATGTATTGGCACACGAATTTGGGCACGGCATGGGGCTTCCGCATGTTACTGCGAACAACAGTCGACAGTTGATGGAAGGCTCCATTAGCACCAGTTTTGATGGCCCACAGATTGACGATATTCATCAGGCTCAGGTGCGTTATGGTGATAACTGGGAAGGCAATGGCGGCAATGATACCTTCAGTGTTGCGACAGATTTGGGGATTTTCAACGGCACAGGCATGCAGATTGGTACCGATGCAAACATGGGGACGTCGGTTGTTGAGGTTGATCCAAATCAAGTCGATTTCATCTCGATCGACAACGACACTGACGTCGACTTTCTTGAAATTACACTCGATGGTATCTACGACATGTCTTTTGCTTTAGACATGGTTGGCCCGACCTATGATCATGACGGCGACAGCGCTTATTCTTTGGCCAATCAATCCGACCTCGACATGGTTTTATTAGCGAGCGACGGCACGACCGTGCTGGGTGATTCAAACAACTCCGGTCTGGGTGTTTCGGAACAGATCGATATGATTCTTGAGGCGGGAACCTACTACCTTCAAATCATTGGTAACAACGATGCAACGCAGTTCTACCAATTTGAAGCGTCTGGATTCTCTGCCGTGCCTGAGCCTGGCAGCATGCTCGCTCTGGGTGCCTTTGGAGCGTTGTTAATTGGACGGCGTCGACGCACTGCTCGGTAGTCCAAGTTCCGGCACTGGCGAAGTGATAGCCGATAATTCCTAAGTAGTTACGGCATTGTTTGTGAGCCTATTCGCAGGGGTTGGCGAAGTTTATCGAGAAATTCCACTCTGTATCTTCCCTTGGGACGGATTTCCAGTTTTGCTGGAACCCTTGACGCGTCGTGGTTTTATTTCGTCTTCGTTTGCTTGTTCTTCTTTTTCCGGGGAGCGTTGAGTTTCAGGGGGCGGTCGCTGTCTCGGAATCGGATGTATTCGTCGCGACGTATTTCGACGTATCGTCCCGCTTCTCCCCACTGAGCGGGAACGGTTTGCTTGTCCCACGCTTGATAGAGTGACTGTAGTTCTTTGACTTTGTCAGGACGTTGATCGGCGAGATTTTTGTATTCACTGAGGTCGGTTTTAAGGTTGTAGAGCATCGTTGGCAGGCCTTCAGTTTGGATCATTTTCCAATCTCCGGAACGGACTGCGGCGCCTTCGAGTTTTTTCCAGAATAGATTTTGATGGGGAGCGGTAGTTACTTCTTTGGTTAAAAAAGGCATCAGATCGACGCCATCGAGGGGACGCGGCGTTTGGGTTCCGCCAGCGACTTTAAAGCTGGTTGGAAAAATATCCATCGTTGAGGTTAAGCCATGATATGTTTTTCCAGCGGGCACATGCTTGGGCCAGTTCACAATGAAAGGCACACGTTGGCCTCCTTCGAATTTGATTCCTTTTTTTCCATTGAGCGGGACATTGGAGGCGGAAGCACAGACGCCCCCGTTATCACTAAAGAACCAAATTAGGGTGTTGTCGCGAATCCCCTGCTCTTCCAGCGATGCAATCAGACGGCCAATGTTGTCATCCATGTTCTGCACGAGTGCGACGTAGGCGTCTTGATTGGCGCGATCTAAGTCTGCTTGTTCAGCTTCCAGTGGAGCATGAGGTGCCGTATAGGATAGGAATAGAAAAAAAGGATTCTCAGATGACTTTGACATTCGAATTGCTTCGTCGGTAAATCGGTCGGTCAAAAAACCTTCGAATTTGATCTGTTTTCCATTGTGCTCGATCGCATGCGGGTCGCCCCGTTTGTCTGATTTAGACTCGTCGTACCAGTAACGGCGACTCCCTTCGCGGAGTCCCCAGAATTCATCGAATCCTCTTCGCGTCGGGTAGCAGCGATCGGGATCACCAAGGTGCCATTTTCCAACGAGGAACGTTGAGTAACCAAGTGACTGAAATGCTTGTCCTAGCGTGTACTCGCTGGTGTCCATCCCGTGCGCGGGTGGTGGTACGTTGGCCTCGTGCCCGAATCGCTGTTGATAGCGACCGGTCATGAATCCGGCTCTCGATGGACTGCAAACCGAGGCCGTTGTGTGGGCATCGGTGAAAATAGTTCCACCGGCGGCGAGCTGATCGAGGTGAGGAGTCTTGATGTTCTGGGAACCTTGGAAGCCAAGGTCGTGATAGCCAAGGTCGTCGGCAAGAATCACGATAATATTTGGCTTGTCCGTGGAACTGACCGTCTCAGCCAAGAGGGCATTGGGCGTCATCAACAATAAGACCAGGATGGCAGTTTTCATTTGTGGCATGTTTTGATTGAAAGAAGTTGGATGTGAGCACTGAAGCGGGCTGCCTAATTGCAATCGAAGTTGACTGATTAAGACTACGATTAAAACCGGGGTCGCCGATCAGGTGGAATTATACTGGAGTTTGTTGGGGTTCTAGGGTGTTTGGTTCCGAATGGCTTTTGCCGAGTCTTAACCAAGATACCATTTTGTGTTATTTGTGTCATGCAATCAATTTGGAGTGTGGCGTTGGCGGTGATCGAAATGCGACGACGAAGAAAAAAGTAAGCATGTGCCGAGGGTCGTGCGGGTGGTTAAGCCTACGATGAATGACTCTTTTTAACCCACCGCATGTTGTTCTTAGCGGTTGGCTGGCAGCGCGTCCGGTGGGGTGCGGCGCCAGATTTCAGCCGCCTCATTTTCATTGGTTTGGATGGGGCCTGCGATCATCTTCCAGTTTCCATTTGCGACTTTTGTACGCAGCGGTTCAAGATGGCGATTGATGTAATTATGTGGCACTGTTTTCCCGATGGCGATGCAAGATAGTTGGTCGGGCAGCACCAGGTAATTGAGCCGTGTGTTGGCCAGATGAAACAGATGATCTAGTTTTTCAGGATCGGTGTTTCCCTGAATTGCTGCCCAGTCGGCTGCGGCATATTTTGAGAAAATTGGGTGGTCAATAAAGTGTATTTGATTTATTGCTACGGAATTTAAGCTCGGAGACGCGTCAGCGCGATCAAACAGGAGAATAGATTTTAGGCTTTTGGTGTTGATGTCGGTCGTATGGATGACACCGTAATTGACTCGGGCTAAATTCTCTTTCGTGCTGTCAGTAATGATGTGGTCGATGAGTTGCTGTTGTGCAGCCATCGTGTTGAATGAATTCTGCTGATGTTGTTCCCAGCCTCGAACCGAGGCGGTGATCAAACAGAGCGTTAGACAAATCCACGCGAAGGCGGTAAGGCGTTTGTCATTCAGTCGATCTTGGTTCTTTAATATTGGAATCAAAAAGAGGAGCAAAAGACCAATGACCGCCGGCATGCATACAAATGGATTTAAGCCCGCTCGACGGGCGATCATTAATGCGACCGGACTCACGCCAATCCACGCAATTCTCCAGTCAATATCGCCGTCTTGCCATGCTGCTTTGGTGACTGTCCAGAGTTGATGACGAACAATCGCCGTCACGCCAACGCCCGCTTGTAAAATGACCACGAAATAAATTAGGGGATCGCCTAAACATCGTTGGGTCAATTTAAGATGAAGCAATGCTTCGCTCCACGGTACTTTCGCATTGGCGTCTGTGTTCCATACGGCGTAGTAGTAATACAGGTAATCAAAATTGAGAACAAAGAACCAACCGGCCAAAGCGACGGCGATCAGTACGGCAATTGCCAAGCCAATTGTTTTTTCCTTTCGTTTGTCCGTTGGAATTAGTTCAATCAAAGCTACCGGTGCGAGGCTTGCAATTAGGTAGATTGGCGCCGTGGCACGCGATAAACAGCAGATCGCCGCCGCGATTCCGAGCAATCCAAAGTGCCGCAAATTTGGCTTGGCCATGGCCGATAGGTACCAGCAGATTGTGCTTCCATAGGTTAAGTAAAGTCCGATATCCATGCGGAAATCGGAGATTCCACCGTTGGGAAAGAAAAGGCAGGCGGTCGCGAGAAATGTCAAACAGCCAAGAACTGCCGTCGGTTGTTTTAGCTTTTTGATGCGGGTCAGATAGTAAAACAGACTTATTTGGAATAATGCTAAATAAATCACTTGGATCCAGACGCCGACGAAACGAGTTGGCTCAACCCAATCTCCGATGGCGGCAGCAATAATAAAAGGAAGGCAGACGGTCGTGTAGTTAAAACATCCCTCTTCCAACCCACTGGAAAAGCCCTCGGTATCTGAGAGGGTCATGACCCGAAAAAGACTTTCGTAATAACTGAGTGAGTCAAAGAAAGGGCTTTTGTGTTGGTAGAGTTGCCGATTGAGCTCGCAACAATAAAAACCTAGAAGGACGCAGCCAAGAAGCGGTAGTGAAAGCCAGGCGAGAGAACGTTTATTAAACCATCGTTGAGTTGAGAGGTCGTAACGGGCGGTGTTGTTTTTTTTAATTTCACACGGCTCGAGCATCAACTGGCTTTTCTGTTGTGGTAGCTAATCGACTCGCTAACCTTCGATGAAATCTCAAGTTCTTGATCTACGATGTAGGCTGGGCGTTGCCTGACTTCATCGTAGATTCGGCCGACATACTCTCCCAGTACTCCAATCGCAATCAATTGGAATCCACCAAGTCCGAGGATTGCACACGAGAGGGTTTTGAAACCGAGTGACGACGTTTCCCACCCGCCCATTTCCCGGAGGACGAGGTAGCAAATTGTAATCAGTGCGAAACTGCAGATCGTGCCGCCAATGGCTGTGAGTAACCTAAGGGGCTTCAGAGAGTATCCGAAAATTGCATCCATCGCGTATTGGATTAGCCGTCCCATTGTTTGCTTGGGGGACCCACCTGCACGGATGGGACGTTCCAGTGGGATGAAAGACTGGCGGAAGCCAACCCAAGCCCGCAGGCCCGGGAAGAAACGGTGCGACTCGGACAGGCGACATACCGCTTCCACCGCTCGACGATCCAGTAAACAGAACGTGCCCGTATTCGCGGGCATTTTCGAGTCGGAAAGGTAACGGAAGATTTTGTGGAAAATTTTGAAACCGATTCCACGAACCAGTGACTCTTTTCTCGAAGTTCGTTGAGCGATTACAATTTGATCGCCCTCGTTCCAGCGGTCCAGCATCTCAGGAATTAATTCCGGTGGATCCTGCAAGTCACCGTCCATCAGCACCACGCAATCCGCGTTACTTGATTTTAGTCCTGCGTGAATAGCGGCGGGCTGCCCAAAATTTCTAGACAGGCGAATTAATTTGGTTCGACCTTGCGGTCCCAAATCTATTGCGGTGGCGTTGG
>JAPKBL010000225.1 GCA_028823415.1 Mariniblastus sp.
TTTGCGGCGTCGCGTCGGTGGAGGTGTGAGGCCCCGAAGGCCGTCCGCCTGCTCCTCCAGTATTTCGACTACTCAGCATCTGCATCTTTTCGCCTACGATTTTTACTTTTGATCGAGTTTTGCCTTCTTGCTCCCAACGATCTTGTTTCAGCTTTCCCTCAATTAAAACGGAGGATCCTTTGGAAAGGTATTCCCCCGCTACTTCAGCGGTGCGTCCCCACAGGGTCACATCGAAGAAATTTACTTCATCAACCCATTGGTCGTTTTTTTTAACCCGGTCATTAATCGCCAGAGCAATATCGGTAACCGCAGTCCCAGTGGGTGTGTACCTAAGTTCGACGTCTCGCGTTAAGTTTCCAACGATTACGACGCGATTGTAACTAGCCATGGTAATCTCCAAAATTTTGAGAGCCATCCACTGACGGTCGTCAGCTTCATTTTTTCGGCGGTTTTACAATCCGTTGAATCCGCTAAACAAATCATTAGTTGTATCTTCGAAGCCGGCAAGGACACGGTTGGTCCAACTGGCGTGAAAATCAATCGGTTTTCGGTTTTATTTCGCAGCAGCAGTTTCAGCTTTTGCCTCAGTGCTGGTTTCGGCAGGTGCTTCCGCAGGTACTTCACCTTTTGCAACTGCGACCATTGGCTCAACCAATCTGGGGTCAAGTTTAATCGCGAGGTGACGCAAAATGGAGTCATTTAACTGACAAGCTCGGTTAAATTTGACTAATTGCGAGCTGTCGACACGGAAATAACTCAGCCAGTAAGCACCTTTGCGATGCCCTTTGATTGGGTAGGCTAATTTCTGTTCATTCCAAAGGCGACTCGCAAGGATTTCGCCACCGTTGGAGGTGACCAATTCGTCAACCGATGCCGCTGCTCCCGCAGGGTTTCTCGCATATGCGTTGGCATTAAAGATGAACATGCATTCGTAAACATTCTCGGCCACGTTCGAATTTCCTTATAAGTCTCGTATTAAATGGTTTCTTGGGTCTGCTCTGTCATTCTCGGTCTTGATTAGGCAGGTCGTTCACCTGCTTGCTCGTTTCCGATATTTTTTTCTTCTGTTGTGTTGGGTTAGCATTGAATTGATTCATCGCCGCTTCAATCCCGTGCTCAATCCAAGCTTCGACAGCATTGGCTGCACGAGAAATACCAAGATCCATTTCAGACCGCTCGTCCGCACCAAATTTGCCTAAAACAAAATCAGATGCATTCCAGTTGGGCGGCGTCTTTCCGACCCCCACCCGCAATCTTCCGAAATCCTGACTTCCCAACTGCTGAATAATGTTTTTTAGTCCGTTTTGACCACCCGCAGAGCCGCTCGGCCGAAATCTCAACTTTGCCACTTCTAGGTTAATGTCATCACAAATCACCAAAACATCACTCAGCGGTAATTTGTAGAAATCGAGTGCCGCCCGGACGCTTTGCCCACTTAAATTCATATAAGTGAGCGGACTGAGCAGAATCGTTTTCTGGTTTTTTATACTTACTTCCGCGACTTCTGCCTTAAATTTGGCTTTGGGTCGCCCGACATCGAATCGCTGTGCAATCAATGCCAAAACTTCAAACCCGACGTTATGCCGAGTTCCGTCGTATTCTCTACCGGGATTCCCCAGTCCAACGACGATTTTCATCGTAACTGCCTGCAATTCCTAGGATTCATCCGTTTCACCAGCGGCTTCGTCGTCATCTTCGGAAGCAGCGCGTGAACATGAAACAATTGGAGTTGTCCCGGCCTCAGCTAGACTGGCGCCCTCTGGCAATACCAGTTGGCTCGCGTCGATCACTTGATCGACGTCAAGGTCCGTTATTCTAAGTTCAATTTTCTCTGGGACTACGTTTGCAGGGCACATGATTGAGACCTGATGTTGAAGGAAGTTAACCACTCCCCCATGGTGAGTCCCGGTAGCATCGCCGCGAAGTTCAATCGGGAGAGTCACTTCGACAGCTTCTGTCGCGTCCACCCGAGTTAAATCTAGGTGAACGATTTTGATGCCGAAAGCGTCCCATTGAACGGACTTGAGAAGCGCGCTCTCGTTAGCCGCTCCCTGAAGTTCAACGATATGGCTACCGTGGTCGATTGCTTTTGTGAGCTCTTTTTCGAGAACGCAAAGCATCTCAGTGCCTTTGCCGTGTCCGTATAAAACGGCAGGGATTTTTCCCGTTTGACGCAGACGCTTCATTCTCAGCGATCCGGTCTCTTCTCGTTTTTCTACGTTAAGTGTGTCTGCCACTTTAATAACCTGTCATACAAATTTGGATTCAAAGCAAAATATATTCGTGCAAGGCTGTCCCACAAAATCGAGGGAAGACCTACAAAGCGGGCTGCAATCCGGCGGAACCCAGCCAATATGATGGCGCAAACCGTCCACCATTTCTTTATCAGTGAAACCGCATATTTTGGCAGAATCCCGACTTGATACAAGCCCAAGTTACAGTTTTAACCGCCTTTTAACCGCTTCAAACGTTGCCGAACTGCGACCGATGTCTTAGCGGGCGGTGAGCCGCTGGTTGCGACGGCGGGCGTTTGGCCATTTTCTCGCGGTTAATTGTTGGTTTTTTGTTGTCTCACGCTAACCGTCGGCGATTCTCAACTGCGTTATTGTTTCTCTTTATCGTACCATCGGCTTGCGAAAAGCAGGCTTTCGGGAAAAGATTTTAAGATCAGCGAAAATTATAGAATTTGCACGTTGACTCGGAATATTAGGATCGCTCGAGGACTGTGAGGGCGTTTGTCTCTCTTGAGTCCGATCGAGTTCTATGATACCTATCCAATTAAGCTCCGAACGTATCTCATCATTTGTCTGACAAAGTTGATTTTTAGTTCTCGAACCCAGAAATTCAGGGTTCAATTTCTACTTCAACGCTCGGAATGGCTCGACGTTTTCGAAAAAGACGTAATAATAGTGATCTTTGAAGCTCATCAACGTTTGCAAGGAATTTAGGAATGGCGAAAGAGCCTGGCAAGAAACAAGCTCGAGCACCCAAATTTGAGTACGTCGAACCGATTGGTCTCCGGGTTCTCGTGCGTAAGGACGAGCCGAAAAAGAAAACCAAGGGTGGGATCGCGTTACCCGATTCCGCAGAGATTCCCACGATAACGGGAAGAATTGTGACTATTTCAGCCGCAATTGAGCACGATGAAGATTTGCCCCTTCGCCAGTACGACAAGGTGCTTTTTCATCCAGGCAATGCGATCCCTGTCGATTTTGAATCCGACAATCAGCTTTTCGTTGTCCCGGCGGAAGACGTCGTTGCCGTGTTTCGGCGCGAAAATCCCGATCGTGATTGATTACGGCCTGACCCAATTCAATCGGAATCCAGCTCAAAAGCTAAATCCAGCTTACGAAATGACGTCTCAAGAAATGACGTCTCAAGAAATGA
>JAPKBL010000121.1 GCA_028823415.1 Mariniblastus sp.
CCTGCGGGCCTTCTTTGACAGGAACGGTGATCGGCTCCACCAACTTGTAAGGATGGTCCCCGGACTGATCCATGTACACGCCGATTTCCTGCGGCGTGCGCGGCTGGCCATTTTTGGGTGGTTCATTGCGCAACGTCAACCTGATCCGGAATCTGCCCTTGCTCCTGTTTTCACGCAAGAACATGCGGTATTCGTGCTTGGGTGGTATCGGGATCTCAAAATTATCGCCGATCCAATTCGGCCCTTCGTATAATCGCCGATATCCCTGGTACAGATAGTTATCACCCGCCCAGTGACACTTTTCCCAGTCGTTGCCAGCGATGCGAAACACGTCCGGCCGGGCCGGTTCGATATTGGGCATCGCCCGCTCGATAATTTGTTCGAGCGCATCGGCATAGAGCTGTAGGTAGGAACCGGAAAGATCGAGTTCTGCCTGAAGGGAAAAACCATGCTTATCGATTGGGTCGCCGATGAGTTGGTCTGCAATATGTTCGTGCGTTGGTAGTAGGTCCTGAAGACTGTGCGCGATCTGATTGTTTGTAAGCCGCACCAAAGGATCCGAGGTGGCGATTGACTCCGTTGTAAACTGTTCGAGATTGGGAATGACCTCTGCGAGAAAAGTCTGTCGCTCAGTATCGGTCGGCTGCCTAGCATCTTCGGGTGGCATGTCGCCACGTTGAAGGTTGTGGATGACGTCCTTCCACTGCTCCTGATTCTCGCTTGTCACACGCAAAGTAAGCTGATCCAACCGAACATCCCCCTTGTGTTTTTCGGTATTGTGACATTTCACGCAATAGGTTTTCAGAAATGCATCCGTGATTGCTCCATTCTCCGCGCTGACAATCGACGCAGATAGCGCGATGATGCATGCCACAGCCATGATGTGATTGTTGCCGAAAATCATGAGCGCAATTCATTAATGAAAATCGATTTAAGAGAAAATCCCAACTCGCCGAACCCAACTCGATCATTGGCGCTTCTCGATCGCTTGAAAAGATCAGCTTAGGTCAACGGTGCCAGTACTCTTCCCGAACCGTTCTCTTTGAACTCCCATTTTTTGGAGAACCGAAAGCAGAAAGTTACTGTGTTGAGTGTTTTCCGCCGTTTGTATATGTCGTCCGGTCTTCATGGCACCGCCGGCTTTACCAGCAAGCAGGACAGGAATATTCACACCGCTGTGAGTATTTCCCTGCGACATACCTGCCCCGAAAAGAATTAGCGAGTTATCGAGCAGGCTTCTGCCGCCTTCATCAATACGGGTCATCTGATCCATCATGCGTTTTAATCGTTGGACGTGCCAGCGGCAGATGATCTCGTACTCTTTCAGCAGTTGCGGGTCATTGCGGTGATGTGAGGTGACGTGGTGGTCATTGTTGACGCCCTCAAGGAAGGCAAAGTTTTTGCGACTGAGCCCGTGACCCATCATCAGAGTGGCAACGCGCGTGTTATCGGCCCACATTCCGAGAATCATGATGTCGATCAGGGCATCCATATACTCTTCAGCGTTGTCTGGAACTTCCGCAGGCGGCCGAAATTCCATGGTCTTATCAGCAGCTAAAGAAGGCTTCCAATCTCCAGGCGCCGCGACTGGCGGGGTGATGATTTTGTCGAGTCGTTCTTCGAGTTCACGGATCGAGGAAAAATACTGATCCATCTTATGCTTGTCGTAAGCGCTCATGTTTTTGCCAAGTGATTTTGAACGATCGAGCACTGCATCGAGGATGCTACGCTGGTCCTGAGCCTTGCGCTTCGCTTCGGGACTGTTGAAATCGCGGAACATTCGATCAAACGCCACGCGAGGGTTAAGCTCCGGTGCGAGCAGGACATTGTCTTCATTCCAGCTGACATTACTGCAAGTCAGGTAGCCCTGGGCACGCGGCGGTTCGGTGCCAAGCCGTAGATGGGGCACTCGGCTATTAACTCCGATTTTTTGAGCAATCAAGTGATCGATCGAAGCTTCAGATTTCTGACCGACATGATTCCGGCCACATAAAAAAGCCGATGTCAGTTTGATGTGATTCGAACTCGCAGTCTCATTCAACAGGTTCGACACCACTGTGATGTTCGAATGATGATCTTTCAACGGCGTTAGAATCGGTGACAGTTCAAAGTCATTACCCACTCCTTTCGGTACCCAGTCCGGAGGATTGACTCCATTGGGCATGAACATAACACCGAACCTCACCGGTGCCTGTTTCTTGTCAGTGACTTCGCCAAGACACTCAAGAAAAGGCAGGGACAGCACAACGCCGCCGACACCACGCAACATCGTTCTTCTGGTTTGATTCATTTGGATTCCTCACGACTTTTGTTGCTGCTTGCATGGGTAAAGGGATAAGACTTTGCCACCATCTTAAACAGCTCGTGGCTTTGGCCGTCCTTTGCCAGGAGCTGCTGGACGATTTTATCGACTTCCGGCCGATCATAGAATTCCAATTTCCGGCCGAGGGCATAGGTGAGTACGGTTTGTGCCATATTGCGGTAGAAGTCCGCTTGGTCTTTCACCAGGCTTTGCTTTAATTCGCTCGGGCCATTAAACGCCCCGCCATCAGGTAGTACACCCGTTGCATCAATCGGCTTGCCGCCGTCGACATTTCGCCAACGACCGATGGGATCGAAATTCTCCAAACCGAATCCGATTGGATCGATCTTGTTGTGACAGGAAGCGCATTGCTTATCCGCCCGGTGTTTTTCAAGGACCTCACGAAAAGTCTTGGTTGCACCCGGTTCACCAGTTCCTTTTGCTAAAGCCGGTACATCGGGTGGTTCGGGGAGATGCTTGCCAAATAGTTTCTCATAAACCCACAAACCGCGATCAACGGCAGACGTCCGCGTCGGGTGCGAAGTCACCGTCAGAATACTGCCCATCCCCAGCAAGCCGCCGCGACTGGAATTCGCTGGGAGTTGAATTTTCACCAGGTCATCCCCTAATGTTCTGTTCATCTTTTCTTTTTGGATCGCGGGAAGTTTCTGTCCAAATTCCCCGGCATAGACATCCCCGCTCGCTTTGTTAGTCACACCATCAACCGTGGAATTGGCCGCAGCGGCGACGAATTTAGTACCGCCAATGTTTAAGTCTTTTGTATCCCCGAAATTGATCGTCTTGAGGATCTCCTTCAAATCGAGATCCATTTCGCTTTGCACGACGGTTGTTGAAACGGCGGCGCCCCCATTTTCATTCGACAGAATCAAACCGCCAAGGTGGACGTTGGGCACGTTGTTTTCCTTGAATTCAATATTGATGTTGCCATCGGTGAGCGTCAACGTATGGCGGAGCACACTTCCATAACGGAAAGTCCCCCCTTGCTCTTTGAGTTGGTCATACTCTTTTCGAATCGTCTTTCCTTCGATGACGATATCCGCAGACCGCGATCGCCACCCTTCATAGAGCAGGAGTTGCAACGTATAGGTTCCATTGGGCACTGCAATGTCCACATCCACCGAGCCATGAATGGACGCTGCCATAAGCTCCGAGACAGCACTGACTTCTCCGTAGTACTGAGCTAGGTCTTTATTCCAGAATGCGTAATCGGCGGTAACAAGTTCCTCCAGCGGACGGTTTTCAGAAAAGATGTAGTTGACGAAAGCTTCGGTCTCTTTCTTGAAAAGGCTCTCGACATTTCTGGCGTAATAGGTGTTCTTAAATTGCGCATCATCCGGCTTGATCGTCACACCCAACTCGCGGTAACCCAGCCATTCCCTGGCAAATACTCCTGCCATGCGTTTCCCCTGTGCACTCTTAAGCATCCGCACCACCTGGCGATCGATGACTTTGGGGTCAGTTAGTTTGTCGGCCTCAGCCAGCGCGAACAACTCGTCATCGGGCATTGAGTTCCATAGGAAATAGGAAAGACGCGAGGCGATTTCGAACGAGTCTAATTGGCGTTCCCCCATTGCGCTCCTGCTATGCGGGATCCGGTAAAAAAAATCCGGCGAGATCATGATGGCAAATAAGGCGGCTTTCAGACCGGCCCGGTGATCAGCACCGGCGGCGACTTCAGCGTCGTAGAACTTGAGAAAGAAACCAATATCCTCAGCGCTGACCGGCCGCCGAAAGGCCCTGTTCCCGAAGCGGCTAATGACTTGCCGAGCAGCCATACTGCCTTCGCCGTCAGCGGCAATTAATCTGTCCACCGGAGGTGGCGTGGAAAAGTCAGTCTTGATCAGAGGCCTGACCCAGCCGTTGGTGTATTGGGCACGAATCTCTTCATGGCTGATCTCACGGTTGATCGCCAGGCTGTTCTGTTTCTCCCAAGCGAGATCATATTCGCTCTCCGCGGACGGTGTATTCTGCTGCGTGATAATCGACCGTGTCGGTGGGGCAATCAGTCCCTTTGTATAGTTTTCATTTCGGTTGAAGTCTTTCGGTAGCTGGTTTACCGGCCCGCGAATCTCCATGTTGTCCATACACATGTAGACGCCTGTCCCCAAACCCAGGTCATTAAAGTCAGCGATAACCGGCTTGTCGGGAAAAGGTGGTGGCACTGGCAACAGCGCCTCTTCTTTTGTCATGCCTGCCCGTTGCGGACGAAAACGCAGCGTATGGTGACCTTTCTCAATCCATACCAGGCAACGATACTCCCCCGGCTGAGCTCTCGTCGCAAGCAGTCGTACCTGACCGACTTCTTCTCGGTCCAGGTAAATCACCATCTCCGCGCATGCGCGGTTGTCAATGCGTTCTCCCCACGCTTTGACATTGATGATGTACCATCCGGTGCGCGGGTATTGCCAGCGAGTGTAGAGGGAGTCGCGGTTGGCCTTGATCATGATGCCGTTTTCGGTAGGTGTCAAAACAGCGGTTGTCGCCTTCATCTTTTCAGCTTCGGATTTGAAAATAACCGACTCGTCTGTGTGAAGGTAATGGTCGAGCACATCCTCCGTAATTTGGACGTATTTTTCCATGCGGGCACTGGTCATCGCCAAGGACGGTGAATCCCGATCGGAACTGAATCCAGTATCACCGACGCCGTCATCGGAGAGGTTTTTTGCAAACTCAAATTGAGTGTCGTCGTCTTGGAAGTGTTTTTCATGGAACAGCGCTCGCACGGTATTTTCGTATTCGTTGCGATTGAGCATTGGCAAGGTGACCTGCCCCGCCCACCGATATGCCGACCAATCGACTTTGTCTTTCTGAGCATTGATCCAGTCCGTGATCCTGAGCCGCTGATCTCCAGTTAAGAAGGGTTCTTCCGGGGGCATTTCATCGCTGGCGATCTGTTTTTCGACCTTATCCCACAGATCGCGCTCGAGGGCGAAGTCAGCCTTTAGAGTGTCGAGGCGAACATTGCCCTGGTGCGTCTTTTCATTGTGGCATCGGTAGCAATGTATTTTGAACAGAGGCGAAAATTCCTCCTCGAATCTGTTCAGCGATGTACTGCCAAGGTGATCTACTGACTGCATCAGGGCTGCACGGATCGTGGTGGCAACTTTCTCCGCAAGTCTCGCGCGACCGGATGGTTTAAAATGGACATCGTTTGCTGCAAATTGGTGAGTCGCAAGATCGGGCAACATCGTCCCATAGAGATCGTTGATCGCGATTCCGTTGGCCTTCATGACTTTTAGAGCCACGTCGCGAAATGTCTTCGCGCGGGCTGGTGTCACCCGGACCTGAGAACTGTGTTCCGTTTCGGGGCACGGCGGCGTGGTTGTGGCAAAAATCAGCTTGCCACCGTTGGCCTTGAGATGCTTTACGATCTGCTCCAGGTTCTTGCCATAGCTTTCAGGAGTCGCTTGGGAGTCTTGCTGCCAGCCATACCAGTCCCAAAGTCCGAAATTGAAGTGAATGACGTCCCACTTCTCACCAGCGACCCATTTCTCGGCATGCTCCGCTCCATAAGATGAGAATTGGCAGTTACCGGGCACACGTTTGACGTTTGCCGTGTCCTCCAGGAGTTTCTGAACCAATGGCGTGTAGTTCATCGAGATGGAATCGCCAATGATCAAGACATTCGGCTTCTCTACAGCCTGCGCGGCCGTTGCGGTCAAACAAATAATTATCGCCACTAAGTATTGTTGTGGGGTCATGTTCTTTACCAACGATTTAGAAATCCCCAAAAGCTGACTTGTAGTTTAGCAGGGATTTGGGCGGTCGGCGGCATTACGACAGGATTTCTTTGAAAACGTGTGCTTCTTCACGCCCGTCCGCCGCTGGTCGAGGCCTCGAAATTTGACACTCAACCGACCGAGTTGATGGAGAATAGTTGCGTTGAGATCGCGAATGGGGGCGGCTCCATTTGCGATCATTCGAATAGCAGCACTTGCTCATTGAATAAAGGTTTCCCAATTGACATCGTCATTGTGCGAGTGTGTGAATCCCATCGCCCGTTCTTCTTTGACCGTTTCTTCCGGTCGAAAGGCCCTGACATAGATTTTCCGCCAAATGTCGGACGTGTTACCACCGGAGCCTTGAATGATCCGTTCATCGTGGATCATGATGCTGCCTCGCTTGACAGGAAGATAAATTGGATTGTCAGAATCCCAACTCTCGATCATCAACGTATGGGACTCATCGCGATTTTGGGACAAGTCCTCCGATCCGCTGTAGCTGACGGGTCGATGGGGTCGTGGTTAGGATTCTGGGGGGATGTGATTGGTGGTAGGCTAGTCCCAGTAAACTCCGAGCGGCTTTTACCCGTGTTTTAGGGGCAAGTTCAAGTACAATCTCGCCAACTGTCATACACGATAAAGAACTTCTATTCTCTGTCGTGCTTTTTTTGGATTTTTTTTGGTTTCGGTAACATTCAAGCTGATTGTTTTGTTGAACCGAATGTCTTTTATTGAATAAGTTGAGATGTTGAAATTTGCCTACCGATGCTTGACTCCCAACCGCTGCGATGCGGTTGCGTTTGCGCTGCTGTTGCTCTACCTGACCATGCTGTTAATGCCATTGCTCTGGCAATATAGAGTGGCAATAGAGCGATGGCTTCCCGACGTCAACGATGGCCGGTTCCTGTTCATGGTGCCATACCTGGCAACCTGGCTGGCGTTTACGGCTGTCATCGGGACCTGGTCGAAAACAACCTGGAGGCGTCAATGGAAGTTCGCTCTGGTAGGCATGTTCAGCTATATCGCGCTAATCGGTTATTCTGGTTTGTTAGGATTGCTGGATGGAGGGATATACGCAAACGGAACTGATTCGTCGGTGGCCGAGTATCGCCTGTTGATCCGGTTGGTCAGTTGGACCGGTTTGTTAGCGTGGGGTGTGAGTGCGGGGATCGGCCTGTTCGGCCGAAAAATGGAGGGGCGGATCAAGGTTACACGAACTCGGATTGTTATCGTCGGCGCGGTCGTTCTGTTTGCCATTTCGGTAATTTTACGGGTTGTCCAGATTGGCGACGGATTGTTTTTTTCGAGTCGCCTCTCGTTCTTTTCATTCCCCCCTGTTTGGCTGTTACTCCCAATCCTGCTAGCTTCATTGCCCGTTTGTTTGATCCAGAAAATCCGCGGTGGTTGGGCGTTGTCAGGATTTGTAGCGGTTTTTCTTCTGGCAATCATGCTGCTGATAATCTCAGTTATGGGACTCTCAACATCAGACGACGTTGAACTGGCAGTTGACTCTACATTGATTTACAGTTTTCTGTTTCTGATGATGGCGTTGTTACTACGCCAAGCGCAGGATCGTGCGATCGATCCCGGGGTAGAACAGCAAGGTGACGCTGTACCGCGTCAATGGATCTCTGTATGGGGCATCATCCCCAGCGTCATGTTGCCAGCGCTGCTGTTTTTGACCCTTTGGTTGGACCCGGTCATTTTGGTTTTCTGGAACGGGTCGGAACGATGGCAAGTGGCGAGAGATATTCGTAAATTGGACACGATACCTGGGACCCGCACGCGGTTCGCCACGGTTCCCGAATGGCGGAGCGCTTCCCTGGGTGGATTCATGGTGGACATGGAAGTTGTTTTTTCACCCGATACTCCAGCCGATTATTTTGACACGTTACCCGAATTACAGAACAACCAGCTGTGGTTAACGATCAAAAATATCCAACCCCATATCGATACAACACGGTTAGGCCGGTCGCAGAAGCCGCCACGTTTTCGTGTCGCCATTTCTGGTGGAACGATCACGGGAAAGCAGTTTCACGATCTGGTCCAGGGGTCCGGCAGATCCTGGTTCGAAAAAGTGGCAGTTGTACCTGGCTCGGAATCTCCGCAAGTCACTCAAGCCGGCCAAATCAGGCTTTCTGATTTTGGGCCTGGTGAGGTCGCCAGAGTGATCGAGTGCTTGTCTGCCGGTTCGGTTGGTCAACTCTCTATTTCAGATTGTAAGTTGAGCCAGCAAGATTGTTCGGCGTTGTTTCAGCTAGGCCGTACGACTCCAGTCGATTTACACATCTCTCGGCAAAGCGGCGGGGATATGGATCATAGCGAGCGATTTGCTTCCTTGGGTTCGGACATCGTCCGTATTGGCCAACAGTACCCTGATAGCCAGGTAACGGTCACCTGTAACTCGGGATTTTTCACCGATCAGCAGCGGTGGGAATTGTTGTTAAATACCGAAATCGGTATTGAGATTGACGGCATTGCAGGCGCTGGCCCTTTTAGCTTAACCCGAGGCGAGCATGATCCGGTAAGTCGTCAGCGGTTCTGGGATTCGATTTTTTTGGTGAATCGGCTTAGCCAGGTGACGTTACGCCGGGTGAGGTTAGCCATCGATTCATCTTCACCGACGTTTAATTTTCCGACAGATTGCATCAATCATCACTGGGCTTACGGCTCGAGGGAAATCAAACCTGACAAGATCGAGGCACTTTTCCTACCGCAATTCGAACCGTGGCAGATCGACGAGGTGGGAGGGATGACCTCGTTGAAAAATCTGAGCCTGGACTATACCTGGTTACCAGCATTTTCGTTATATAGTCCAGGCTCAGATCCAACTCGTTTTCCAACTCGAGTTGACCTCGGACCGATTCAACGATTGGTGAACTTGGAGCGGCTTGTCCTTCCAGTCAACCTGAAGGTCGAGGACTTCTCTTTCCTGCAGCGACTGAAGAACTTGCAGCACCTGCAATTTGACTGTGGGGTTCAGGATAAAGTTCCGCTAACCGCCAAGCAATGCCCCCGGCTCGAATCGGTCCGATTGTTTGGCTCGCCGTCGCCGGGTCTGCTACAGGAACTGGCCAAAATTAAGACGCTTGACAAGGTGACAATGGTTCAGTGGCCCTGGTATAACTTCATTGCACAGGGCGATCGCCAAAAAGCCCGCCGCCTCTTGCCCCCGCGGGTCGAGTTGGAGTTTTTACCCTGGGAGAATGCTGGCGATGTGCCGCAGGCTTTTAATGATCATTGTCGCCAGGTCCGCCGTGACCTACGTCAAAAGTACCTCGACGACTGATAGGGATTTTTAAGCCCTCGCGGCACGTCAGTCAAGCGAAGGAAGAGGCTTCAATATCAATGCGTAGCTGAGACAAAAATTGTCTCATAATTTTGAACTAAATAAGATTTAGATTTAGTCCTACCCAGCTTCACACCCATTTTTCGTATCGCGCATCCTCGGGCTAACTTATGGAACCAATGCCGAGGCACGGGGGGTCGTGGTTAGGATTCTGGGGTGGGCTGGTCGTCAGCTATTCCCAGTAATTTCTAAGGCGTTCCCTTCGGTCGAGGATACACCGCAACAACCGGCTGACCAAATCCAACGCCTACTTGTTATCATCCAGATCGAACAACCAACGCCGCACATGATCGGTTACAGCCTCAAGTCTAGCGTTGCCGGGTAGCCGGCCTTGTCCAGTGCCGCTGCGAATTGTTTCGTTCCATCCTGGCCGAGTGCGCTGACCTTGATGATCCGGTCGGCCAGCACGCGCGTCATGGTCTTTTCGTCCTGATGTAACTCGGTGATTCGCTGCTGCTTGAGCTTGTCGAGTGCAGGCATGATCGTCTTGCGCATTTGAGGCTGGATCTTCGTGCGAGCGTCTTTTTGAATTTTTGCGATCTCGGCACGCGATGGCGGACCACGACGACCTTTCTTGCGCGATGCCATGATCTTGCTACGCATGTAGGCTGGCATGAATTTCCGCATGAGCCCGGGGATTGTTTTCGGAACGATCTTGTGAGCGTGGTCGTGAACTTCTTTGCCGCGAGTGGCCTTGAACGCGGCCACCGCAAGTTTCCATTGCGACTCACTCGTCAGCGCCTGCACTTTGGCTTTCTGAGCATTACTGACGTCCAGGCCGCCGACGATCGACTCGATGTTGCCAGCAACCTTCTGACGCAATGCCTCATCGGCGACTTTCGCCGCCGCAGCATCTTCGGCTTTCGGTTTTTCCTCGCCTTTTTGATTTGCGACCGCCGCTGATGCCAACGTGCCGATTGCCAGTAACAACGCGAGAAGTCCAACGATTCGAGTGTGCATGAAATTGCTCCGTGTTTGACGTGAAGAAGCAGTATTTGGGAGGAAACTCTGGGCTGTGTCACTCAGGCAACACGCGAGACCTGTCAGCCGTTTCGATCATCGAACAGCGATAATCGAAATGTTGACTTCAGGGCCAAGCGGACTTATCGGGAACGTGTCTTCTTGGCGCCGTTTGTTTCGGTCCGGCTCACAGTGGCTTTCCGCAAGTTCTCCAGAACGACGCCTTGCGGTCCGTTGACTTTCACGGCTTGATCTTCCTCGTTGTCTGACATCGCGATGTTACCAAAGACGTGAGCCGGCAACTGGGACTTATTCACGACAATGGCGACACCCAGAAATTTGCTGGCTGTGTTGTTGGTTGCTCGAACCTGTTTCGCACCCGAGGCGAAGAGCGCGTGACGCCAGTGGTCGACACGGTTGTTGGAAAACGACACGGTGGAACCGCCTTGCACCCAAGCAGCGAAGTTCGGCGGCCCCCCGGCACGCGGGCCGTTACCTTGGAACTGGTTGCCGGAAATCGATGCCGTCCCCTGGACCATGACGCCCGCGACTCCGCCGCCCTTAATCACGTTGTCGGTGACGACCGCCGAGGAATTCTCGCGAATCGCAATCATGGGCGGCATTCCACCGGTGCGAACCAGATTGTTGCGTGTGATAAAGGCCCTTGCTCCTTCGCGAACTCCGATAGCGACGGTTTTGTTCTCCAAGCACTTGTTGCCGACAATCAGCGCTGTCGCCGCGTCTCGCACGCCAATGCCCGCTGTCGCATTGTGATGACATTCGTTGTCGACAATGACAGCCCGCGCGCCATTCTGTGTTCCGATACCGGCCTGTCCGTTTTTCTCACAGCGGTTGTTGCGGATGATGGGAACGGCTTTGTCTTGGGAGCCGATGCCGGCGAGCAGGTTGTCGTAACAATGATTGCCTTCAATGATCGGCCGCGCGCCCGTCCGCGAGCCGATTCCCGCCATCAGGTTCTTGTAACACTTGTTATCGCGGATTACGGCGACGGCTCCGGTCTCAGTGCCGATCCCGGCCATCAGGTTGTTATAGCACTCGTTGCTTACGATCACCGGCCGCGCACCAAGTTGGGAACCGATCCCGGCCATTTCGTTGTCGTGGCAGCGATTGTGGCGGATCACCGGCTCCGCCTCCGTCCGGCAGCCAATTCCTGCCATTCCGTTTTCAAAGCATTCGTTGTGCTCGATGAGCGGGCGCGCCTTCGTGCGGCAACCGATACCTGCCATCGCATTTTTGTAACAGCGATTGTGACGAATCATGGGAGTCGAGTCGTCGCGGGCTCCGATCCCGGCCATGTCATTTTCGTAGCAGTCGTTGTTTTCGACGATCGGGGAAGTCGTCGCTTCCGTGCGAATCCCAATTCCCGCGCGACGATTGTTGTAACACTTATTGCCCCGGACGGTCGGGCAGGCTCCCTCGCTAATGCCGATCCCCGCCCGCACGTTCTTGTAACAGGTGTTGTTGATGACCAGGGGGTTAGCTCTTTCGTGTCCGATACCGGCATAGAAGTTTTCAAAGCAGATATTCTCCTCGATAAGCGCCGTCGACCCGCGCATCGAGCCGATCCCGCCGCCCATGTTCCGGTAGGTCACATTGCCGACGATGTGCGGCGAAACACGCTTGCCCGGCGCGCCGGTAATTCCAATTCCGGTGTAACCAATGTGATGCACAATGTTGTTGCTCACGGTGCAACGGGTGATTCCTTTCACGGCGATACCAGCCGTGCCCGGCGCACCGATCGGGTCCTTCGCCTGTTCTTCGCCCTGCGTGGCATGGTGCTTTTCCCACCTTGCGTTGTCATATTTTCCAACGCCCGTCACGCTGAATCCGTCCAGCGTCGAGTCCTCGACCATCGTGACGCCGGGGGCTGTTGCGCCTTTGATGTTGCCATCAATGATTGTTGCTTCGGCACGTTTCAGACCGAGCTTCCCTTTGGAGCCGTCCCCAGCGCTTTTTACGGTGATTCCCGGCTTCAGGTGGATACGCTCTTGATAAGTTCCGGGGCTGACGAGAACGGTATCGCCGGCTTGAGCGGCATCAATGCCGGATTGGATCGTCTTGTAATCCTGCGGTACGCGAATCGTGTCGGCGGGGAGTGAATTCGCCACAAACAACGGGCCCAACAGTGCGAAGACGACAATCGGTCGCAACAGCTGCATGACCCGGCGTCGTGATTGAATGGTCGAACACATGGCGTTGCCTCCTATAACGTAGAGGGAGAAAGTGGGTAAGTCAGTACGTTTAATTTCCTTCATTTTCCTCATCAGCAGGCATATCCCGACCGGCGATCATCTTGTTCAAGAGTCGCGCCAGCTCGAGCCGTTCTTCGTCCGTCAGGCCAGCCATGACGCGTTCCAATTGGTCCGGCTGAACCTTCCAAATCCGTTTCAACAGCGTGCGGCCGGCGCGTGTGACCCGCACGAATCTCTCGCGCCGGTCAGCGCTGTTGACCGTCCGTGCGATCAGCCCTGCCTTCTCCAGCCGCGACAGCATGACCGTGACGTTCGGGAACGAAACGTACAGTTCCTTGCCCAGCCGGCGCTGAGTAATCTGCTCGCCGCGCAAGTGATTGAGCACCGTCAACATTTGAAACTGCGGCGGCGTGAGCCCGAAGCTCGCGTAATGCGGTCCCATCTGTCGTGCTACTGCTCCGAAACCACGTACGACCGATACCACGGCTCGCCTTGCCGGCGAGTCGGGAAAATCGTCCCGCAGATCGGCGGTCTCCGTATTTCTATTCACGGGTTTATTCATTCGTCCATGGACTCCTTCTCCGCTTTCAACGTGCTGATCACCACCTTTCCTTTGTCAAGCACGATCCGCCGACCAGCGCCGGCTGTGTGGAATTGCTCGCCGTACAGTATTTGGAACATTTCTTTACTGATAGGGAATTTGATCCACTGCGGACCTGCATTTTGGCCGTACTTTGAGCGGTTGTCAAATATTCAGCCTCAATTTTCGCCGACTGATTTGGCCCGACTGATAGACTTTTGACAGTTTGCTGTCTTGGCGTGTGGCTCCCTGTTTGGATACTTCACTACATTTACAGAGATCAAGATTATTACATTTGCCGCCGATCTTTAACCGATGGACGACCCAATGAATGAAAAACCTAAACCTGAAGCCCCGCATTACAGCGAGGAGAGTGCTCAGTTTGGCTGCGGCTCCTGCTTGATCGGAATAGGGATACTGCTTGCTATATTCCTCTACGCAGCAACTAGCATGATGGAAGCCATAGCACCGGGAAGCGTATTTTGAAGAGGATGTTAACTAAACTTTACAAGAGAAAGAGTTGAAATGACGATT
>JAPKBL010000122.1 GCA_028823415.1 Mariniblastus sp.
CCTTAAGCACGGGGATGGTATTGCTGGTGTACTTTCTTTAACCGCGATTGGTCGACGTGAGTATAAATTTGTGTTGTCGCAATACTTGCATGCCCCAGCATTTCCTGAACCTGCCGCAAATCTGCACCACCCGCGAGTAGGTGTGTCGCGAAACTATGCCTCAAGGTGTGAGGACTGATGGAAACGGAAACATCGGCAATCAAAGCGTATTTCTTGACCAACTCCCAAATGGCCTCCCGTCGTAATCGCCGGCCTCCTCGAGAAAGAAATAACCAGTCCACTTCATTGGATCGAATTGCCTCCAAACGTGGTCGCTGCTTGTCGAGATAGTCTGTTACCGCTTCGACTGCTGCATCTCCGAGCGGCACCATTCGTTGCTTGTTGCCTTTGCCTTCACATTTGCAAAATCGTTCACTCAAATGCAAATCACGGATTCGCAAATTGGAGACTTCCGACGCTCGACACCCCGTTGCATATAACATTTCCAAAAGCGCGCGATCGCGGAAATAATATATCTCGATCCGCCTAGGGCCATTAAGAAACCGCTCAACTTCTCTTGGCGACAAAACCGAAGGAACCCGGTGCCACAATTTTTGACTACCCAACAACTCCACTTTGTTATCAACCAACAACCCTTCCAGTTGGAGATAACGAAAGAACATTTTGACCGCGACAATATGTCTCGCAATCGAAGCAGGGGCCAGCTGTTGGGATTTTAAGAAACCCACGAAATCAGATAGCTCAGTGATCGTCAGATCGGCGACCTGACGTCCTTCGAGCCATCCAATAAATCGGCGCATGTCACGCGAATACGCCGCCACCGTATTTTCCGCTAAGTGACACTCCGTTCTCAGGTAAACCGTAAAGGCCTCCGCATGACGAACCGCGGCGTTGGCATCAGGATTCTCTCCCTTGATCAATCGTCGAAGTTTACCCTTTTTGAGTTTTTTCATTTCACAAACAAAAAACAAAGCCGACAAACACCTAGAGGTGTTTTCGGCTTTGCTCCCGACAAACATCGGGGCGAAATAAAAAAGCGCGATTCTGCGGAAGAACAGCTTACCCAAACGAATTAATCGTAAGTCCAAGTAAGGCAGTCTCGACAACTAGGTTAAACACTCAAAGCCCGTTTCCGATATCTTTGAATTTAACCTTTTTGATCAGCGTTTTAATACCCTCCCCGTCAGGCAACACTTTACCCGAAACCGCTGCGATTGCTTTGACGGTGAAAGAATATTTTAAATTGTAGTCAATGTCGAACTCAACTTCCGTTTCGGCAGCTTGCTCGGGGTCCCCCTCGGCCGCTAAACGCTCCTCGACAATACTCGTCAAATCAGAAAACATAGTCGCTTCGCGAAGAATTTCACTGTCATCGACGGTAATGCTAGAAATGTTTCCATTTTCGCCAGCATCGAGTCGAACTGTGATTAGGTCGGGGAGTTCTTCATCGAGCGAATCAGCAGACTCGGAAGCGAGTGGCATTTTGATGTTGAAGTCGCCTTCCATCGCAACCACTTTGAATGTCATGATGAAAAAAACAAGCAACTGAAACACGATATCAATCATCGCGGTCATGTTGATTTTAATTTCTTCAGGATCCGAAATTGACATCTGCATGGACGTGCTCTATGGGTTAATTCTATCTTTGACCCGCAGGCTAAAGCTCTGCAGTTCGGATTCCTGACATTTCGCGATCAACTCTTGGACGATCCCCGTCGGGGTGTCTTTGTGCGATCGAATGATCACTGCGATGTCAGCTGGATCGCGGATCCCCTCCCGTGCCGCTGCATCGACCTGGCGAGATAACAGTGGATTCAACAGGTCAATATCATTCTTCAGCCCCTCGAATACCACCTCGCCGCTCGGTTCCAAATTCAAAATAATTTGGTAATCCGGGCGAACCACAGGAGGAACCGCCAGCGCACTGCTTGGTAATAAGATCTCCTCGGCTCGATCTACTTCCGAAAAGTTAATCAGGAGCATAAAGAAAGCGATCAACTGAAAAGTCATGTCGATCATAGGCGTCAAATCGCCTTCGAGAATCTCAGTACTTTTTTTCTTAAATAATCTCATAGCACCACCGAAAAAAACAGAAAGGAATCAAGTTAGTCTTTTTTCTTTCCGACTTTTTCAAATCGCCCCATCAAATTCTCACTTGTAATACCAACCTCAAGAACAAGCCGCTGCACTCTGTTTCGTAAAATGTTGTAAGCTGCAATCGCAGGAATCGCGATCGCCAATCCAATCAATGTAGTCAATAACGCAGTTGAAATACCTTCGGCAAGCTTATTTGGGTCCGGTGTACCGCCGCCATTGGCAATCACGTAAAACGAGTTAATCATTCCATGAACCGTTCCAAAAAGACCAATCATCGGACTAATCGTTCCGATCAAGGCCAAGTAGCTCAAACGATGATCCAGTTTCATGTTCTCATCAGCGCCGACTTCCTGCATCGCTGCCACCGATGCCGAATAACTGCTTGACAGTTTCGCCAGTCCAGCCGAGAGCACATTTCCAAGAAAAGACTCATCAGTTTTGGCTAACTCATAGGCTTCTTGATACTGTTTCTCTTCCAAATGCGCCTCAAATCCGTCAATCAAATGCTGAGGACATACATACTCTCGTCTCGCCGATAACAAGTTCATAATGAACAGGGCTACCAAAATGAACGAGAGGGATAGAAAAACGAGGATGTAGCTCCAACCCAACGATTCGGTTAGCCACCTCAGGAGCGATTCTTCCCCTGGAGCGGGCTTGTCCGCCGCTGGCGCCGCCGCTGGCGCCGCTGGTTGGGCCGCTTCTTGAGCTACCAACGGTGACGACGAATCGGAAAATATCGGTTGGAACGCAAATATCGAAAATGCGATCGAAAAAAGTAGTATCTGAGGTGCCCAAGCGAAGACACCGCGACTGGCTTTCGACCCCTTAATAAACTGCATAGCGTCCTGTCTCCAAAAATCATGTCGGTGAATGTTTTGATGTTTAATGCTAAGTATATCACACAAAGTGAGCCAAGCCCCCGTCAATTGGGGCTTTATAATTTTCCCGCCCAATAAGAATTACGATACCTAGACTTGAGTGTATCTCGCGCAATCGCTGCACGATCGGTTTCATCCAACTGCGCCCATATCTTCGACAAGTGGAACAAGGCCTCTGCATGAAGTTCCGCTTCCGTGGCGAACAAGAGATCCGTGTGAAGATAGGCTGTCCTCGCCTCTTTCCAATTGGAATTTTTTTCGTAAACAGCGCCCAGAGCATTGTAAAGATGGGCAAACAATAACCTGTTGTCCGAGTTCTCCGTCGCGATCATTTTATTGAGCACCGAAATACTTGCGGCGGCGTCGCCGCTGACTCCCGAAAGACGAGCCTTTTCACATTTGGCAAGTAGCTTATAAAGCTGCGTCACATCATCGTTTGAATCATTACTGAGAATCGAATCAAACGCCGCGGTAGCAGCGGGGGCTTGGTCCATCGACAGCATCCCTAATTGGAGCGCCCCGTTGAGTTGGTACTTCGGCCACGAGCATTTGCTTAGTTTTTCAAACTGCTCCTTGGCTAAATCAGCACGATCAATCGCGAAATACAATTTCCCCAACTGCTCAACCGCTGAAAACAAATGCCAACTAGTCGGGTTATTACTGATAAACGCAGCGACGACTGCACCCGCCTCTTGGGGCGTTGTGCCGCCACCGCGAAGTGAGTTTTGAGCCATTGAAAAGGCCCGTATGAAGTCAACCTCTGGCTTTGTTTGCGGCGTCAATTTAGTCACATCCACTTTACTCAGCGACTCCATTGCGTCTGAAAACCTTCCCGTCTCCATTTGATCTCTGGCGCGATTAATCTCGCTAGGCTCCCGTGAAAAAGAAACACGATCGATTTTGCTCGCCGGCACAAGTTTGCCCGCGATCGTCACCCCGTCGGGAGAAATCTCAGTAATCTTTCCACTGGTTTTCGAACTACCGCCAGATGCCTTGAATTGATACACGCCATCCTGAGCGAATACTTGCGGACTATTCACTAGGTTCGCGGCTCCCACAAAGAGGGAGACAATAAGGACCGTCTTAATTCGAACAACGATCGTCTTTTTAATTTGCTTCATTGAAAAACTCTGACCTCAATTTTCCTGTCGTTCTTTTAACCCACGGAAGCCGCAGGTCCACACTTTAAAACACTAGTTGATCTTCTGCTGCACTCTGGCTTCCAGCTCAGAAAACTTCTGCTTCCACATCTCGTTACCACTGAACGTGGCATCGCGTTTTCGCTCCTTCGCAATCTCGCTACCGGCAGCTTTAATGGCAGATGGATTATCCGCCAAAACGCCATACTCAAACCGGCATTCGACAACATGATAAAGAGCGTTGTAAAAGGTGTTACGAAATTTTTCATTACTACGGGTTGCCAAGGCAATTCGCTCCCAACCCCAAACACGCTTTTGCGTGCGTTTGGTTTTTGGGTTTTTATAGGGGTCTCTCCCCTTAACCGCCTCGATGTATCGCTTCTGATTCTTCCCCGCCTTGGCCCACATTTGCAACGTCTCCGCTGAATCAATTTGAACACTTAGGGAATTGGGGGACTCTTTAAGTATCTCTAAAAACTCGCTCATGGCTGCTTCGTAGTTACCGCTTCGCCGAGAAGCCAGCGCCCGCTGACGCTTCAGTTCAGCAACCATCGCTGATTCCTTGGGGTCACCGGCAAAACCCATTTCCTGAGCTCGCGTGAGCGCGACTAGAGCTTCCTTCGCCATTTCTCTGGAAGGCTCATCTAACCCTGATTTTGCCAGCGAATCGGCAACCGAAAGTAATGTCGAACCTGCCCATAAAATGGTCTTTGCGTCATTCGATTCCGACTGAATACCACTCAAAAACCCCGACAGTGAATTCGCAAATTTCTGCTTCTTCTCAGGCGCTTCCAGCAATTGAAACTGCTCTTTGAGCTGCATTGCAATTAGCTGATAAATCGAAGCGACTCGCGCTGCGTCTTTCGGATCGTTACTTTTCTGAACATCCGCCTTCATCTCATCGATCACACCACGGGACTTATCAATCCACTGTTGCTGGTCTTCCGCCCCCTTCATGGCAGCAAGATATGCCTTGATCGCAGTTTTATAGACCTCGCGGCGATAAATTTCACCCGTCGCAGTTCCGGTAATTACCGGGTGCTTTTGCTTCAGCAGATCCAACGGTGCGATTTCCTTCGATTCCAACCGATCAATTGCTTTGTCAACTTCGCCTGACTTAAGCCTCGCGTCCACCAATAATAACGCGCCGAGAGCGACTTCATAATTGAGATCTTCAAACCTTGTTTGATTAACCCCAGCTGCCATCAATTGCGTCGCCTCATCCACAAGAGGCTTAAGCTGCTTCGGATCTGCTCCCGCCGCTCTGGCTTTTGCCTTGTAGTCAAACCAGAGTCGCTGTCCTAGTTTGACGCTCATAATCGGTCGGTACGAAGCGTCTTTGGGAATTTGATTGAAATATTCCCGCGCACTGTCAAAATCTTTATCGTTGAGAGCCAAACGCGTCATCGTACTGGCGGCGACACCCGCCTCAGTCGTGCCAGGCCAACGTCGCAAGACGGCATCGCAAGCCGCATTTAAACGCGATCGTTCAAATTCTTTATCGTTTTCCAGGGCGCGGTCCAGCAAAATCGAATAGCTCTGAATCAACAAAGTCATGGCCGATCGCGTGCCATCAACATTCGGATACTTCTTGAGCAAAAACTCACCAATTAATGATGATTCGATGTAACGCTCGGTTGCGAAGTAACAATAGCACTGAAGATATCGCACATTATTGATATCAGCTCGCAACGTTGTTTTTTCAGCCAGCTGTAACGCCAGGTCAAACATTTTGAGCGCCTCGTCCCTTTGCTGCAACGCCAACTCGACTGCCTCCTTAGACTTCGCGTCAAGTTCGACCTTTTCAACGCCCTTGGCGCCCGCAGCTTGCTTTTTAATTAAACTCGCTTCACCCACCGCAGACTCAAGATCCGTCACATAGTCTTTTCCCTTTTGACGAGCGTCATCGAAGGAACCTGGCGGCTCCGAATCTCCCTCGGCTACTTCGGAAAAATTAACATTCCACTCCGAGAGCAACTGTTTCGCACGGTCGCGATAGGGACTGGAAACACGGGCTACGTTGCGAAGAACTTTTGCCGCCGCTCGATCAATCCGATTCGAATCACTGGTCGCTCGAGGCCCTCCGGCCGCTTTGACTTCTTCAGCTTTTTTATGCTTCGCAATCGAGTATTCCAACTGCACCCTCAACCATTGAGGCTGGCGAACTTCGACCTTGTTTAAAGAATTGACCGCCGGCTCAAGAATCTCGATGACTTGTTTGTAAGGATATTTCTTCGACGCCGCCCAGCAATCTGCCGCCAATAAAAACGACTCCAACTTGATTGGCTTAAGGATACTGTTGTCGCCGAGAATAAATACTTCACTCAACAAGTCCAAGGCTTTCTTATGCTCACCCAGCTTGTGACTGCATCTCGCGGCGTATACGCAGGATTTCAGACCGGCGATAAACTTAGGGTACGCTTCCCAAACTTTTTCATACTCGTCCCGAGCTTCGATTAAGAGTCTCTTCTGCTCCGCATCACTTTCGAGATAGGTGTCGGCGAGTTGTTCGGTCACCTTTGGAATGCTTACACGTACTTGCGTGTAGGTCGCCTGAAACTGATCTCGGCGACGAAGCGTCGAAGGATCCTCAGGGTCGATCTGAATGGCCTCCTCACTCTGGGGGTCGATCAATCGCCGAACTTGTCCTTTGGCTTTTTTGTAACTAGCCAGCGCTCCCTTCAGATTCTCCCTCGCTTTTCCAAACAACGCCTCGCGTTCGGCAACCGTTAGGCGATCCGATTCCGATTGTTTCAAGTAAATATTAGACCGGCGGTAGAGAAGATTACCTTGATAATGAAGCGTTTTCCCAGAAACTTCGAGGGATTGATTGTTGGCGGCATAGCTGGTTAACAACTGTTGTGCCTTGTCAAGCCGCGATTCGACGGATGCAAGGTCCCGCATACGAGCCGTGCTTCCAATCAATGTCTGAGCCATTTCAAATGGCAGCCCGGCTTTAAATTCCTTTGAGATCGAATTGCTGTTTTTCAGCCCCTCAAGATAATCGATCGCGACGTCATAATAATTATTATCACGAAGAGCATCAAGAAATGCTTGGGCGGGCTCGTCCGCACGCACCATCGAACTAAAGAATCCCATCACAATTACGACAATTAACGCAATGCTCTTCACAGCAATGCTCTTCACAGTTAACGCAATGCTCTTCACAGCCCGAAATCCTTAAATTGAGTTGGCTATCATTTAACCGATCACAAATCGGAACACCCGACAAATCCCCAATGCCCGAAGCGGAACACTAGTTTCCACTACTTAACGTCCCGAAGCAATCATACGAAGCTGCCATTCGGCAAACAACAATAAATGCGTCTCCTCACAACCGGAAACGCACAACCGGAAACACTCGCAACCGCGTCACCAAAGCATGTCCACCCTTAATCGTCGACTATTCAGAGGTAAAATCAAACAATTCAGCAGTCGGATTTGAATTTTTTCTAGAATGCTGATCCAAAGATTTGGGTCGCTACGGGTTTATCGTTCTCAATCCATGCCAATTCGTTTACCAAAAACAACATCTATCCCATGTCCACCTTCTCTGACCTTGGATTTTTGCAATAATTCACCTTGCAAGTATCACCAAACTGCGGCTTTCACGGCAGCACCTCAGATATTGTAAAACTATCACTCAACAAGGCAAATCGATGAGATTCGAAAAATCCTCCGGCGATGACAGCCAAGTTGCTCGCCCCGAATCCGTTGTGCCCCCCGTTGATAAAACGGCAAAAGCAATTCGATTGAAACTTTTGATGCTTTTCTCAATGTTAATCCTGATCATCATCGCAATGAATGAAGCGGGAAAACCGGAGCGTTGGGAGTGGATGGGATTCGATCAACCGCCCACCTCAGTCAAAACGATGGATTTGGGCCACCAAGCGGACCAGACCGCAGCCAAAATCGAATTCGAACAAAACACCGGAGAGCGAAACGCTGACCCTACTCCAGATAACAAAACTGAAATTCTCAGTTCAGAAAAATCGAATTCGGCATTCTCAGTCGCCCCTTCAACCGATCGAGCCCCTCCTGTTCTCGTTGGAACCTATCAGGGGGACTACCCGGTTGCTGCAGTTCAGTTTTGGGAAAATTTATTTCGCAAACTACCACCTGATCCACAAAGTTGCTTTCTTCGCCTAGTCACCCGGATTCGAAACGGAATTACTACACCGGAAGACCAACAGGCCGAAGCAAAACGGGTGGTACAAACCATTAAACGAGAACGCGATTCCTATGAGCAAACATTGTTTGATAAACTCGCCGTTGCGACCGATGGGACTCCTGAAAAAATTGAACTCTTAAATCAGCTTAATGAATCGCAGGATATCTGGACGGACAAGATATTTCCAGCATTGTCCGAATCCTCTTCCGGGAGGGACACAACTCTATCCCAACAAAATGCCGTCATTCGATTGCAAACCGTGATCGACGGTCTGCTGCTTCAACAAGTACAAGACCACACCTCGCTCGGCTGGACCGGCGACTCAGGAAGCTGGATTCGCATGTGGGAGAAAGTCACCTCATCAGCTTCTCCCGTTGCCGAATTGGCCGGAGCGTTGCCAGTCAAGCGGATTGAACTGATGGGACAACCCAGTGTTTACCGCGGTCAGCCAATCGCCATTGAGGGCTGGGTGCGCTCCGCTCGCAAAAAAAGACTCCCTACTGAGACTGCACTGGGGATCAACCATTATTACATCCTTTGGGTTCGCCCACGCGAATCCAAACTCGGACCCTATTGCATTTATAGTCAAAAAATACCAGACAGTTTCCCAACGCTGAGCGATGAGTTCACCGATGTGAATCTACTCGTTCAAGTTCAAGGATATTTCTTTAAAATCCGAAACTATATTGCTGCCGATTCTTCGGTCCAAGAATGTCCCATTATCATTGCCCCCAACTTACAGGTCCTCGAATCAGCTCCGATGCCGCTGCTGGACAAGTGGCAGCCGTCGCGATTGACGTTAACGACAGCCTTTGTGATTATTCCACTAGGAGCGACGTTGGTCGCCTGGTTCGCATTTCAGACTTCGCGAACCAGACAGCAGTCGCCGGCAAAATCAACGAAGAAACGAATCCATGACTCGCTGGGATCCTTGGTCGAGAGCCCTGAGGTTCAAACAGATCGGGAAAAAATCATGGCACTTTACGAAACGAATCCCGATGATTAAAGCCCATTGTATGAGATTGAAAACAACGTTCACCTGGCAATATCCATTGGCTGCCCTAGGCTTATTACTGGCCTTGCCGCTGACCGCCAACGCAACACAAGACCACGACGAAACTCCGCTCGAGCTATCTGGGTATTCGCTCAGCGAGTCTTATCAAGTCGACGACGATCAACCTGCCAACCTTGAATCGCCAATCCTCAAACGGCTCTTATATCGCATCAAACGTACATCCCCTAAGAGTCGCGCTCAATACAGTCAATTCTCCCAAAATACAACGTGGCGAGAAATGACATCTCAAACCGAAGATTTTCGTTTCTGGACATTTAGTCGTCCAGCGAGATTAACCAAAATCGAAAAATACTCTTTTAAGCAAGGGTCATCCGACGACGAAATTAAAGGCGTCTATGTTTGCCATTGTGAATCAGTCCCCCACTTAACCGGAGACAGCACAACGCCTCCGCAAAAACTGATCGTCCTGTCTCGAACTATCCCCAAAGCGATCCCCGTCAATATAGAAATCAATCAGCCCATCCGTGTCTCCGGATTCCTGTATTCCCGCGTTCTTGATCCCGCGGGAACACAATTGATGTTTATTACCGATCGGATCCAATGGTATCCCGAAGAGGCAATCCATAAGATCTCAGCCAATCAAGTCGAACTCTCCAAACTCGGATTCGACTTAGGATTAGTCGACCAGATTCGGGAAAACAATGCCCGCTCACTTAATGGTCGCGACGCCGAAGCGTTTTTTCAAATGCTTGCCGCTATCAATCGCCACGACGATACCCCGGCAAAACTATTTAAGGATCCTTCGACGGTGCTTAGTTTCAGTGACATTTTTACTTTGTCACCTGAACACTTTGGAGAAGCGGTTCATCTTCAGGGCGTCATTCGATCCTGTTCAGTGGTCAGCATTCCCCATCAAGACATCCAGGACCGATTGGAAATATCACAATACTACCAACTCATGATCTTTCCAGATTTAGGCGGCGCGAAAATTATCATTCGCGGGAAAGATGGAAGCGAACTCAATTATCAAAGGTTTCCCATCACCGTTTGTTGCACCGAACTTCCCCAAGGCATGTCGGCTCAAGAAGTTGAAAGAAAACAATGTGTGATCGACGGTTACTTCTTTCGGTTCTGGAAATATCAATCCGCCAGAACCGACTTAGTGGAATCCACCGGACAGTTGAGCCCCTTGATCATTGCGAAGCAGCCTATTTTGGTCGAATCGGGACTGGACGTGCTCGACCGGGGACTATTGTTTTTCGTCCTCGGCACGGCGGCAATGATCATTTTCCTTATTTGTTACTTTCGCTTTATTGATCGAAAGCAAAAACCACCACTTGAGAACATCCTCGAAAACCTTCCTGAAAAGATTGACATCTCCAGTTTCGATGGCTGATCGCCACTTCGATTGGATTTAATCCCGCGAATTTCGACGTTCCAAGGCGGCAAACGGCGACTCTCCCCTTGAAAGAGACGTTGCCAACAATCAGAATTCAGCTCTTATCGTCGGCCGTGCAGATCTGCCGACTACCAACACATTGGACCATCCAGAAATGAGGGGGCCTGCGAGACTAACGGATTTTAAAAATTAGAGAAATCTCGCCTCGCAAGAGATTTGGTAAATATCAAATCACTGCCATTCGCCCACCAATTTTATCTCAATCCATTCGCCACTTTAATCAAGGAAAATTTAATGAAAAGTCCGGTTCGAGTTACGGTCACAGGCGCCGCAGGCCAGATCAGTTACGGTTTGCTGTTTCGTATTGCTGCCGGTGAAATGCTAGGCCCTGACCAGCCGGTCATTCTGCAGTTACTAGAAATTACACCTGCAATGAACGCGCTCAATGGCGTCGTCATGGAACTCGATGACTGTGCATTTCCACTACTTCATGGAATCGTCGCAACCGACGATCCGAATGTAGGCTTTGCCGACGCAGATTTTGCTTTACTCGTCGGCGCAATGCCTCGACGCAAGGGAATGGAAAGAAAAGATCTACTGACCGCGAATTCCAAAATCTTCTCCGTCCAAGGAAAAGCGATTAACGATCATGCGAAGAAGGACATCAAAGTCCTGGTTGTGGGAAACCCCGCTAATACGAACGCACTAATAACTATGGCGAACGCCCCTTCGATCAAGCACGGAAACATCACCGCGATGACGCGTCTGGATCACAACCGCGCCCTCAGCCAATTGGCGACCAAAACTGGTCGTCATTCAACGGATGTAAAAAAACTGACAATCTGGGGAAACCACTCGTCCACACAATATCCCGATATCAGTCACGCCACCATTTCCGGCGAATCAGCTGCTCAGCAAATTGAGCAAGACTGGTACCGGGGTACGTTCATTCCCACCGTCCAAAAACGAGGCGCTGCGATCATCGAAGCCCGCGGAGCTTCAAGCGCTGCGTCGGCCGCCAATGCAGCAATCGATCATATTCGAACTTGGGAATCAGGAACCAACGAGGGGGACTGGGTAAGCATGGCCATCCCTAGTGACGGCAGCTATGGAATTGACGAAGGCCTGATTTATTCTTTTCCCTGTACCTGCAGCGATGGGGTATACAAAATCGTACAAGGTTTGGAAATTGACGAATTCAGCCGCGAAAAAATGGATGCCTCGATGGCAGAACTCAAAGAGGAACGCGATGAAGTCAAAGAACTTCTGTAACGCGAGCTCTTATCGAACTTAAAACTAGGCTCTAAAAAAACCAGCTATCGTCAGTCACGACCGGTAAAGTTCGTGGCTGGCTTTTTTAGTAAACCTATCACTTGGTCTGCTAGCTTGGATGCAGAGCGATCTTGAAATCAAAGGGGCGAGCGCTTTGGTTCTTTTCAAGACGTCTTTCGGTACGTATGCAGTTGACTTTCATTTCTAAGTTATTTAAAAACTGAAACCTTGGAATGCACCAACACTCGTCAGTCAAGGAAATCCGACAGACGCATGAATAGAATCAAACTCAGCCCTCTGGCCTCGGTCAGTGCGGACGAACTCTCGACCAAAAAACTAGCGCCCAACGCTCTCGATCAGTTCGATAAAATCACCAATCGTTCCGATCAGTATTCTTTGTTTGTGCCTTTACATTACGAAAAAAATTACGCATACCCGCTGGTGGTTTGGCTTCATTCTGACGGATCTCAGTCAGCCGAAATCCAACGCATCATGCCTCATGCCAGCGTCCGTAATTTTGTCGGCATTGCTCCGCAATCACCGATTGGAAACTTTGAAGCTGGCTACTTCTGGGAACAAGAAGTCGACACCATTGATTTGGCTCACGATTCAATCTTGGCCGCAATCGACGCCGCATCGATGCGCTACAATATCGCATCGAATCGAATTTTCATCGGTGGTGCAGGCACCGGTGGAACGATGGCATTCCGAATCGCTTTTGAGAGGCCAGAGATTTTTGCCGGTGTAATTTCCATTAACGGGCCGCTGCCCGAACGTGAGAAACCGCTTGGATGTTGGGCTGAAAGCCGGCAATTACCGGTATTTTGGGCACACGGCCGAAACAATAAAGTTTTTGAACAAAGTCAATTGTGCCAGCAACTTCGTTTGCTGCACATCGCCGGTTTTTCAGTCACGCTGCGACAGTATCCGACAGAAGTCTGCACAAACCAAAAAACGCTATCGGACATGAATCGCTGGATCATGGAAACGATTGACTCAACAGTCGTTTAAGATAGTTTGGCGGAGGCTCCCTCAGCACCTGAGATCGCCCAGTTCGTTGCGATCAACTCACCGCCCGATTTGCGTTAAATAATACGTATCATTCTGCGGATTCCCGTCGTAGCAGCTAGTTGCAACTAGCAAAACATGCCTTGACTCTTTCTCTGCATTTCAGCTAAAAGTCCGCTCTGATGTTTCCGACGGATCGCGTTTCTACGAACGCCTATTTGCAAAAATAATCATCAACTGATTGAACGTCCATGCAATTGAATCGCAGCCGAGTATTGCCTGAGGGTGCCATCCACCACGCTCAACACGTTGGGCAATTAATTCACGATGTACTTGAACAATACCGCCCTCAAATGGCGAAAAAAAATGTCTTGCTGGAAACTGATTTCGACATATTTAATGCATTCGTTGACCCCAACCAACTTCATTCGATCGTGGCAGCACTCGTAGAAAATGCACTCAGGCCAATGACTAAAGGGGGAGAAATTTCAGTTACCCTCATCGATGGAAAGCACCAATGGGAACTGGAGGTCGCCGATTCTTTTGGAATGGCTTTTAGTAGTTTCGAGCCAACAGTTAATGAGGACCAAGTTAATGAGGACCA
>JAPKBL010000001.1 GCA_028823415.1 Mariniblastus sp.
TACAAAAACGCAAACTACAAAAACGCAAACTACAAAAACGCAAACTACAAAAACGAGTATCGCTCGGGAGGGGCTTGAGCCCTAACTACCTCGCCAGCCACTCGTGAAAGATCATTCTATGCCGCTCTCCGCTAACCAGCGTTCAACATCCAATGCGGCCATGCAGCCGGTCCCGGCGGACGTGATCGCCTGTCTATAATAGTCGTCCGCAACATCCCCCGCTGCAAAGACTCCATCAACACTCGTATTGGTGCGAAATGGCTTGGACCATTGAATATATCCCTTCTCGTTCACCTCCAGCTTTCCTCCGAGAAAACTGGTGTTGGGCGTATGGCCAATGGCAACAAACATCCCCCCCACCGTCAATTCACGAGTAGAGCCATCTTGCGTACTTTTTAACCTAAGTCCCGTAACCAGATTTCCATCTCCCAGAACTTCGTCCACTACGGAATTCCAAATCACTTCGATCTTCGGATGCTTCAGCGCCCTCTCTTGCATGATTTTGGAAGCCCGCATCTGATCTCGCCGAACGATCATGTAGACCTTCACCGCAGATTTCAGATTGGCCAGATAGGTTGCCTCTTCGACGGCTGAGTCGCCCGCTCCAACCACGGCCAGCGGTTTCGCATGAAACGTGGGAAGCGCACCGTCGCAGACAGCACAGGCACTGACGCCCTTATTCTTGTACTCTTCCTCGGATTCTAAACCGAGATAATTAGCTCGCGCCCCGGTCGCAACAATGATCGTATGCGCTTCAACTGGATCGCCCTTGGCAGGAATTACCTTGTAAGGCCTCGAAGAAAGATCGATATCAACAATGTCGTCTTCGACAACACGCGTGTCAAAATTAAGCGCCTGCTGTTTCATCAACTCCATCAATTCAATTCCTTGCACGGCATAGTGCGGAGCGATGTCGTCGAGAGAATTGCGGTTTTTTGGATCCTTGGAATGCTCGGGAATTGGCGGAAGATTCCAATGCCGGTCTTTGGAAACCGCACTCTCGACAAATCCGCGAATGTTACCGAAGGGAAATCCTGGGTAATTCTCGACTTCCGTTGTGTAGGCTAATTGCCCAAGGGGAATCATCTCAGGCCTATAGGTGCCCTCAAAAACCAGCGGTGAAAGACTCGCTCTTGCAGCATATATTGCCGCCGACCAACCAGCAGGACCACTCCCAATGATAACGACTTTTTCAGCCAATGCATTTCCTCCGAAAAAACTGCCGAAGTGCCGTGAGTCATTAAACCTTCGACAGTCCTGGCCTTTTGTGTTTGCTTAAAAGGGTTTATTTGAAAGCGAAATTATAAGGCTAAATCGCCTCCGATGGGAGTAGCTTAATCAAAGTTTGACACGAAGGCCTAGGTGCAAGCCACACTGCCTATTCCACCGCTTCGCATCCGGATTCAGCGGAGAATGAGAAAGCGCAACCCTCAATTCTTACTGCCTAACAGATGCCTCGTTGCTTTCCTCGGTTGGCGATCCTCCGTTGGCGATCCTCACTATTATGGTAAAATCATGATTCCATTACCCCCACCGCAGGACCAGCATGCTTACTTTCCTCATCGCCATCGGTTCGTTTGCTGGTTTTATTATCGCGTACAACACTTATGGGCGGTGGATTGCCAATAGAATATTTAACCTAGATCCAGACGCTTCTGTTCCAAGTTGCGACTTGGAAGACGGAATCGACTTTGTTCCATCGAAACGTTCGATTGTTTTTGGCCACCACTTCACCAGCATCGCTGGTACCGGTCCGATCGTTGGCCCCGCCATTGCGGTTTTCTGGGGGTGGCTTCCAGCGCTAGTCTGGGTGGTTTTCGGCAGTATTTTCATCGGCGCGGTGCATGACTTTGGCGCTTTGGTCGTCAGCCTTCGCAATCGCGGTCAGACCGTTGGTGAAATTGCGGGCCGACTCATTTCTCCACGGACCAAACTACTTTTTCTATTCGCCCTCTTTTTTGCATTGACGGTCGTTCTCGCTATTTTTGGCTTGGTCATCGCCGTCATTTTCAAAACTTACCCGGAATCTGTCTTGGCAGTCTGGGTCTCATTACCAATCGCAATCGTTTTTGGCATCATGATGAGAAAAGGTTCCGAACAATTAATACCGATGTCCGCAATTTCGCTTGTGCTCATTTACCTAGCGATATACGTCGGAGCCTACCACTTCCCAATTACACTTCCAGTCAGTAACCCAGTCGTGGCTTGGACGATCATTCTTCTAATCTATTGTGCGATCGCTTCCGTGCTTCCAGTCTCGTGGCTACTCCAACCGAGAGACTACATTAACAGTCACCAATTATTCGTGGCGCTTTTCCTTCTCGTCGTTGGACTGATCATTGCGAGTCTCACTGGAAAGGCTGACTTGATGGCGTCAACGCCGGCAATCACCCAGGAACTTCCCAAAAACACGCCTCCTATCTGGCCGTTTCTCTTTATTACCATCGCCTGCGGCGCCATTAGTGGTTTTCATTGCCTGGTCAGTAGTGGCACCAGCAGCAAACAACTCGCCAACGAAAAAGACGCCCTCTCCATCGGATACGGGGCCATGCTTTTAGAAGGAGCCTTGGCCGTTGTCGTCATTTTCGCCTGCTGTGCCGGGGTCGGAATGGGAAAGTTCTCCAAAGAAAACACGCAGCTTTTGGATGGCACTCGACAAATTAGTTACCAACCCGTACTCAATGAGGAAACGGGCAGACCACTGGTTGATCGCGAAGCGTGGAGAATGACATACCAACTCGGCGAAGACAAATCATGGTCGTCTTTTACGCTCACCAGTAAGATTGGTGCATTCGTTGAGGGTGGTGCGAACTTCCTGAATGTTCTTGGGATTCCCTTAAAACTTGGAATCGGAATCATCGCCGTCTTAGTCGCCTGCTTTGCGGCGACAACGCTCGACTCCGCCACGAGGCTCCAGCGATACGTGATCCAAGAGCTCGGTGGTACACTCAAAATTGCACCCTTGAAAAATATTTACATTGCGACTTTAGTCGCCGTTACCCTCGGAGGGTTGATTGCGATGCTGAAAGGCCCCACTGGAATGGGCTCAGGAGGCCTGTTACTGTGGCCCCTATTTGGCGCAACCAACCAATTACTTGCAGGCCTCGCTTTTATGGTGACGACGTTTTATCTCTGGCGGCGAAATAAACCAATTGGATTCGTCCTCATTCCAATGATCTTTATGATCGTTCTTCCGGCCTGGGCGTTGATCTGGCAGCTCTTTAATTTACAGAGCGGTTGGTGGTGGAGTAGTGACAAATATCTCGTCGCGATTATCGGCACGATCACGCTGGGCTTGCAAATATGGATGGTCGTGGAAGCGATCTTAATTTGGCCCAAAGCGAAGGGAGTTCTCGAATCTCCCTTGCCTCCTCTTTCCGAATCGGACACTCGCCTAAAAGCTTCAGGAGGACGATCATGTTGAGGCATTTAAAGAACGGAAAAATTATCTTGGTTTGGCTCTTTACTGTTTTCCTCGTGGCGGCCACCGGCTGCGACAACTCAGCCTCCACCGGATTAAGCACGGCAAAAGTCAATGGCACCGTCACGCTCGACGGAATTCCAGTTGAGGGTGCCGCCATCGTTTTCATTCCTGTCAATCTAAGAAACGACGAAAATCAAATCTTGAAACTTGCCTATGCGGACACCGATTCAAAGGGGTATTTCGAGCTCGCTTATTCCGACAACAGCCCCGATATTATCGGAACAAAATACAACATTCTCATCACCAAATACAAATCGAATTCAAGCGACAACCATCAACCTCTCGCCGCGCCTTGGCCGCTTGCGCTGTTACCCGAGTCCATCGCAAAATTCTCAACATTCAACGAGTCGAAAGAACTCATCCCCGAAAACTACAATGTCAATAGCGAACTATTTTTCGAGTTTTCCAGTTCGAGCGAGAACGTCCGGAAAAATTTCAAATTATCTACGATCGACCCGGCGCTAAAATAATCCTCCGTCCGTGCCCCCTGTCTAGATTCTATTACACATGAGCAATTTCGTATTACACCCTGACCTTGAGCGCGACGGAGTGCTAATCGGGAATTTCCAATTGAGTCGCGTCTTACTCATCAATGATTCTAACTATCCATGGTTTGTTCTGATTCCCGAAATTCCGGACACATCCGACACAATCGAGCTATCCAAAATAGAACACGAGAGACTGTGGGAAGAGTCAAGAATATTTGGCTTGGCTATCATGAAACTGTTTAACGGCGACAAACTAAATGTCGCTTCGCTCGGCAACATGACCCCGCAGCTTCACGTTCATCATATTGTGCGCTATCAGAGCGATCCCGCTTGGCCAGCGCCGATATGGGGCAAACATCCGATGACTCCTTATTCAGAATTACAATTGAAGCGAATCCGTGAGTTATTTACCTCAGCAGAGCTGGATAATTTTACGGCGGCGATCTGCAACGGTTGAATTGTGAAAAATTCACTCACAAATATCTTACCGATAAGTTCTGGTAGTTCATGGAAAACTGCACTAAAATTTGAGTCGTGTCGTTTGGATTCGCCAAACTAAATCTTGCGCTGCTTCGATGTAAACCCAGAGGTCTCTCGTGTCATCCATTGCACTCCGTGTCATTGCCGGTTCGATATTCTATCTTTCCATTTTGAGCTGCCCGCAACTGACCTTGGGAGATTCTCCCAAGATCGATCAGGACAAGCCCAACATTTTAATGATTTTCCTGGACGACTTTGGGTGGCGTGACACCAGTTATATGGGCTCTGATTTCTACGAGACGCCCCATCTCGACAAGCTCGCAAAATCGGGGATGGTGTTCTCCAACGCCTATTCTTGTGCGGCCAATTGTGCCCCGGCCCGCGCCTGCCTCTTATCCGGCCAGTACACTCCGAGACACAGCATTTACAACGTCGGGACGCGACCGCGGGGCAAATCGACGCATCGACGGCTTGAGCATGTGCCTGGAGTCGACACCCTTGATCCCGCGATTCAAACGTGGGCTCAACAACTTCAAAAGGCGGGCTATCAAACAGCATCCATTGGCAAATGGCATCTCAGCGACGACCCGATCCCCTACGGATTTAACGTCAACGTTGGTGGCACGCATAGCGGCAGCCCTCCGCGGGGCTACTACCCGCCTCACAATAATATCCCGAGCCTAAAAGGAGCTCCCAAGGACGAATATCTGACCGATCGCCTTACCAACGAAGCCTGCCAATTCATTGAAGCCAACCAAGCAGCACCTTGGATGGTCTACCTAACACACTTTGCCGTTCACACACCCATTCAGCCAAAAAAAGAACTCGTCCAAAAATACGAAGGCAAAGAACCGGGACAACTTCACAACAATGTAAAAATGGCAACGATGATCCAAGCCGTCGACGATGGAGTAGGGAAAATCATCGAAACTCTCGAACGACTGAAGATTCGCGACAAGACAGTCATCCTGTTCTATTCTGACAACGGAGGATACGGACCCGCCACCGACATGGCACCACTCAAAGGCTACAAAGGCACATATTATGAGGGAGGAATCAGAGTTCCCTTTTTTGTCAATTGGCCAGGTCGAGTTGCCCCCGGAACCGAATCCAATGAACCCATCACCGGTGTCGATCTCTATCCGACACTTTGTGACATCGCCGGAGCCTCGCCCCCTGCCTCGCAGGCTGTCGACGGCAAAAGTCTTTTACCACTCTTTGAACAAAAAACCAAGAGCTTCGACACCGGCGGCATTCCTCGCTCGCTGTACTGGCATTTCCCTGCTTATTTGGATTCTTACGGTCAAGGACATTCCGCAGAACAGCAAGATGCCCTCTTCCGCTCCCGTCCCTGCAGTATCATTCGACGCGGGCCCTGGAAATTAATGCAGTTCTTTGAAACAGGGAACCTTGAACTTTACCATCTGTCAAACGACATTGGCGAAGCGAACAACGTTGCTGAGCAAAACCCTCAGATCGTTGCCGAGCTTCTGAACGACCTACAATCATGGCAAACCAAAGTCAAAGCGGTCATTCCCGTCAAACCCAACCCAGATTTCAGCCCCGCCGAAGAGCGAGCGGCGATCGAAGCGAGAGGCAAAAAACCAAACAAAAAAAAGAAACAAGGATCGGGGAAAAACAAATCCGCTAACCGTCAAAGCAAGTGACCCCCAATCCAAACGCTTTGTCTAAATCGTCATTGCCGCATAGCCACCATCGACGACCATTTCCGTACCAGTGATGAATGACCCCGCGTCACCGGCAAGCAATAGCGTTGCTCCGATCAACTCTGCGGCATCGCCAAATCGATTCATAGGCGTGTGTCCCATGATCTGGGCAACGCGCTCAGGGGTGAGTACTTTTTTGTTTTGCTCAGCCGGAAAGAAACCGGGGACGAGCGTATTCACCCGGATGTTAAGCGGCGCCCATTCGCGAGCGAGGTTTTTAGAAATATTGTGCACAGCTGCTTTGGTCGCGGAATAGGTAAACACCCGTGAAAGCGGAATGACGCCCGACATGGATCCGACGTTAATAATCGAACCGCCCTGATTTCGCTCAACCAGATACTTTCCAAAAACCTGGCAAGCGAGAAACACTCCCTTCATATTGATTCGAAATATTCGATCAAACTCATCTTCCGGTATCTCCAAAAACGGAGTCGCACTGTTGGTGCCCGCTCCATTGACAACAATCTCAATCGATCCAAATTGTTTTAAAACGCGATCAAGAAGATTTTCCAAATTTGATTTTGAATCAACTTCACACGCTTCAAAAACAGCCGAACCGCCAGCCGCTTCAATTTTCGCAATCCTCGCGTTGGCTTTTTCCTCGGATCGGCCTACCAGAACTACTTGAGCACCCGCCGACGCCAAGCCTTCCGCCATCGCTCCACACAATTCACCGGTGCCACCGATGACAACTGCAGTTTTCCCGGACAATGAAAACAATGACTCCAAATAGGTTTGCGACATCGGCCTGTTTCTCGTTTGATTTTATTATTGGTACTTTAGATTTTCGACACTTTAAACTGCATCATCGGAGTCCGTGAATCAACCTGCCACCACCAGCGATTCCACATTCCAAAGGGGTTGACTGCACTCTCTGGCAACTTCATTGAAGGCATCCACTTCGGCTTCGGAAAACAACAACCCATCGTTTTGTTTTGACCTGGCTGCCGCCTTCGCCTCGATTTGTCCCGGAAGCAGGCACTGCTCGTTACCATGCCCCACAATATCTTCCAAAACCGATTTCACATTCTCAGCCTGAGTCTTCCCTTGGGAAAAAGCATTGCCGCTAATTGCGTCTGGGTGGATGACCTGAAAATAAAACGCGGGCGTGTGTTTTTCATTTTCGGCTTTACCCCACCGTGAACGAATCGTCGGCAACGATCCCCCGATAAAGGCGCCCATGATTTCATTGATAACGGACAAACCATAGCCTTTGTGCTTTCCAAACGTCGTCAACGCAGCCACCTGATTGGGATCTGTCGTCATAGCTCCCTCGGAATCGACGGCAGCACCCGGAGGCAAGGCAGTACCTTCCCGCTGAAATTGCTGAACGCGCCCCATCGCCACCACGGAAGTCGCCCAATCAATCACCAGTGGAAAACCCACCGCTTCGGTCGTCGGGAATCCCCAGGAATGAGGATTGGTTCCAAGCGTTGGGTATTTCCCCATAAAGGGAACGACCTCGGCCAACGCAGCAGTGCAATTGGTATAGGCAATGTACCCTTTCTCCGCCGCGTCCATGACATACCCTCCACCCCACAGGTAGTGAAACGCGTTGTCGACGGACACCTGCCCAATCCCATATCGGTCAGCCATCGCAATTGCTTCATCCATCGCCGCGTATGCAGTTGCTTGTCCTAATTTTTTATTGGCATTCCATATTTGAGAGGCGGCGAATCTGGTTTCTCGTTTTTCAATCAACGCACCGGGGACACATCCTTCCGACTTCGATCCAAAATGATCGTCCAAATGTAGTGCCTTGATCGCGTTATGCGTTCGAATCCCATGCCAACTTGCATAGGCGGAGAATTTCGCCGCCGCTTCACACTCTTCGTTATCAAATCCGCGATGGGCATAAGCGGCAGCAATTAAATCATTGTGTTGCAAGATCGGCACAACATAAAAAATCTCAGACATATATTTTCTCTTGTTTTTTCTAGTCGTCGGACATGAGTAACTCACGCGCCGAACTCAATCACATTTCAAGTCAACAGATTTCAACCACGCGAACTAACCAAGCAAAGTGGGTGGAATCAAAGGAGCGAATCGGGAACTGGCACATCATTCACTTGAGCCAGCGGCGACTTCCCCCGCAAGCATAGTATCAGATTCTCCGTCGCCATCATCGCCTGACGCTCAACCGATTCAAAGGTTCGAGAACCGATGTGGGGAGTGATCAGACAATTCTTTGCCTGCAACAAAGGATGATCAATTTCCGGAGGTTCCTGATCAAGCACATCGGTTGCATAACCACCCACGGTTCCATTTTCGAGCGCACGCGCCATGTCGATAGAATTCACTAATTCACCTCGCGCACAATTGATCAGCACGACTCCAGGTTTCATCAGGGCAAGCGTATCCTCGCGAATTAAATTGCGGGTCGCGTCCGTCAAATTCGTGTGTAACGAGATAATATCACACTCCTCAAACACCTCTTTAAATTCGGTTGCACGCCGCACCCCGTATTGTTCTGCAAATTCATCCGACCAATATAAATCTAATCCCACCACATTCATCTCAAAAGCGCTTGCCCGCTTCACAACCTCTTTCCCAATCCGACCCAATCCAATAACGCCAATCGTCTTCCCCATGATCTCATGGCCGGTCATTCGTTTCCAATGGCCAGTGCGTACCGCATTGGCTTGTTCGAGCAGATGACGGTAGACCCCAAGCAAAAGGCCAAAAGTGTGTTCCGCTACGGTCGTATGGTTAACGCCCGGACAAAACGTTAACGGAATCCCCAATTCTGTGCAGCCGTCGACGTCAATCTTATCGACACCGATGCCGTACTTGGAAATAATTTTGAGCCTTGGAAGAGAACGATCGAGAACCTCGCGCGTAATCGTATCGTCACCGCACAAGAAGGCATCAAAATCCCCTGCGAGTTCCAGCATTTGTGATTCAGACAGAGGGCCCCGCTCGCACTGAACCTCAACACCGACGCTCTCTAACAGCGCATGATGTGGGCCGGGGGTATCTTGATAAGATGTCGTTGTTAAAAGCACTTTCACCATGGCAAACTTCGGTTCAAAAAAGGCTGATTCGATTACTGAAAAAAATCTTAGCACCATCAGTTTAAAGACCCGACTGATAATGAACGAGTCCTATCTGATAAGCTAAGGCAAATTTTGACGCCCTGCCGTCCCTCAACGCGCCGCTCCACGTCTAAAACCTAATAAATACGTCGAAAACCTCGCAACTCATTCTTCCTAAAGCCACCATCGCGAAGAAACACTCCGAATAGAAACATCTAGACCTTTTCGCATTCAATAGCTAGGTTCCTAAACAGGTTGTTTACCGATTAAGAGATAGACGAATGAATGTTGCCCAAATCATTGCGGCCAAACGCGACGGCAAAACGATCGACGACCAAGATATCGGTCGGTTGGTTGCCGGCTATTCCGACCATAGCGTGCCCGATTATCAAATGTCAGCATTTGCCATGGCAGTCTATTTCCAAGGGATGACTACGCACGAGACGGCTGTCTTTACCAGATGTATGGTCGATTCCGGCGAACGATTGAAGTGGCCCTCTGAGCAAACCATTGTAGATAAACATTCGACCGGCGGGATCGGTGACAAAGTCTCCATCGCACTGGCGCCGCTACTAGCCTGCTGTGGCGTCAAAGTGCCAAAAATATCCGGACGAGGCCTCGGGGTTACCGGTGGAACGCTCGACAAAATGGAATCGATCTCAGGTTATCGAACGGAACTCACGATCGATCAGTTTCGCTCCATCGTCAATGACAATGGGTGTTCAATTGCTGGCGCGTCTCAAAACCTAGCGCCCGCCGACAAACGACTATACGCACTTCGGGATGTCACTGGCACTGTCCCCTCGCCTCCTTTAATTACCGCAAGCATCCTCAGTAAAAAATTTGCCGAAGGCCTCGACTCGCTCATCTTGGATATCAAGTGGGGCAGCGGGGCATTTATGAAAACAGTTGAACATGCCCGTCAACTAGCAGAGCTGATGGTTCACGTTGGCAATGAAATGGGGGTCAAAACTTCTGCCCTCATTACCGACATGAATCAGCCCCTGGGGAACATGATTGGTAACTCGGTTGAAATCAATGAAGCGACGGAAGTGCTTCGCGGCGCTGGACCTGGCGATGTGACAGAAGTGGTACTCTCGCTGGCCAGCCGATTACTGGTGCAATCCGGAGTCCATCCGAACCTCCAAGATTCACAACACACACTACTCCAACTCATCCAATCCGGAGCGGCGTTGGACAAACTGGCCGCGATGGTTGGGAGCCACGGCGGGGACCTGCTCGCCGAACGACCTATCGCTAAAAAAACTCCGTTGAACAGTACTCAATCGGGATTCATCAGTGAAGTTCATGCCCATCACTTGGGCCTGGCGATAATCGAAATGGGCGGCGGCAGAAAACAAATTGGAGACCCCATCGACCATTCCATCGGAATCGAGTTTCTCGTCCGAATCGGAGATTGGGTCGAGCCCGGCATGCCACTGGCCAATATTTTTTGCAATACGCCGGCTGTGAAACATGCTGCCGAGCTAGTCGAATCATCAATTAAATTAAGCCCTGAACCAGTCGATTCGCCCGAATTAATCGTGGAAGCGATTTGATTTGATTCAGTTCACACAATTTTGTTTCATCGAGATACAGCCATGACGCCAGACGTTCAACAAGAATTAATTTCACTCGCCATCCAGTCCCGACAATTGGCTTACGCGCCGTACTCAAATTTTCTCGTAGGGGCAGCACTGCTGGCAACTGACGGCTCCATTTATACCGGCTGCAATGTAGAAAACACGTCCTATGGACTTTGCATTTGTGCCGAACGAACCGCGATCTGTAAAGCGGTCTCCGAGGGCCATCAGGAATTCCAAGCAATCGCCGTTGCCGCCAACCCCTTCGCCACCCCTTGCGGGGCCTGTCGCCAATTCATCGTGGAGTTTGGAAAACAGATTGAAATTATCGCCGTCGATGCGAACAATCCAGACCACGTCAAAACTTGGGTAATCGAAGATTTAATTCCGGAAAATTTTAAATTTTGAATCGGCTCTACGGGCTCAATTCAACCATCCGTACATGACACCCGCCATACAGGCCGTCATGCAAGCCGCCAGCATTCCGCCGAACATCGCTCGCAAACCTAACTGAGCAAGATCACTTCTCCGCTCCGGAGCGAGAGGACCGATGCCCCCAATTTGAATGCCAATAGCACCGAAATTAGAAAACCCGCACAAAGCGTATGTCATAATCACTCTGGTTCGGTCGGTCATCGTGACAACGTTTCCAGAGGCGTCGAGTACTTTTCCATCCATAATTTCGCCCATTTCCGAATAGGCGATAAATTCGTTGACGACGACCTTCTTCCCAAGCAACTCGCCTGCGATTGCACAATCACCGGATTCGATTCCCATGATCCAGGCCAATGGGTAGAACAACATTGAAAAAAGATTATTCATCGACCAATGAAGATCGACATCGTTGCCTGAACGGCCGAGGTTGATAAAGTACTGGGTTAACTCGCCCAACCCCATCACCATTGCATTGAGCAAGGCGAGTAAGGCCAGAAACGCGATCAACATTCCGGTAATATTAATTGCCAATTTCACACCATCACTCGCTCCAATCGCCGCCGCTTCAATAATGTTGGTCGCAATCTGTTCGGGAGCCATCGAAACGGCATCAACCTCTTTCGGCGTTTCGGTTTCAGGCTGAAGTACCTTCGCAATCACCAGCGCAGCAGGTGCGGAAATAATGGACGCGGTTAACAAGTGCCCTGCGCTTATTCCATAGAACACAAAAATCGCCATCAGCGAACCGCTAATCGTGGCAAATCCTCCAACCATGAGTGCGTTCAATTCGCTGCGTGTCATTTTTTCGACGTACGGCCGAATGACCAACGGAGCCTCCGTGTGCCCCACCAAAACATTTGCCGCAGCAGCCATACTCTCTGGCCCGGACGTCCCCAATGTCTTCTGCATCACCCAGGCCATTCCCCTGATCAGCAACTGCATCAATCCGAGGTAATATAAAATCGACATCAAAGATGCGAAAAAAATTACGGTTGGCAAAACGCCAAACGCAAAAGTACCAAGCAAGACCATCGGATCTGTGGGATTCCCCTCGGGAAGGCCATTGGCTCGAAAAACAAAAGCAGAACCCTCTCTCACATATTCATTGATACCCGCAAAAAATGCATTCACGCCTGCAAACAAAATTCCACTGGGATACTTCGCAATTGACATCTCGCCCAGTGATGCATCCACCTCCGCCAAGGTTTTGGTCCCTGTTTGAATGTCGGAATTCAAGGCACCGTAATTCACTGAATCGTCAGCAGTCAGAAATTGATCCACCGCCTTCACCGAAATATCACCGGAGTCAACTGCCTGCTGTAGCTCAGAAAAACTGCGATAGCTTTCTGTAAACGTCCAATTTTGAGATTCGAACAAAATCGCCGCCAACGCAGCCTGTAACAAAATCCCAATCGCGACTAACCGCCAGTTAACGCGCGTTCGATGAGAGCTGACGGTCCAAGCGAGCGCAACCATCACAAAAATACCGGCCAAACTGATCCAATTCAATGTTTCCATTTTTCTTTCGCCTCAAATATCGCTTCCACAGGTTTACTATCCCGCAACTCAGGCAAATCCTACCGTTTGACGGCTCATCGATTTCGACTCATTTGGCTGATACATTTTCATTCGCAACCGCCATAGAATCGAGTCAATGTAATGATAAAACGACCGGCCGGCAAACAGGAACTAATCGCTTTCCGAAGGAGGCGATTCCTTTGGCGACGATTCAACGCCCTCAGCAGGTGCCGATTTCTGAACCTGAGGGATTCCGTTTGTATCGGTCTTCAGGGGTGGCAGCTGATAAGTTCGTTTTTCATCAACCAGAAAAATCTCATCCATTTCAGTCTCATCCACATCGTAGCGTAACACCAAATAAATCGCCGATGCCATGCACCAAAAAAGACCGTAGAGAAACGCCGCTGCCAATGTCTTGAGAATCGAATTGAAAAAATGAATCATCGAATGCCCCGATTGCCGCCATCTACTCAGCTCTTCTCCAGAAACATCAACCCCGTCAATAATTTGCTCAAATCGATTCGAACTGGAGATATTGGCGCCCCAAGAAGATGACCAACCGGACATCTCAACCACTCCCTGTGTCAGTCCCCCAATAACCAACCAGGCAAGACTTCCAACGAGCATGGCGACCAATGCATAAAAAGCATAGTGAAATGGACGCTGAAAAGTGTAGGCGTAGCCGCGGGTCATCGCATCAAACGCATTCTGGCCTTCGCAACCGACACTCGCAACCATTAACGGCCAACCGAACATTAACCCCAACAATAATAACGCCGCCAAACCACCAAACAGTAATACGAACAACCAAAGCCCCGCAGCCACGAAAATGCCAAAGTCGAAATTCATCAACAGCCCAATCAGCGCCCCCGGAACACAAAGAAACAACACCGCGAGCAACGGTATCCCAATTGCTCCTACGGTCGTCCTCCAATTACTTATTGCAAATCCAAACGCGTCATCAATTCCAACTCGCTCATTCCGTGTCAATCTCAAGAGACTGATTCTGGCGATCGCGAGCCCCGCAAACGACCACACCAGCACGGTCCAAATCCCGCCAAATGCAAAATAGGCAAACTCTCGCATACTAGTGTCTGAACTGAAGACGTACTCAAATGGCTTTTCGATCTGGCGAAATACTAATTGTGGTCCCGCAAGGGCTACACCCGAAATTTCAAGCGATACTGAATCAGCGGAACTCGTCGGTGCGAAAACGCCGCGATAAGGACTACCATTCGTCTCGACAATCTCAATGAGCTTCGGATCTCGATCCCTGACATCCTCCAGAAAAACATTTTCACTGAGAATCCAGCCCAACGGTGAGAGAACAACTCCCAGTAAAGCAAAAGCTAAAACGCCAGTCCCCGACGCCACGGAAAAGGTTTTAAAAATCAAAATCCATGGACACAAATTTATCCATGATATTTTTTGTACGATTACAGGCTGTTCAGTCATTGATGTACGTTCCCGATGTTTGATTCAAGTGATTCCATCCACCGACGCGAGTCGCCTTTGCCGAAACAAATTATCAGACGGTTCTAGAATGGTACGAATTCTATTCTCATTGATCCCCAGATGACAACATAGACTCACACCACAGGTTAATTTTCTTCGATTTCAGTAAATCGGATCGGAGGTTCGAACCCTTCCGTCACCGATGAATTAAGTGCGATCAATGACTGATCACTCGTCTTCCTCTGACATTTCATACTGCGTTAGTGAGGACTCCCCTTCGTGAGGCAGGCGATACGACTCATTAAGCCACATCCCAAGATCTATTTGCTTGCAGCGGTTACTGCAAAATGGCATAAACTTCGAGTCCTCCCGGTAGAATTTAGATCCACAATAGGAACATTGACACTTTGATCTGTCATCGGAAGTTGTCTCCGAATTGGATGCCGCGCCGGGACTACCCGTTTCTTTTCGCGGTTTGGAAGAATTCGAGTCGGAATTGGTTGGATTCATCGATTCATTGCTCTCAAATTCACTTGGGGGTTCGTAATTCATCGGCTTAATATCGTAAATTGTTGCAAAACAGGCGATCCCTTGCCGCCCTCCATCGCTTGCCGGACTTTCGTAGCAATCGACTAATTTGACGGTTTCACCGACGAAATTCAACCGCCCGGACGCTAGCAATTATCGAATCCATCTGGGTAATCAAAAGGCGAAGTGTTATTTTTTAACGGTTCCCAACGCCGGGACTACTAATGTCACTCCGCACCCGACTTATTAATTTCCATTTTTGTGTCCAATCTCAAAGCCTACATCCTCAATCCCCATGCAAACCAAAACGTCAACTATACCAGTTGGATGTTGGGCTGCCCCGTGGAATGTAAGCTCGTAAAAACGGCGATCCATGCTTGGGAACCTCCGGACGATACCGGGATTGTCATCACCCACATGCATTATCGCTGGGATGAAATTTCAGCTCTGCGACGAATTTACGAATCTACTCAGATTCCAATTCTGGTTCTTGCTGATGGCATCCTCGAATACAGGAACACCTGGCAGAATTCAACCATCGCTGACGGTTCAATTTTCCAACCAATGATTGGCCACAAACTCGCTTGCATTGGAAATTCACAAGCTCGACATATCGAATCCTGGGGAAACGATGGAAAGTGTGAGGTTACTGGACTTCCAAGATTCGACTCCGTTTTCAACAGTGAATATTTACCGGTTCGAAAAGAAGGACCGTTTCGTTTGTTAATCGCTACGGCAAACTCGCCCGCATTCGATGCTCTCCAGAGAAACCGAGTGGTGCAATCAATCCGCGCACTCCAGCAACAATTTGAAAAACACCCGCAAATCAATCAACGACCTATCGAAGTCACTTGGCGACTGACCGACGGGCTCCACGAAGAATTAACCCTTCCACGTCATCCCAACAAATCAACCCGCCAACATAGTCTCTCAGACATGGTTGAATTATCCGATGCCGTAATTACGACGCCGTCCACGCTCTACCTCGACAGCGTCACAAAAAACAGACCTACAGCAATCCTTGATTTCAACAACACACCAGCCTACGTCAATTCCGCGTGGACAATATCAGCTCCGCTTCATATCAACGAGGTCTTGAAGGAACTCGAAACCCCCCCGCCACCGAAAATGTTTTACCAACAAACTGCGCTTCGCGACCATCTCGAACACCGAGGTTCAGCAAAACAACGAATGCACCAACTGATCAAAACCATGGTTGAAATTGGTGTAGATGCACGAGGCTCAAATCAGACCTTGTCATTCCCAGCCAAAATCCTCCAAGCCTCCTCACGTGAAATTCAAACTGCAGAGACCGACTGGGACACCCACTGCTTGTATCCCAACAATCCAGTTTTCAAAAACACGCAAGTCAGTCGCTTGCAGCAAGAATTGAATCAAGCCATTGCTAGATTGAACCAACTTCCTAATGAATTACAAAAGAAGCGAGAACAATTAAAAAAGAAGCACGAACATATTGAAAAACAAAAACTGCAGACCCAAAAGATCATCGAGAGCAAAAAGAACGATATGGAGGTCAAAGACCAGTTCATCGACAGCCTTGTCGAGCAGATGGATCAACTTCTGAATAAAAAATCTGAAATCATCAAACGCAAAAACAGTCACATCGAATCACTTAGTGCGATGTTCCACGAGGTGAACACAGAACTCAAATCAAGTCGGGCGCAACATGCCGAACAGGCAGTAAAACTTAACGATCTCAGACAGCAAATCGAACAATTTGCAGAATCCATTCGCACCCATCCCCCGCAACAACGGGCCGCGTGAACACTACCCTTCCGCTGCTTGATTTAGCAGGCGGTGAGACTCCTGCAGAAGGTCCTTACCTCGTTTGAGACAGGTCTCTGATTCGTCCACATAGCCATCGGCTGCCGCACTCCACGCTCGATTGACCGACCGCTCACCCGAGGCGAACTGAGTCATAACATCAGCGAAAACATTCAGCCCGTACTCGGTTGTAATTAAATTGCGACCGTCGGCAAATTCTCGAAAATCATCCGCGAGTTGTTCATCGATCTGGGCAGTGATTTGACTAGGTGGAAGCTCGTCTACCGATTTGATAAGCACTTCCAAGTTATCGATTAACCGCGTCAGTCGCTCGCTCAAATCCGCCAAGCTCAAATTCGAACCCTGCTCTCTTTCCTGTTCAGGACTGCCAGTTTGTTTGAGCATGACAATCCCTGCCACACAAATGACGACAGAAACTCCATACCAAACCCAGGGTATCAGGTGCCAACCTTCTTCCGGAATCACCACCGCCTGCATATCAGGTAATTCGAAATCAGCTTTTAACGCATCTTCCGGCGTCATTGTTTTCATGAAATCGACCCCTTCGGCGGGAGCGTAAAAAACGGTCGCTAGTGATCCGGATAGAAATCCAACCCACAATAAAACATGACCCATTGTTTTCATAGTTAGACCCAATCTTTTCATGGCTGCCGCGAATGGCACCGATCAATGTATTACAAAAATATCCAGCTCTCACTGCAAACCGGCAACTCAGATTGACATCGTTTGGAACAACCCCTCGATGACCTTCGGCAAAGTGAACCCCACATCCACCAACGCCTCTCCAATAATCAACCCTGCCGCAATGGGGATTCCAAATTCCTCCGCCCACCGATGCCCTGCTGTCTTGTTACAGACAATTCGCATGACACATCCGATGGTGTAGGTCAGAACAATGTTAAAAGGCATGTAAAAACCAAGTGCGACCATCACACCAATCCCTCCCAGCCCACTGATCGCCAACAAGAATCCTAGACCGCCGGCTGCGGTATAGCGGTAAGAGGGAACATTGCCATCGACGAGGCCTTCGATCACACTCGCCAAAGCGCTCGCCTGAGCTGCCGGCAAAGCATCACTCCCGATCCCGTATTCCTTCTTTTCAAGATCAAATTTTTGCTTCACGCCAGCCGTTGCATTCTCCGTTGCATTCTCTTGACTACTTTCGACGACCGCGGTCACCTGCTGATCCACCGTTTCCGGTGGGCGATCGGCATTCTCTAGTAGGAACATCAATCCAATGACGACGCAGGGACCTAGCCAAGCACCAATAAATTGAGCCATCTGCTGACGCCGTGGAACCGCACCGACCAGATAACCTGATTTCAGATCTAACATCATGTCGCTTGCCTGCGAAATGGCGAGGCAAATCGCTGCACCGACCACCATGCAACTGACAATCGTTTCCGTTTTGCCTAAACCCATATTGACTGCGATCACAATTAAAATGGTGACGGCGATCAAAGTCATCCCCGAAAGCGGAGACCAGTTGGTCCGCCCAACACACTCCGCAACGATCACGCCTGCAATCCAAATCCATACGGTTCCCAAAATTGCCATTAGCAGGGCCGTGGAAAGCGACATTCCGGGAGCCGATTTGTAAGCCAAAAAGACCAAACAGGCTGCCCCCATCACAACCGCCGTGGCGAGCAACTTAATAGGCATCTCATCTTGGCTTGCTGCGTCACTTTTACTGGCGCGATTCATGGAGCTGATGGCGCTGCGAATTAAGGGAAATGCCATAATGATTCCCCCCATCGCGGCCCCAATTAACATCCCAATGCCCGTTGGCTTATAGACAAACTTTCGCATGATCCCGGGCATCTCGACCATGCCCTGCATATCGGACGTGCCAAACGTACTGATTATCGGTGAGAGAAACCAGTAACAAATGAATCCCCCGGCCCCAAACCAAAACCCGCCTTTGCCGGATAGGAACCCTACGCCAATCGTCATGAGTGAACAATAAAATACAAGGCTGTAACGCGGCGGTAAGCCAAGCATCGATCCAATCTCTAGATCTTCTAAGCCCATTCGTTTTTTCACAATGTAGAAAAACAAGCCAGATACAATTGCCCCGCCGAAGAGGTACATCGCTTTGGTGATTCCAGCTCCCGGCGACTTTAAAATAGTCGCGACGGCAATGCCGCCAGGATAGGGTAACCGCTGAAAATCGATCATCTGTTTTCGCAGCGGAATCACAAATCCCAACCCAATAAATGCCCCTGCAATACAAGCGAATAGCATTAGGGGAACACTAAAATCGGCGACTCCCGACAACTCTGGCTTCTTACTTAAAATGAACAGCGCCGGCACGGAAAACATGATCCCGGAGGATGCTCCGTTTACGGCCGAGGCAACCGTTTGATTAATATTGTTTTCGAGAATACTCGTTCGTCGCATCAATCCCCGCAGTACGCCCCAACCGAGGATCGCCGCCAACTCGGACCCTTCAATGGAAAATCCAAGTTTGAGCGCCGCGTAACTGATCGAAACCGCAATCAAGGCTCCCAAAATCCAGCCCACGATAATTGCTTGCCACGTCATTTCAGGGTAGGCACCACGACGAATAAGTTCACCCTGCCGCATTTCCAAAGAATCACCGCTCATAATTTTTCCCAAACTAGAACAATATCCACGGATCCGGTTTTCACGGAATCAGTTTTGACGTTGGCAGTTTAAAGGATATTTTTTCGCTTCGAAACTAGCCCGCTAACGACTGACCCAATAAATTCAAGGGAATTCAAAGTCATCCCCCAGTAACTTCGATTCCGTCGATACGGGCAATCTATCCCGATTGGACAAACTTGGGGCGTTTTTAACCCGCCCTTAAAAAACCGACGGGTTTCTTGTCTATTTTAATTGTGAAAAGATAAAGTCGTCACCGCCTGAACCTCCCTCGACGATCCCTTCCAAGGTTCTAGTTGCTAGAATCTTCGGTAGTCGCACGCCTTGCAATGGAGCTAATAATGGACACGAACCTAGATATTGACCGCCTCGCGATTGCAAAAGACTGGCTCCCAAGATACACCGGAATGCCAATTGATAAATTTGGTGACCATATTCTGCTGACGAATTTTGATTATTACGTCACTCAATTCGCGGAGCGTTTTGGTTGTGATATCTACGGAGAAGGGCGACCGATGCAAGCGGCGACCAATTCGTCTGGCTTGTCAATTATTAATTTTGGAATTGGCTCCGCCAATGCGGCAACGATCATGGATCTCCTCTCTGCCCGGGACCCCACTGCCGTTTTATTTTTAGGAAAATGCGGAGGCTTAAAAGCGTCTTCCGAAATTGGACACTTCATCCTTCCCATCGCCGCGGTAAGAGGAGAAGGTACAAGCGGTGATTATTTTCCTCCCGAGGTTCCTGCCCTGCCATCCTTCAAACTACATAAATTTGTTTCCGAGTGTCTGGTCAACCGTGGCCTTGAATACCGAACCGGAGTGATTTACACCACCAATCGTCGACTCTGGGAACACGATCAGGAGTTTCGAAAGCGACTCGAAAAATTAACCTGTATCGGAATCGACATGGAAACGGCAACGTTGTTCATTGTCGGACACTACAACTCAATCGCGCGCGGCGCCTTACTCTTGGTTTCTGACGTGCCTACGACTCCCGAGGGAGTCAAAACCCGCGCATCCGACCGAGAGGTAACCAATACCTGGGTAGACCAACACATTGAAATTGGAATTGAAGCGATGACCGATATTGGCGATCGCGGCGAGCAAATCCGGCATTTCCGTTACTAGAACGGTGCTCCGAGACTTCCATTTCACATCGGCGCCCCGTCCAGCAGTGAAACTGTATTGAACTTGTCAAACAGTCATTCGAACAAATTGCCGTAACGATGAACAGTTTCCGAAATCGACTGTTCCTTTAAGTAATTCAACAATTCAATTCGCCCATTGGCAAGTGACGAGGCATTAACAATCGGCAAATTACCGATTGCGGACGGCGAAAACTGCGACCGATCGCATGCCCCAAAAAACCTCAAGGTTCCCCCCTTCATCTCCTGAAGGCGTTCGACCAATGCCTCATTGGTTTCTACGACAAGTTTCGCGCCGACCGATTTGGCAAATCGAACCAATTCATGATCCCGTTGGGCTGCACTCAACTGTAATTGCGTTCCCACCGTTTGACAGGCCAGCGCGATCAGTGCGGAGGCAATTCGACAATCTCCAGTCCAGGCACCGGAAAACCGAAGCAAGTGCCACGGGCGAGCGCAGTAACGAAAGTGGTTTGTCTCGCCATGAATTTGCGAGGGATCATGCTCAATAGAAAATTCGCGGGCCCACCAATAGGCGTAACTTTCTGCCGCCGCATCAAGCCGCCCAGCATGCGCCTCGCCCAACATCGACTTAAGCCGACTGAGGACAGATCGGGTTTCAGCGACGGGCTGGCTTCGCAGTTGCGGTAGTTTTTCTTCCGACCAGTCAAAAAAAGTCGATACGTAATTTGGGCCCCCAGCTTTGGGTCCCGGCCCCACACAGGAGTCTTTCCATCCGCCGAAAGGCTGTCTCCGAACAATCGCTCCGGTTGTAGTACGGTTGATATAAGCATTACCGACTTCTACGCGATCCCGCCATTGAGCAATTTCATTGGGGTCTAACGAATGGAGTCCCCCAGTCAATCCGAAGTCACTACTGTTCTGAACTTGAATCGCTTCTTCAAAATTCTCAACGCACATCACCCCAAGAACCGGGCCGAAACACTCGGTTGAGTGATACCAACCACCGGGCTCAACCCCCATCCGGATTCCCGGACTCCAATGACACGGATTGTCGTCGATCATTTTCGGCTCGACCAGCCAGGTTTCACCGGAATCCAATTGCGTGAGCCCCCGTTCGAGATACTCATCCGGCTTGCGAATCACCGGGGTGAGGGTCGCTGATGCATCCCATGACCCACCTACGGTAAGGCTCTCTGCGGCATCTTTGAGCTGTTGGATGAATTTTGGGTTCTCGTAAACTTCTTTTTCGACCAGTGCCAAACTCGTTGCCGAACACTTCTGCCCTGCATGCCCGAACGCCCCGCGAACGAGATCCTTGACGGCTAAATCGAGGTCGGCTGCAGCGGTAATGATCAAACTGTTCTTGCCACTGGTTTCCGCGTACAGTCGCAACTCCGGCCGCCAACCCTGAAATAATTTTGCAGTAAAAATACTTCCTGTCAAAATCACGGCACCGACACGCGAATCCGACACCAAACGCTTACCTGCCGCCCCGTCAACGGTCGGCGCAAACTGCAATACTTTTTTGGGCACGCCTGCCGCCCATAGTTGCTGAACCAACATCCAGGCCACCAGAACCGACTCTCGAGCCGGTTTTAAAATAACGGAGTTTCCAGCCGCTAACGCGGCCAGCACGCCTCCGGCGGGAATTGCGAAAGGAAAGTTCCAAGGGGGTGTCACGACGACGACCCCACAAGCCCGACTCACAGTGCCGTCATTCCATCCCGATGCTAACATGCTGTTTGCATAGTAATTTGCAAAATCGATGGCTTCACTGACTTCGACGTCAGCTTCGATAATATTTTTACCTGCATCAAGCAACATCGCGCCAATCGTGTCGGCACGATGCGCAGACATGACACTCGCAGCATTCCGTAGAATCGACGCCCTCGCGTCCAATCCGCAAGATTCCCATGGTGGCTGTGACGCAACTGCCGTTCTCAACGACACGTCAATCGCGTCTTGATCGGCTTGGCAAAAACGATAAGCCTCGCGGCCGGGTCGCGACGGATCTTTACCATGCCCCGTTAATGACTCACTCTGAAATTCTCCCCCAACTTGAATTGGGATGGGAGCCACTTCAAGATCCTGCCATTTCTCTAAAATTCCTGATGCCCATTGCCGATTCTCAGGCAACGAGAAATCAGTATTCGCAACATTATGAAACGGGTCGGTCTCACCGAAAGGACTCGCTGTTTCGCTCAACCGATCTTGAACTCGGTTAGGCACCGATGACAATCTTGGTTCCACCGACAGTGCAACCGCCTCCCGAAACGCTTCACATTGCCGCTCCCACTCAGCGGTCCCTTCCCGCAGCGCGAACAAGGCACCGAGAAAACTGCCGGGGGCGGTATTTTCATCGAGCCGGCGAACAAGATAGGCGATCGCAGCCTCAAACTCCGCATCTAAAACGACCGGTGAATAAACTAACATCCCCCCCGATCTTTCTTGAACCTCCTTAGATTGAGCATTTGCCATCCCCTCGAGCATTTCAAATTCGATTCGCTGTTCCACTCCGAAATGTTTCCGCAATAGCATCGCAAATGCAATATCAAACAGATTATGACTTCCTACACCAATCCGCACCGCCGCTGCATTTTCCGGGCGGCAAGCATATCCGAGCATCCGTTTATAATTTGCATCCACCTCCAACTTGCTTCGATAAGGCGCCTGTGGCCAATCCTCGAGAGATGCCTCGACCTGCTCCATCGCCAAATTGGCACCTTTGACAATCCGAATCTTGATGCCCGTTCCAGTGCGTTCTCTTCGCGTCTGAGCCCACCGTGTCAAATCTTGAAGCACATCAAAAGAATCGGGCAGATAAGCCTGAAGCACGATCCCAGCTTCGAACTGATCAAATTCAGATTCTTCGAGAACCGATTTAAACACATCCACCGTAAGGTGAAGGTCTCGATACTCCTCCATGTCCAAGTTCACAAATTTCGGATCTACGGGCGTTCCGCCCTCGATCGCTGCCCGATAGATTGATCGCAATCGTGGTTTAATCAAATCGACCGTTTTCGCATACCCGGTCAAACTGATCTGGCTCACAATCGCAGAGAGCTTGATCGAAATGTAATCCACTCCTGGTTCTATCAATCGTTTGACATTATCTCTCAGTCGGCGATCTGCTTCTTTGTCTCCCAGAACCGCTTCCCCGAGCTGGTTAAAATTTACGCGGATGTCCTGGCGTTTCCGAGATTGAAGATACGCGGAAAACTCCTTGTCTTCGGCCGAGATAATGACATGCTCGGAATCCTTGCGAACTTTTTTGGTGACCTGAGGCATCACTAAATTAGGAAACCAGTTGGCAAGTTCATTTCCAATTCGCAGCGCGGACTGATCAATCCCGGAAAAATACTTGGGCACTCCATAGTCTTTCACTAACCGATTCATACAATCGGCGGCTCTGGCAGGACGATGGATTCGCAACACCTGATCAGCCATCGCGATGGTGAATTTCTTTCCCGCTTCGTCGCGCATCATTCGCGCCATCATGGCTGAACGCTTGCGCTCCTCGGCAGTTTCATTTTCGCGAGAGGCTTTCAGGATATCAGCGGCTAACTCTATCGCCTGGTCTGCAAGGGTTGATAAATCCAGTTCCGTGTTTGTAGACATGCCCGTTCCCAACATTTCGCGGTTGTATGATGGGCTCTATTATTCTAAACCGGCAGTTTCAATGCTTGTAAAAAAGCGGCGGTCCAGGGTCATTTTTTTCCCAAACACGTAGCAACAGAAGCAGTGGGGCGACTGTTCACCCGACGGCTTTCCATTCCAAAATCGAATTACGCGTTAAATGCGTGATCGTTTAGATCATCCATCGATACAAACTCGATGACGGACATATGAGTGGCCTCTAACACAACTTGGGGAGCACGTCCATTTTTCAGAGCCTCTTGCCACCGCAACATGCACAAACACCATTGATCTCCTGGTTTCAGCCCGGGAAATCCATATTCGGGAATGGGAGTTGAAAGATCGTTACCCACTTGCTGACTAAAGGAAAGAAACTCCTCCGTCATCACACAACAGATGATATGCAGACCTTTATCGCTGATACCTGTGCGGCAGAAACCGTCTCGATAAAACCCCGTCACTGGCGAGGTACAACATGATTGCAACTCGGTACCGAGGACATTTTTAGGTAATTGCATGAAATACTCGCGTGGTGATTCGAACAAATACAATAGCGACTCGTGGCCGCAAGCAACTCAAGAGGAAAGGAAACCGCTGTTAAAACAGCCCGGATATTTCACCGTTTTGATCGATATCAATATTTTCGGATGATGGCGCAGACGGCAGACCAGGCATTCTCATCATGTCTCCGGTAATAGGAATCAGAAAACCTGCGCCCGCTGCAATTTCAATTTCTCGCACTGTGATTTCAAATCCAACTGGTCGTCCGATCTTTGATGGATCGTCAGAAAGTGACTTTTGAGTTTTTGCCATACAGATCGGCAAATTCTCAAGCTCAAGTTTTTTGATTATTCGCAAGTCTTTCTTCGCACGCGCTGAATAGTCAACCGACGCAGCTCCGTAAATATTTTGACAGATCTTTTCGATCTTTTCGGTTACGGGCTGATTCCAATCGTAGAGCGGCCGAAATTCCCCAGGCTCTGATTCGATTGCTGAGATCACGGCGTTAGCCAAGTCCTCTGCACCGCCTCCGCCGTCAGCCCAGACATCCGCGATGACCGCTTGAAAACCTAACGACTCGCATCGTTCCCGAACAGCTTCGATTTCTTCATCGGTGTCAGTCGTGAACCGATTAATCGCAACAACAGCAGGAACATTAAACAGCTTGGTGTTTTCCAGATGCTTTTCCAAGTTAACCAACCCGCGAACGACCGCTTCAACATTCGGTTCGGTCAATGTTTTTAAGTCAGCCCCGCCGTGGTATTTTAATGCCCGAATCGTCGCCACCATCACCATGCCATCCGGAGACAACCCTGCCCCTGCACATTTAATATCAAAAAATTTCTCAGCCCCGAGGTCAGAACCAAAACCAGCTTCTGTGACGACGTAGTCAGAAAGTGTCATCCCCATCTTGGTTGCCAATACGGAATTGGTTCCCTGAGCGATATTGGCAAACGGGCCGCCATGAATGATCGCTGGCGTTCCCTCGATTGTCTGGACCAAATTCGGCTTTATCGCGTCCTTCATTAATGCCGCCATCGCACCGTTTGCCTTCAAATCCCGCGCGTATACCGGTTTACGTTCCCTTGTAAATCCAATGAAGATATTGCCTAAACGTGTCTTCAAGTCGCTTAGACTGGTGCATAAGCAAAGGATCGCCATAATCTCAGAAGCCGCTGTAATATCGAACCCTGTTTCTCTTGGAATTCCATTGCCGGTTCCCCCCAGCCCAATCACGATATTTCGAAGCGCACGGTCATTCATGTCGAACACGCGCTTCCAAACTACGGTTCTTGGATCGATTCCAAGCGACCGTTTTTTACTTTGCATATTATTATCAACCAAGGCCGCCAGCAAATTGTGCGCCTTTTCAATCGCAGCAAAGTCACCGGTAAAGTGAAGGTTGATATCCTCCATCGGAAGAACCTGTGACCAACCCCCTCCTGTCGCACCTCCCTTAATTCCGAAAACCGGCCCGAGCGACGGCTCTCTCAAGACAACCGTCGTTTGCTTTCCGATCCGATTAAGACCCTGCGCGAGGCCAATCGACATTGTCGTTTTTCCTTCGCCGGCGGGTGTCGGCGAGATCGCCGTGACGAGAATCAACTTACTTTTCGCGGCTCGTTGCGCGTCAATCAAACTCAGTGGCAACTTGGCTTTAAAATGCCCGTACGGCTCGATATCTGCTTCCTTGATCCCAAGTGCTCCGGCAATTTTTGCAATAGGCTTTAGCTGGCATTGTCGGGCGATTTCAATATCGTTGGGCATGACCGTGGTTCCGAGGGAAAAATTGACGAAATAGGAAAAATCAATCTGGTTGGCTCGCCTCAATGATGAACCATTTGACAATTTTAACCACCAGTCATCTTAAACTAAGTTCGACATCAGATCGATAAAACCGATTCACTTCAATGTACCCTACTTTAAGAGCAAAATACGAGTAGACCACCATCATGATCCAACGTTCAGGCTTAGACTAACTTTTTGATGCTCACCACCGTTGAATGAAACGCTTGCTGACCAGTGACGGGATCCGGTGCAATCGGCATAATTCGATTTTGATTCCAGCCGTTTCCAGTGTTTTGCTTCCACATTGTGGGATCACCATTCGATTTATCTTCCCACCACATATTCCGCTCCCAGTCAGGATCACGGTAAGTCACTGAATCACTTCCCTGTTGAACCGATCCATCAGCCGCGCCGTTGTCGCTAGGCGCTCGTTTGGCTTGAGCCACATTCGTGTACTGCCAATGCCCGCAACTGTTACTCATCGCAATTGCACTTGGGTGGATCCCCTGCATGGTCACGATCGGGACGCGCATCGTACCGGCAATCAACCGGCCTTCGGAATCTTTTTGGTAGTGATCACTGGCCAAATTCGGATTTGATTTCTGCAGCATCTTGGAGAAATATCCAGTAAGTTCAATCCAATCACCGTCTTTTAGGCCGAATTTAGCTGCCGTTACGGGGTTTAACCACGCAGGATTGCTGTGAACAATTTCCGCAAGCCATTTGAGGTTCATGGTTCGACCATGATTATGAACGTTCCATTTAAATGATGTCATGATCAGGTGATCTTCGTCGAGATCACGATGCTCCTCAGGCTGCATCCATATTGGCATTTCATCAATCACAACATCGAACTTTTTATGCTGTTCGGGCCGTGGCTTCGTCTTTGACATACTCGAAAGCTTGATCAGTTCGGTCGTATCTTGATTCAGACCGGTCTGACTTAAAAAGACACTTCGGATCTCAAACTTACGACTGGGTGTTTTAAATCCCCGAACAGGCTTTCCGTTCATCATGATTCCGATGCCAATCCCATCTTTGGTAATCAAATCGGTCTCTGGATTCGTTTCGCTTCCCTCGAGGTCTTCAGCCGACAGCGATCGCAAATGCGGCTCGTAAAACGGTTCAATCTCCGTATTCTCCCAGGTCCCTTCATCCATCAACCTCGCCAGTCCTGACTTGCCAGTCTCTGGGTTCAACGGGACATTGGCAGCCCACTGTTCCATGTACTCTTCCTCAGACTCTTGATACCAATCCTCCATCCCGCCACCGATTCTTTTTGCAATCTCGGGGAAGATCCAGCGTACATCTTTTGCTTCTCCCAGAGGCTCAACCATCGGCATTCTTAAACCAACATAGGGCCGCAAATTGTAACTCGCTCGGGCGTCCAAATCCCAACGCTCCATGTAGGTTGTCCAAGGCAGCACAACATCCGCATAATGCGCGGTCTCGTTATAAAACGGGTTGATGCAAACGTGGTAGGGAATCAGGTCTTCGTTGCACATTACATCTTTCGTCAGACTCTCCTCTGGCCAAGTCATCGGAGAATCAAGATTGTAAGTCATGTACGCATCAATTTTCGTCCTCCCCTGCAGGAGATACAGGTACACGATCTCTCCAACCCGCATTCGCCTCCACACATTTGCCAGCGGATACTCCGGCGGATCTTCGAGGACGCTCCAAGTTTTCGCCGACGGGGGCATTTTGGGCGTCTTCACGATTGGATCCAGTCCCCCCCATGGCGACCAACACCACCCCCCTTTTTTTCCGACACTTCCGACTAAACCGTTAAGTAAGTTAATCGCTCGATCATTATAGAAGCCGTTTAGATGAGCCGATGAGCCACGATTGCACATCGTCGTAGCCGCCGGCGCCGCGGCCGCGAATTCCAGAGCGATCCTTTTAATGTCCGCTGCCGGAACACCGGAGACAGACTCTGCCCATTCTGGCGTTGACTCCCGCAGATGTTCCTTTAACTCATCAGTGCTGCTGGTAGTCCAACTATTAATAAAATCCCCATCATAAGCCCCCTCTTTGAGAATCGTCTGGCACATCGCTAATGCAACGGCACCATCGGTTCCAGGAAACGGCGCAAACCACTCGTCGCTGGCTCCCGCGGTATTGGACAGCCGAACATCAAATGTCACCATTTTGGCTCCATTATTAAACCGGCCGTTTTGAATTCGATTCGCAAACGGGATATGCCCTTGATGCGCTTCAAATGCATTGGAACCAAAATTTAAAATGTATTTCGAATGCTCGACATCATTTAAATCCCAGTCCGATTCCCAAAGGTACGCCAAGTTGGCCGCGCGTCGGTTACCGCTACATAAACTTCGATGGGACAGCTGAGTTTTTGTTCCAAACGCATCTAAGAATCGTTTGAGTGCATCTTTTGAACGCTGCCGGCCCTGATGGAAAGCAAATTTTTCCGGACTTCCCGAATCCCGAATTGGTTTGAGCTTAGCTGAGATTTCATCTAATGCTTCATCCCAAGTCAATCGCTTCCACTTCCCTTCACCACGTTTCCCCACCCGCTTGATCGGATAGAGCAATCGCTCGGGATGGTATTGATGGTTGAGACCGGCATGCCCACGCGCGCACAATCGCCCGCGACTGTTGGGATCATTGGGATTACCCTCCAGCTTAATGATCCGACCATCTTTTACGTGCCCAACAATCCCGCAAATCGTGCTGCACAGCTGACACATTCCTGGAACTTTTTTGGTGCCTTTGTATTTATTGGGATCGGGCCACTGGCGTTTGGCATTGGGACCAGGCAAAGGGCAAACACCGGGAGTTTTTTCCGTACCCTCTGGATACGCCTCCCCTTTCAGTTTTTTCCACTTTTCAAGATCTAATCCCTGCGGTGGAGCATTGCTACCGGCCTTCTCCTGAGTCGCAGCATTCCCCTGCTGAGGCTGAAAATCCTGAACTGTTTTCTCTTGCTTGCAACCAGACAACACGGAAGCCGAAACGGAAGCCGCTCCGAGTTGTAAAAACCTGCGTCGTGTTTGCACTGCCTCACGGGGAGAATCGCTAGTCATTATTTTTATAATCTTTTATATTTTGATATAAGACCTGAAAAAATCAGGCCAGCGTTGAAACAACTTACAATCTTGACCACCCTCGCCGAAGCGATTGCGCCCAGCGAACTGTTCGCGAGGTGACACACACTCGGTGGACTTCAGTCTTTCCAGTTGTAGATATTGTAGGCGTCGTTATTGTATGATTCGCCTTCCCGCGGAATTCGCGGTTCAATCTGAGCGGGCGCCGGCCCAGCAAACCACATTCTCGGCTTGGTCTCTTTCTCACCTCGCAACTGCACCAAACCGATATCATTTTCACTGGCTTCCTTCATCGCCAGTGACACTCTCGAATTCGGATCGTTTAGGTCACCAAAATGAATTGCATCCGAGGGACACGTCGAGGCACACGCGGGCTCCATTCCTTCGTCTATTCGGTGATAGCAATTGTGACACTTGACCGCCTGATTCGCAGCAGGATCAATATAAATTGCTCCATAGGGGCAAACCTCGACACAAGTCGCGTGACCACAACACTGCTCGTAATCAATGACGACACTTCCACCCTCTCGTTTGTGAAGGGCTCCGCAGGGGCAAGCCTTAATGCAGGGTGCGTCTTCGCAATGTTGACACGCCATTGGCAAGAACATCCTTGCCACCTTGGGGTACTCTCCGACATCCTGAAAAAATGTCTGACGAATATAATTCCCCAGAGGGACATCGTTTTCCGCCTTGCACGAAACTTCGCAACCATGACAACCGAAGCACCGACGGGTGTCTATAAACCAGCCATATTTCTTGCCATCATCCGGAGCTTTGATGCGCTCCTCCCAATAGGACTTGGGCTGGAAGTAGGAAGCCGGCGCATCTTTTCCATCGGTAGCCGCTGTCCCCTGAGAACCTGAGTTTACCGCCAAGACACCCGAGGCAGCCGCCACGCCAGCAACCCCCAGAAACTCTCGACGATCCTTTTTCTCGTTAGTCATTTCAACTTCAGTGTTTACGTTTTTGAAGAGCAATAATGAATACACTTACAGGATAAAAAAATTAGTCGTTTTTTTCAATCGGACTCTCTCGCTCGTTAATCCAAATGTCTCCTAGTTCACCAAATCCCAGAAATTATCCAAAATCAAAACCGCCGAAGACACAAAACAGTCAAACCACCACACATTTTCGAAATCCTTTTGCGTCTTCAACATCGGTTTGCTAAAACTTCGCTTAACATTTCGAACCCAACCCTTCCAATCGAAAGCGTAAAATGACGATCCTTTCACGACTTGTCTGCTTAATCTCGTGTGTCCTCTGCATCGTTTCGATATGCCCTTGCACTCTGGCTCAGGAAGCTGACTCCAATTGGCAACAATTCCGCGGACCCACTGGAAACGGAGTTTCGACAACTGCCAAGCCGCCGGTTAATTGGAGCGGGGACAGCGAGAACCTAAAATGGAAAACACCCATTCCAGGAAAAGGGAGCTCCAGCCCGATCGTCTGGGCGGATAAGGTTTACCTAATGACGGCTGTCGATACGGGCAAGACTCCCGCTGGCGAGAAGGAAGTGACTCCTCCTTCGGAGCAACCACAAGGTGGACGGCCCGGGAGTGGCCGGCCTCGCGGGCGGTTCGGACGCGGCAAGCCACCAACGACGATCAACGAATTTTATCTGATTTGCCTCAATCGAAACGATGGCACACTGGAGTGGAAAACTAAATTAAATCAAACGGTGCCCCACGAAGGAAAACATAGCACCAATACATTTTGCTCCGCATCGCCGGTGACCGACGGCAAACACGTTTATGCATTGTTCGGCTCATTCGGCCTATTCTGCGTAGACATGAACGGAAAACTCGTTTGGAAACGCGACTTTGGAAAAATGTCGACCCGGAATTCGTTTGGCGAAGGCGCCTCCCCCGCACTCTACAAAAACAAACTGGCTGTCATTTGGGATCACGAAGGCGATTCATTTATCGAAACGATGGACGCAACCACCGGCAAAACAATCTGGAGAAAAGATCGCGTTGAGCCAACCGGCTGGGCGACACCCAGAATCGTCGAACATGGCGGTCGGGTACAAGTTATCGCCAACGCAACCAAAGTAAAAAGTTACGATCTCGCCGACGGTTCGCTTTTATGGGAATGCGGAGGACAAACCGGAAACCCCATTCCAACTCCAATCATTCTCGATGACTTTGCGATTTGCATGACGGGCTTTAGGAATTCAGCCTGCTATGCAATCCCGCTCGACAGTCGAGGAGACATTACCGACACCGATAAAATCATATGGAACACGCGCGATATCGGCCCCTATGTCCCAACGGGCGTGCTTTACGAAGGCATGCTCTACGGTTCTAAATCAAGCTCCGCGGTTCTGACGGCAATCGACGCGAAAACAGGAAAGACCATCATTGAAACCTCTCGACTCGATGGAATTCGCTCAATCTACTCATCGATGGTTGCCGCCGATGGCCACATATTTGTCACCGGCAGAAGCGGCAAGACGATTGTTCTGAAACACGGAAACAAGTTGGACATTGCAGCGACCAATGATCTAGGTGAGGCCGTCGATGCCACACCCGCATTGGCCGGAAATCAAATTTTCATTCGTGGAGCAGAAAACTTGTACTGCTTTGAAAACTGATGAGTGCCCTGTCAGTTTGACCGCGGTTGATTGAATTTCAATCAACTAAATGAAGTGTTTGCCAAAGGCTTGGGTCTTCCATGATGGGCAACTCAGGCCCCATGGCGAGCGTTTGCCACCCCAACTCACGGTCGTTAACCGCGTAATTAAACCCAATCAACTGGTGATCGTCGGTATTCCAACCATGGAGCGTCTTGCCCGGGATAAACGCGGTTAAGCAGTAGCCCTGTTTTGTTATCTTCGAATTCACATCAATCTTAAACCGGTTTATCGTCGGTGAGTCATCACGACTTCGGTTGATCTTCAACATAGAAGCCATTGGACTTTCGTTTCTAATTCCACCGCCGCTGGGCAGCAAAACAAACCAATGGCAAAACTTGGATGCCCGATGAACATTGTGAACGTCCCGAGTATCGATCCAAACCTGAAGACCGTCACTGTCGAGCAACTGAGTCTCTCGGCACCACAGCGATTGCTCTTTTTTGTTGACCTCTAGGCGAAAAAACAATCCTTCTTCACTCCAACCGACGCGCATGTCGGCGAAATCAACCTGCCCCTCAAAAGCCCCGAAATTAGGGATTCGAAAAGCCTCCGATAGCTCGAGCTTTCCTCCAGGCTTCCCGGGGAATTTTTTACAGGTGATGCGATATTGAAACAGGAGGTTCTTGGGAACCTGCGAAACGATGGAGTTACTCATGGATTTCCACTATTAAAAACTCAAACAACCAACTTAAACACCAATGTCAAAATCCTAATGAGGAATCGACTCTGCATGCTCTACTAAAAAACTCTTCAATTCTTCACTGCTTACCTGCTCAATTTGAGAAAAACTCATTTCCACTAAATCGAATCCGCCTTCAGTTCTCACCGTCGGCTCCTCTTCCAATTCTGCGATCACGCCGATTCCTCCGGCATCTACCGGTCGAGACAATCGTAATTTAACGGCATCGTTTTTCTTGGTCTCAATACTCGCCCAGGGCCTTTCTTGACGCGGAAGAAAAATCTCCACAACCCGTTCTTTACCCCACACAAACTTCCCGTCGGGAACCGCAGATTGAATAACCCGATGGAGCGTTTCCAGCACCTCTGGCTCCCAGTCGACTTCTGTGCCGCTGGCAAACCCCTTCCGCATGAAATGCCATTTCTCACCCAGTTTTGCCCACGGCGTCTCGGCCTTAACGTCGACTGGCTTTGCCGCTAACTTGTCTCGAAAGCTCGCGATTGCGTCATCGAGAAAACCCCAAAACCCCGGAATGTCGATCTCCGAAAGAGTATGTACCTTGATTTCGATTTCCTGCCAGGACGCTTTTCCCGTTGCAATTTTCACCCGCGGCGTATTTCCGTAGACAGGAACATCCTCCATGTCATTGGGCCTCAGTAATGGAATCTGGTCAACGAGCTCTTCCCGTCTAAACGTCTTGGGCCGTGCCCGGAATTTCATTTTCAGAAACCAGGGATCAGCCGTCGATGCTTCAAAAAATGCACCATGGTTTTGATGGGTACCCTGAATCGACACGGTCGATCGATCGTTCCAATTGGTCTCGCCGAACCCTTCATGTTGTTGAATAGTATCAACCACTTTGGCAAGAACTTCGCCGTCCCATTTCACAGGTTCGCCGGCTCTGCCAACACGATCCTTGGTATGCCACTGTCTCCCGTCAGACTCCCAAGGCATTTGAGCATTGGCACCCACATCTTCAATGTCCATGTCCCCCTTTTTCCATCGGTCATCGGTCGAAGGATCGTAGACTTTTCGTTTTTTATAGGGATCGGAGGCCAGCACCGACTCAAGCGCTTCTCCGGTCCAGCTTCTTGGCATGGAGGCCTTACTCTTCCCTGATTTACCAGCTTTTTCCCGCGCCTGCTGAGCGTACTCAACAATCATCTCAGGAGTTCCCTGGATCACGATATTTCCTCCGCCGGCTCCTGCCTCGGGACCCAAATCGACGACCCAATCAGCCGCCTTGATCATGTCCAAATTATGCTCGATTAAGACCACGGTGTTGCCAATATCAATCAATCGCTGAACAACATCGAGTAGCTTTTGCAAATCTTCAAAATGCAAACCCGTGGTTGGCTCGTCGAGCAAATACATTGTTCGCCCAGTATCCGGTCGAGCCAATTCCGCCGACAACTTCACCCGCTGAGCTTCCCCGCCAGACAAGGTTGGAGCGCTTTGTCCCAATGTGAGATAATCGAGTCCCACATCACAGAGCGTCTGGAGAATTCGACGAATTTTGGGAATATTATAGAACAGCTCCGCCGCCTCGGCGCAACTCATTTTCAGCACGTCGTCAATGTTCTTACCGTTATACTTAACCGCAAGCGTCTCCTCATTGTACCGACGACCGTGACAGGTTTCACATGGCACCCAAACATCCGGAAGGAAATGCATCTCGATACAAATGTGACCATTTCCCGTGCACTCCTCACAACGTCCACCGGGCACATTGAAACTGAACCTGCGGGCGGTGTAACCACGAATTTTCGAATCGGGGAGATGCGCATACAAATCGCGAATCGAATCGAAGGCACCTGTATAAGTTGCCGGATTCGACGAGGGAGAATTGCCAAGTGGAGTTTGGTCGACTCGAATCACTTTATTGACATTTTCAATTCCGCGAATCCCCTTGTGAGCTCCTGGAGTTTGGGTCGACCGATGAAGCCGTCGGGACAAAGCTTTGAATAAAATATCATTTACCAGTGAACTCTTGCCGCAACCACTCGGCCCGGTAACAACGGTTAACGTCTCCAGTGGAAATTTGACTTCGATGTCTTTCAAGTTGTTATGACGCGCTCCAACAACGTCAAGCGTACGGGCCAGCGTTTCAGTTTTCTTAACCACTTTCTTTTTTGCGGAAGTCTGTTTGGCCATTTTCTTATTGACCGTCTTTTTCGCCGTCATGGATTTAATTTGCGCTTCAAGATCGAGAGAAAGGGCAGGGCGGCGGTTACTCGGAATCGGGATCGCTTTTTTTCCGCTTAAATAGGGACCGGTAACCGACCCGCGTTTTTTCGACAATTCCGATGGAGTCCCCGAAGCCACAATTTGACCTCCACCACTTCCTGCTTTGGGACCAAAGTCAAAGACTGCATCACTGTTTTCGATCACCTCCTTATCGTGTTCAACAACGATCATGGTGTTGCCGAGATCGCGGAGTCGATGCAATGCTTTGAGAAGCCGCTTATTATCGCGAGGGTGAAGTCCAATCGTCGGCTCATCCAGCACATACAGGACCCCGCACAAACCACTACCTAATTGACTGGCAAGCCGAATGCGTTGCGCCTCGCCATTGGAAAGCGATGCCGCGGTTCGGTTGAGGGTCAAGTATTCCAACCCAACATCGTTTAGAAAATCCACCCTTGCAGTAATCTCACGAATCAACTCCCCAGCAATCTTTTTCTCTCGGGGATCCAATTTCCATTTCTTGATCGTTTTTGCAAGCAAACCCATTGGCATTCGACAGATGCCGTCGATCGTGATATCTCGGAAACGCACCGCTGCGGCATCATCTCGCAAGCGACTTCCTCCACAACCACCGCACTCAACTTCTCCAATCAGCGACTGCATCCGTTGCCGCAAATTGGCCGACAACCGTGACGCCTCTTCCATCGTCGGATAAACGCCTTTGTATTGAAACGAAAACAACACCTCTTCGGCACCGTTGACCACCGCAAACCAACGATTATCTGTACCGTAAAATACCATTCTTCGATGGCGGGCTTCTAGCTGATTGAAGGGAACATCGATGGGAATTCCAACGGCTGTCGTCCAGGATTCAAGCATCGCCTGCGAAACCGCTGAATTCAAATTTGGCCAAAGTGAAATTGCACCTTCCCGGAGGGACAATTCGGCATCATTCATGATTGCCGCCGGATCAGCTCCGGTCTGCGTCCCAATCCCCTCGCAATCCCGACACCAACCAAGCTGGCTGTTGAATGAAAAATTATGCGGGGTCAACGCGTCAAAACTGCGACCACAACATGCACACGAAAGATGCTGACTATGCTTGACCGTTGTCCAATGTTGCTCGGAGACTTTATCGATCGGTTCGGCAACCGTCAAAACTCCTTTGCCCATGGCAAGCGCCGACTCGACACTTTCTGCAATCCGAGCGCGAGATGCTTTTTTGATCGAGATGCGATCCACCACAATTTCAATATTGTGCCGCGAGCGTCGGTTAAGCAACGGTACTTCATCAATACCAAAGGTGACCTGATCAACCCTCACACGCACAAAGCCATTGGAGCGAATCTCTTCCCATAACTGCTCGTAGGTCTGATTCGCATCAAGCGAGATGGGCGCCATCAATAGCAACCGTGTCCCCTCACTGTATTCTAGTAATTTGTCAACAATCTCATCGCTGGTCTGCGTACCGATCGGCATATCACAACTGGGACAGTACGGCGTTCCCAATCGCGCCTGTAGAATCCGGAGGTAGTCGTACACCTCGGTGACCGTTCCAACGGTACTCCGAGGCGTGGAGCCAAGATTCTTTTGCTCAATCGCAATCGCAGGCGAAAGCCCCTCAATTTGCTCAACCCGGGGTTTCTCCAACTGATTGACGAACTGCCTCGCATACGAACTAAGGCTTTCCACGTAGCGTCGTTGGCCTTCCGCATAAATAGTGTCCATTGCCAATGAACTCTTGCCGCTACCACTGGGTCCACAAAAGACCGTCATCTTGTCACGGGCAATATCAACATCCACGTTACGCAAACTATGCTGCTGGGCGCCTCGGACTTTAATTTCCGATGCCTGAACCGGTGTTTTCGATTTCAACTTAGTCGGTTTGGGAATGTCCGGGCGTGGCGCGAGTGATTTTTTTAACGCCATCCCCGTATAAGACTCCGGACACGCCGCCACTTCCTCTGGCGTTCCGGCGCAAACGACTCGCCCGCCGCCAGAACCACCCTCGGGCCCGATATCAATAATCCAATCCGCCGTCTTGATCACATCGAGATTGTGTTCCACCACCAACACAGTGTTCCCGGCATCGACGAAGTTCTGCAATACAGTCAGCAGCAATGAAATATCAGCAAAATGCAGGCCGGTCGTCGGCTCGTCCAGTAGATAAAGGGTTTTGCCGGTGCTACGTTTCACTAACTCGCGGGCGAGCTTAATTCGCTGGGCCTCTCCGCCAGAGAGCGTTGGCGAGGGCTGACCAATCTTTAAATAATCAAGCCCGACTGCGTGCAACGTTTCCAATTTCGTAAATACTTTGGGAATGTTTTTAAAGAACTTCATCGCTTCCTGAATGTCCATATTCAAGACATCCGCAATGGATTTTTCTCGAAATTTAACTTGAAGCGTCTCGCGATTAAAGCGCTGACCCACGCAAACCGGACACGTAACCCAAACGTCGGCCAAGAAATCCATCTCGAGCTTGTTCGATCCATTCCCTTCACAAGCCTCGCAGCGTCCACCCTTTACATTGAAACTAAATCTACCGGGCGCGTAACCACGCGTTTTTGCTTCCGGCAGCTGTGTGTATAGCTTGCGTATTTCATCAAACAACTTGATGTACGTACCCGGATTAGAACGCGGGGTACGTCCGATGGGCGATTGATCGATGGCAATCATTTTGTCCATCAACTCGACGCCTTCAAGTTCGTCGAACTCCCCCGCCTCGCTAATGCCGCCGTTGAGTATTTCCCTTAACTCTTCTTTAACAATATCATTGACCAGTGAACTCTTCCCGCTTCCACTGACACCTGTGACACAAACAAATTTCCCTAAAGGGATTTCGACATCAACATTTTTTAAATTGTTATGACGTGCCCCCTTCACTCGGAAAACGCGTTCGGAATCGAAAGCCCGGCGTGTTTCGGGAATTTCGATTTTAAGATCACCGGATAAATATCTTGCGGTCAGACTTTCCTTGTTTTTGATAATCTCCGAAGGATGTCCTTCGACCACAACCTCGCCACCACGAACGCCAGGACCCGGACCGAAATCGATCAAATAATCCGCCGCGCGCATCGTATCTTCATCGTGCTCCACGACAACAACTGTGTTGCCAAGATCCCTCAGATGTTGCAGAGTACTTACCAATCGGTCGTTATCCCGGGGATGAAGTCCAATCGACGGCTCGTCGAGAATATAAAGGACACCCACCAGACCGGCACCAATCTGCCCAGCCAGTCGTATTCGTTGACTCTCTCCACCGGAAAGCGTGGGCGCTGTCCGGTTCAACATCAGATACTCCAAACCCACATTGAGTAAAAAACCGAGGCGGTTGCGGATCTCTTTGAGCGGCTCGGTCGCAACGAATTGCCGAGTCTTGCCTAAAACCAATCCGGAAAAGAAATCGTGCGCCTCGGCGATCGATAAATCACAGACCTGAGGCAACGATAAACTCGGTTGCTCAGAAAAACGGGAACTCTGGGTTTCCAATCGAAAGAATCGCGCCTGCTGATTGAGCCGGTCACCTTCACACTCAATACAATGCACTTCCGCCATGTACTCTTCGAGTTTGCGAATTTTTGCCGCGCCGTTGGTGTTCCGATATTTCTCATCGAGTTCAGCGACAATTCCCGCAAATTTCCCACCGTACTTCATCGGGGAACTTCCGCCTCGCCACGTGAACGTGATGTTCAGTTCTCCGGTTCCGTAAAGCCAAATATCCTGCTGCTCTTCGGTTAGGTCTTCCCAAGCCGTCTCGAGAAGATGCCCCGCCTCAAGCCCTTGCTCTCGTTCGACTGTATCGGCCACGCCTTGATAAATATGGCACTTCCAACGCCCCAACTCTTTCCACTTACCAAGAAGGTCAAAACAGCCCTGCTGGAAAGATTTTTGGGTGTTGGATACCAGCAAATCTCGTTCAAAAGTAAATACTTCACCGAGACCATCGCAACTCGGACACATGCCCTGAGGGCTGTTGAAACTGAACATCTGTGGGGTAGGGGGCGAAAAACTAATCCCGCATGCAGCACACGCGTAGTCAGCCGAATACACTCGATCTCCATCCACCACCTGAGCCCGCTTGGCTCGCGATTTTCTCGCCGATACACCGTTTAGTTCCTGAGCATCTAAAACCTCAGGATTGACAGGAGCCTCGCTAAACCCCTCATCCATGGCAACAATTAACGTTCCTTTGCCAATCTTCAATGCCGTCTCTACCGACTCGGCAAGACGCGATCGAATCCCCGCCTTAGCAGTTAGTCGGTCGATCACCACTTCGACATGGTGTCGCTTTGACCGATCAAGATTGATTTCCGATCCCAGCGATACTACCTCACCGTCGACGCGAGCACGGACAAATCCCTTTTTAATTAAATCAATAAAAAGGTCACGATGCTCACCTTTTTGCCCACGAACCACCGGCGCCAAAACCAAATACTCTGTACCCAGCTTGAATTGCAAAATACTACCGATGATTTGATCACGCGTCTGAGCTGAAATCGGCTGGTTGCATTTGGGGCAGAACCCCTCGCCGACACGCGCGTATAAAATCCTTAAGAAGTCATATATCTCGGTGATTGTTCCGACGGTACTGCGAGGATTATTCCCCGAAGATTTCTGCGAAATGGAAATCGAGGGGCTCAAGCCAGAAATAAGATCAACATCCGGCTTGGGCATTTGACCAAGGAATTGCCGAGCGAAACTGGAAAGGCTTTCGACATACCTTCGCTGTCCTTCGGCAAAAACGGTATCGAATGCGAACGAGCTTTTGCCGCTTCCGCTGACACCAGTTAGGCAAATCAATTGATTGCGTGGAAGAACAAGATTAACGTCGCGAAGGTTATGTTCACGAGCGCCTTTGACAACAATATCCGAAGCGGGCATATGAGGACGATCTGAATCCGAGGAGCATTAATTTTGAGCAGCCAATTCTATCTTCTTGTCGGTGATTCCCCAACCGGCAACCTGATGATTCAGCTACTAAGATTCAAGTACTTTGACATTGACAAACGCTTGTAAATATGTTTGCAAAGCTTCGTCGACTTACTTGCCTGAAACAACCCCGAGCCAATCCAGCCTCGACGCCAAGTGAATCACAACCCCAACGAAACCGATCGTGAGACCCTGCTCCTTTCCTGGCTAGGAGCGACTTACAACCCCTTCCATCGAACTAATCGTTGCAACACTAACAACACGATTTACAGGTTAACGCGGTAATCCAGATACAGGGGAATAAATTAGCCACCCGCTCAAAGCGACAACTTGAAAACCTAATTTATTAAGTTTTCAACACAAAGCTCTCCCGGATTAACCTAACTTCAGAAAACGCCTACCTCACCCCTCTTTATCTATTCCCTAAATTCCAATGAAAAACAAGCCCGGATGGTCGATCGTCATCCTAATTTCATCGGTGCACTTAGCTCTACTACTGCTCGCGGTAATGATGCTTTCCACTTGGTTTCACACCCAGACCGAAGAGACAATTGGCCAAAGAACCTGTAACGACAATCGAACTCTAGCACTCCAGGTCACTCGATCACTAAACCATTTTGAATCCGGCACCAAACTCAACCAAGAAGTCGAACTCAACAGACTATGCGAGAAAATTGATTCCATCACAGTGCCCAATGGAGGGTTCATTATTGTAATCAATCCGCAATCCGCAAAAATCCTATGCTGCTCCCCTCAAAAAGCGATTCCTGTCGACTTCGATCCGACAAGCATCAAACTAAAAATGCTCTCCCAATCGCTGGAGGAACAGGTTGACCTTTTGCGGTCGGTCGCACCTAACAATCGTCACCGACATTTCGATGGCCGAGCTGAGATTGCTGGACGCGAACATTTTGTAAGCGTCGAATTTCTACCCAAACTTCACTGCATCATGATGCTTGGCCAACCGGCAAAACAATCAATGACGGGGTTGACCAGCTTAATTGTTAACACACGGCAACTCGTGTTCACTGCAACACTATTATTGGGCCTCGTCTCGATTTGCTTAATCATGACCATCCTAAATCGTTCCTACCTGAAAAGCGAAACAATTACTGAAGGCCTCGAAAGCAAAGTTACTCAACGCGAATCCGAATTGCTCCGAACAAAAAATGCGGTGATTTTCGGGTTGGCGAAACTCGCGGAATCACGCGACAATGACACGGCTGAACATCTGGAACGAATTCGCTCCTACGTTACGATCCTCGCCAAAGACGTGGCTTCGAAGCAAGAGGAACTCGATGATGAATGGGTCCGAAATCTAGGACTTGCTTCGTCACTTCACGACATTGGTAAAGTCGGCGTTCCCGACTCCATCCTGCTGAAGCCCGGACCGTTAAGTATGGAAGAGCGAGCAGTGATCGAACTGCACACCGTTATCGGTGGCGAATGCCTCGAAGCAATTCAGATGCGACTGGGAAATAACTCATTCATGCACACGGCCAAACAGGTCGCCTTCTTCCACCACGAACGCTGGGACGGCAGTGGCTACCCGCATGGCCTTAAAGAAGAAGAGACTCCGTTGACCGCTCGTATTGTGGCCGTCGCTGATGTGTACGACGCGCTCACCTCAAAACGGCCTTACAAAACTCCGTTTGGTCACCTCGAAAGCCGCGCCATTATCATCTCGGGGTCAGGCTCTCAATTCGATCCTGAAGTCGTCGACGCGTTTCTACGCCACGAAGACGAATTTCGTAAAATCTCTCAGGCCCAAGCTGACATTGCGAACCGAACTGTGCGGAAACAATTTGCTAATTCAGAAGAGCTAATAAAAAACATCACGGAACGAACCTCTGAAAACCAAAGCAACCTTTAGCAGGTGGGCTTCTATGAATCTGGCCGCGTTTGATACATGGTTCGTTTGAAATTTATTAGTATCAGCGCCGCAATCTACTTCTGAGAAGAAAGGGGCGACCAAACGGTGGCGGCCAAATCTGAGATTTCCCCCACCACTTGCTTTCGCACCTAAAGAGAAGAAAATAATAACCAAAGAGCAACCACAGTCTCCTCGGTTCAGCAGATAGCCATCCCATGCATGAAATACTGGTTGAAAAGCCCTATAAATTCACCCCTCCCATTACATGGCATTGGCCTCAACGACTGCTCACTCGCCTAGGACAGTTTCAACCGTTAATTCGAAAAGAACACGGTATCATTGACCACGAGTGTCGCCATGTAGATCGACTGCGCGCTTCGGTTGATGCTGGACATGGAATCATGCTGACCCCCAATCACCCTCGCACGACCGATCCGATCGCGATGTATTTCCTTTGCCGTGAAGCGCCAATTTCAATGTACACGATGGCGAGCTGGCATTTATTCAACCAATCGGCTTTCAAGACATTCATGGTCCGATTAATGGGAGCCTTTAGTGTTAATCGTGAAGGACTCGACCGGTCTGCGGTAGACTATGCCGTCAATGTATTGGTTGAAGCTAAACGCCCGTTGCTGATATTCCCTGCCGGAGCTACCAGCCGGACAAACGACCGCCTCATGGCATTAATGGAAGGCCCTGGATTTATTGCAAGAACGGCAGCGAAAAAGAGAGCAAAAACCGATCAAAAAGTTGTCGTTCATCCCATTGCCATCAAATATCTTTATCAAGGTGATATCGAAAAAACGGGCAATCAAGTCCTTACCGATCTAGAACGAAAACTCACCTGGACTCCCGACCCAACCGTTCCACTAATGGAGCGAATTATAAAACTCGGCAATGCGGTGCTAACACTAAAGGAGCTCGAATTTAACGTTCAATCCATGCCGGGAAAGACGCTCAGAGAACGACAAAACAACATGGTCGACCACCTGATGTTTCCCCTGGAAAAAGAATGGCTGGGTGCGAGCGAACCAATAGCAGGCGGGATCCAATCGAGAGTCAAGAACTTAAGAATGAAAATATTTCCTGAGATGAGTCGGGATGAAATTGACCAAACGGAAAAAGACCGGCGGTGGCAGCAACTTAGCCAAACTTATCTGGCTCAACAAATTGACTGCTACCCAGAAAACTACATTGTTGACCTACCATCGGTCGATCGACTCATCGACACTCTCGAAAAATTCGAAGAAGACCTGATTGGCCAATGTCGCATTCACGGCAAAACAAAAGTCATCCTCGACGTCGGAGAGGCAATTGAAGTCTCCCCCAAACGTGAACGCGGCGCAAAATCTGACCCGCTGATGGCAGCGATTCGCGAACAGCTCAACGGAAGCCTAGAGCAACTGCAACATGAGTCGCGGATGTACGAAGGAAAGATTTACGGCCAAGATTGACAGAGCCAATTCAAAAACATCAAACCTTGTTATTCATACTTCCATTTGAGTATCCAAGGATCCTCCAACTTCCGCTGCTTCGCCTTCATCTTTCCTTGATAAGTTTTTAGCAACTCGGCAAACTCTGGCTTGCCGGCAAGGTTATACGCTTCATCCGGATCATTCTTCATATCAAACAATTCAAATTCTGGCCGGTGAATATACTGCCCGACCGTCTTTAATCCATAAGGCGCATCCTCTCCTTTGAGAAACTGTGCCTGCCAACTTGAGGCCGCCCAAAGATCTGAGGCGAAGGGGTAGTCAAGCTTATAAGCGATATTCCAGATTAACTTATAGCGCTCATCCTGAATGACGCGCATCGGATAGTACATCTGAATCTCATGAAAAGTGTGGGATGCAAAAATTGAATCCCAATGATCAACTTCTGGGCCTGCAAGACAATTCAGCCACGACTTCCCTTGATAGCTTCGGAATTTATTGCCACCGCTCCGATTGTCCTTAGCAAACAGCTCTTTTTCCTTCCAGTATTTATCCGGATCGACCCAATCCTTGGGACCGTTTAACTCGGGGTCGAGGCCACCGGCAAAATCCAGCAATGTGGGCGCAATGTCGATGTGACTGATCATCGCCTCGGAGACAAAACCGCGTTGTTTTTCGTAGGGGTTTCGAACCACAAACGGCACTCGCAAACCGGGTTGATAAACTGTCGTTTTAGCACCGGCGAAAGCCATCCCGTGATCAGCCGTAAACACGATCAACGTTTTGTCGTAAACGCCTGCCTCTTTTAAAATGTCAACAAGCCTTCCCAGCCCTTGATCAATCCGAGCACAGGACTGGTAGTACTGAGCAATTTCAGAACGCGTTTCGGAGGTATCAGTCAGAAATGGCGGCACAGTGACCTTGTCAGGATCGTAAAATACTTCCTCGACCCCAGGATAAGAACCTCGCTCCGGTTTATTCCCAAACAGGTCAGGCTTGAGCTTCAACTTGGAGGTCTTATCGATCCCGCCACCTCGGTGTGGATCCGAGGTTCCGAAATACAAGAAAAATGGCCGATCATCAGAGCGGTCCGAAATGAAGTCTCGACACTTCTCTGCCATCTCCACAGCACTTCTCGCATTGCCACGCAAATAGGTTTCGAATCGATAAACAGCCTCGGGGCCGACATGATATTTCCCAATGTGGCCCGTTCGATAACCCGCCTTAGCCAACACTCGTGGCAGGGCAAGCGACACAACGTTGTGGTAGGAATCAAACTTATGGAAATGATGCTGGTGACCGTACTGCCCATTTTTGTGATTATGCAAACCCGACATCACGACGGATCGACTTGCACTGCAACTTGCGGTCGTCGCGTAGGCGCGATTAAACACAACACCGTCCTTGGCCAGTTGATCAATGCAGGGGGTCGCAGCCAGAGGATCACCGTAACAACCAAGCGTAGGACCTTCATCATCGGTAATGAAAAACACGATATTTCGGTCTGCCGGCTCGGAAGCCGTAGCTGGCAACCAACCTGCCCCAAGGAACAGAAACGCAAAGCTCCAAACGAGGCAACTCACACCACAGTTATTTAAATTCATTCCCGATCCCAAAACAAAAAAAGAAGTTGATGCGTCGCTAGAAAATTTTTCGCAACTGAGTATAAACGAGTTAACCAACAGATCCAACTTAATTAGTTTTGAAAAACTTTCCTTCAAACCGTGGTGAAGGAGTCTGGAGCGCCGCGGTCTAGCCACAACACCAATCATTTATTTAGAGGAGTACTTTTCAATGCCGAATGTAGACTGGAGTTATCACCGCCCTGGCTGAAAGACCTGTGTAAAAACGCAAGAGTTCCTTGCGAACGCCGGTGTTATCCCCAAGACCGAAACCAACGCCAAGAAAGAAACCTATCAAAAACAACAGGCACTCGAGCTTGTCGAGGCAGCAAGCCATCTGTTTGTCGCACGGGGAAAAAAAGTCGTCGAACTCAATCTTAAAAAAGACGCGCCCACAGAAACCGAAGTTTTAAAGTTGATCCTTGGACCCACCGGAAACCTCCGAGCGCCAACGTTAAGATGCGGCAAGAAACTAATTGTTGGATTTAACGACGAGATGTATGAAGGTATCTTTGGTTAACATTATTTCGAATTTGAGATTCTTATTACCGGCGCTACAGTTAGCTAAAACTCCGAAAACCAATATGATTTTTAACTAGACGACCTTTGTATGTTTGACCGCCGCGGTTCCCATGGCGACCATTGTAATGATGACGACCAAATTCAGAATCGCAGTTACCACAACCCAGATTTGCAAGACGACTGTTAAAAATGCTGGAGCTTTGGTTGGGTCGCTTTGGTAGAGCATGCCGACAACCATAATGAAAATGAAAAACACCACTAAGTTCGCGACTGATGCGATCCAACTTCCCATCGCTATCTTCGCCGCCTGTTCGACTGCTTTCGCCTTAATGTTTCTGCCTAGACGCTGGAAAAACAAAAACATAAACAAGACGTTCGCTAACAACAGGGCGACAGGGCTCAACAGTAACGCAAAAGTCAGCATACCTACCACCGCTTCACCGGACTCCTCCCCTCCGGCGGCACTGAAGCCTAAACCAACAGCGCCGACTACCAGTGCAAAAACAATAGGTAAAACAATCAAAACTAATAGCGAACCGATAGCCAACCCTGCAAACAATTTCTCGTCCTTGTTGGGTGCAAACAAACATAGAAATTGACCGACAAAAGCGACCAACCCAACAAAAGGCGTGGCAATAAACATGCCGACAAAAATGACACCCAAGATAATTGCGAATATGCTGTCCGTATCCGGCACAGGTGCTAGGCGGGCGATGATGGATATTATCAAGACAATTACCGCCACAGCTAAAAGAAGCCACCAAGCAGCCAACTGCATCCACATGCCGATTCGGGCAACACTGTATGGGCGAACGTCGACCGCAGGTGCTTGCTTTTTCTGTTTAAAAATTCCTTTTGATTTGTTTTTTTGGCTCGAAGCGTAGGGGTTGGCGAGAATCGACTCCATTCCGTCAGATCGGATCTCTTCTTCAACTTCCTGTTTGACAACTTCTAAATCTGCAAACCCGGGATCCTCGATCGAAAAGTTACCAAGCGGATTGCTTCTTGTGGGTGGAGGAGGCGCCGAAAAAATATCAGCCTGCCGCTTGATGGCTCCCTCAATCCCCATTTTTGAAATGTCTTGCTGGCTCGGCTGCAGCACCTTGCTTACCGCTTGCTGAGGCTGAGATGCTTTTGTCGACAGTTGCTGCGCCTGGCCTGGCTTCTCCGTAATCTGCTGAGGTGCCGGCGCGCGGAAACCGGCACCACACTTTTGACATTTCAGAGGCTTTCCCAAAGCACTGTCGGGAAGACGATACTTCGTTTTACATTTTGGGCAAGCAATGGAGACAGGCATGAAGATTCAGGGGTTTGAAAGAAATAATTCGGGGATGAGCTAATTTGGGAATCATTTATATGGACCTAGCTGGAACAGGCGCTAACCCAGTTAAATGACTGCCAATTCGTTTTCAAGCTTCCAATTATAGTTTGCCGGACGAATCGAGGGGGACGAGCTTCCACGGCAAACTGTATCTTATCGCTGCGAATTGAACATTTTAACCGATTCTACCGATAATTGCCCCTCTCAGCAGAATATTATTTTAGCCAGCGTTCCTCGAAAACAGCTCCACGGGGCGGCAACTTAAGCAAAACAAACCCGAGCTACACCGACCTGCGGCACTTGCTACGGCTGCATTACTATTAAACCGGCATCCCTCTCACGCAGCGGATCAAGGAAGTCCAGCAACCTCGCCTCCGGCACGGGTTCCCATCGCCGCCCAAATCGATCGGGCAATATTATTGGCGACGAAACTGACCGACCCATCCATGCGTGCCACATTGACTCCCTGTTCGTGGTAAGAACGAGCGGTTACCGCTGCATAAGTCGGCCTTTCAAGATGCCGGCCTTCCTGCTGAGAATTGAAATCAATGTCATATTGCTCACCCTCAAACTCATAGGAAACGACTGTATTGGGTGAAAACACGGTGGTAAATCCAGTGTGATGGACTCGCCCGTCACTCCAGACCGTGTGCCCAGTATTGAGTTCTTTCCCAGCACCCAGCTTGCGCTCAACCGAGTTCATCCCTTGAAAATACCGGGCGTTATCTGGAAAAGCCCCATCAAACGAGCCATGATTTCGTAGGTAACTGGTAAAAGACTTTACGTCTGAGATCGCCTAGGTATTGCTCAGGCCATCGGTGAAGTCTGAATGTCGCGTGGCATTGGAAACACAGAACGATCCATCTCCAGATTTTCGAGACACCGGATCGTAAACCAACCAACTGCCGAGATTAAACCCGTAGCTGGTCGAGTGGACATAGTCTTTTCCATTCTTCGTGCGATTCCCCGCCTGATAATCACTCGGACAAGAATAAACAGGTGCTCCAAAGGCAGGGATACCGGAATCTACTTGCTCGTGCCAATCGACGGAAAAATTGATTCCCTGCTGAGCATTCGCCTGCTCAATCATCGGTAGTAATTTTGCATGAATTGACCACGAACCACGCGTCAGACCACTCTCAGGTATGTCAAAGCTCGTTGGGTACTCAAGAAGTGCTGTTTCATGGTTAGCCACTGCCAGTGAAATTTGACGCAAATTGTTGGCACAACTCACCCTTCGTGCCGCACTTCGAACCGATTGAATCGCCGGAAGCAACATCCCGATCAAAATCCCAACGATCGCGATCACAACAAGCAACTCAACGAGGGTAAACCCACGGTTCGGCAAATCATAAAATGCCCTCGAGCGATTCCGAAGTGTCGCATTCAAAATTCTAATTTTACGTTTTGCCATACCGTTATTGGTTTTAATGCACTGCTAAATTCAAGCAATTTCTGGCTTTACCCACCCGTCAACCGGCGATCTGTTTTCCGGGGATATGATTACCTAGTTTATGACGACTGAATGCTACAGATTACACTCAGCGAACCCAATTCGGCACCGCAGGTAATAGGCTTGCCGAATAACCTTCAACAACAATAATCGCGTCTAGGCTGCAAAAAAACCAGTAAAAAACTCCTTCCGCATAAAATCACCCCGTCAGCGCAACTCCTGCCACAAGTCGAGGATGACACCCCCGAGGCTAGAGAAACACTCCATCTTCTCATGAGCGCGATGCCCAAATTGCCGGAGGACCGATTTTGAAAAAACGGAGAAGCCCAGTCTCCCCCAAGCTGTAAAAACTTGTTGATTCCGAAGAAAATTTCGATTTGTGCAATGGAAACTCCAAGCCTAATTCGATAATCTGAGGTACATTGAACGCCAAAGAAGCAACCCACGGAGGGTTGTCAGAAAGAAACAAGATTTTCTGTGAATTAACTAATTCCCAAAAATTCGGTTTCCGACGGAAATCCTAGATTAGCTCGATCCTGTCATGCGACACTTCAGCATTTTAAAAATGGCTATTCTGGCATTTCCTTCATGGACGAATCCAGGCCTGTGACGACGATCGGCATTGATTAATGAACGTATTCAGTCGAGCTTATATCGACAGTCTATTTGACGACTACCTACAAGATCCAAGTTCGTTGCCACCACAATGGCAAGCCTATTTTGAGAACTTCGATCCCGAGAATAATGAGATCGACTTTTCGTCGCTTCCGGTAGCCGCTAATGCTGCCTCTTCTCCGCCGGACCACAACACGACCAACAGTCGTAGTGTCGCCCAATTACAAGATCGGGTGGATCAACTCATTCGCGGTTATCGCGTTCGTGGACACCTCGAGGCGAAAATTGACCCCCTCGGTCGTCCACGGGCAGCCAACAACGAACTGAATCCTGCATCCTATGGTTTGCTGCCATCCGATTTCCCTAAGAACTTTTCGGCGCGTACCGTCGATGGTCAGAATTTCAGATCGCTCGAAGAAATTGTCGATTTGATGCGGCAAACGTACTGTCGCTCGATTGGCGTGCAGTTCATGCACATCGATGACCACGATGTCCGCAACTGGCTCCAAACGCGAATGGAAGGTTCTCGCAATCGGATGCAATTGCACCGGAAGACACAACTGAGAATCCTGACCAAACTGACCGACGCCGTCATTTTCGAAGAATTCATGCGGAAAAAGTTTCTAGGCGCAAAGACGTTCTCGCTCGAAGGCGCCGAGACCCTCATTCCGTTACTGGATCTCGCACTAGAAAAAGCTGGCGATCACGGAGTCAAGCAAGTTGTTCTCGGAATGGCTCATCGCGGGCGACTCAACGTCCTGGCGAATATCATGAGCAAAAGGGCTCAAAATATTTTCTGGGGATTCGACGATCCTGATCCTGAAAAACACCGTGGCGGCGGAGATGTGCTGTACCACCTTGGCCACAGTAACGATTGGGTTACCAGCAAGGGCAAGAACGTTCACATCTCACTTTGTTTCAATCCGAGCCACCTTGAATTCGTCAACCCAGTCGCGATCGGTCGCTGCCGCAGTAAACAGGATCGAACCTGTGATACCAATCAATCTGAAACGATGACCGTGCTGATTCATGGGGATGCAGCATTTGCCGGGGAAGGAGTTGTTCAGGAAACGCTGAACTTGAGCCAACTCGATGGTTACAAAGTCGGCGGGACGCTTCACGTGATCGTCAACAATCAGGTCGGGTTCACCACGGATTGCCACGATAGTCGTTCGACCACCTACGCCAGCGACGTTGCAAAAATGCTGCAGATCCCAATCTTCCATGTAAACGGAGAGGATCCCGAAGCGGTCGCTCAAGTTGTCAACTTGGCAATGGAATTTCGACGTGCATTCAATCGAGACGTTGTCATCGACATGTACTGCTATCGAAGGCTCGGTCACAACGAAAGTGATGAGCCAAGATTTACCCAACCGTTGATGTACAAATCAATTGATAGTCGCCCCACGATACGCGACAGCTACCTCAAACGACTCCTGAAAATGCAGGAAGTTACCCAGGAAGAGGCCGATCTGATTGCCGAGCAACGAGGGACTAAACTTCAAGACGAGTTTGAATCCACAAAAATCGCCGGCTTTACTCCAGACACCCAAACGCTCGAAGGATTATGGTCGGGCTATTACGGTGGAAAAGAGCGCTCCGATGATGAAGCCGACACCTCGGTACCCGAAGCGATTTTGACGGAGATTATTCGCAACACTGCCAGCGTTCCTGAGACCTTCCATCTGCATCGCAAATTGAAGCGTGTGCTCGAAAGCCGAGTCGACGCCGCCAACGGAAACCGGCCCGTCGACTGGGCGACCGCTGAACTTGCTGCCCTCGGGACGCTTGCGGTCGAAGGACATCCCATCCGTCTCTCTGGACAAGACTGTGCGCGGGGGACTTTCAGCCAACGTCACGCAGTCCTGCACGACACCCAAACCGCCCAATCCTACACTCCGCTTAACCACCTTGGCGAGCCACAGGCTAACGTTAACATCATTAACAGTCCGCTGAGCGAAGCCGGCGTTCTCGGATTCGATTACGGATATAGCCTCGACGCGCCCGATAGTCTGATTATCTGGGAAGCCCAATTCGGTGATTTCTTCAATGCTGCTCAAGTGATTGTCGACCAATTCATCTGTAGCGCCGAAGACAAATGGGATCGGCTAAGTGGGCTTACCATGTTCCTTCCGCACGGTTTCGAAGGCGCAGGACCGGAACATTGCAGCGGTCGGCTCGAACGATTTTTAACCTCGGCTGCAGAACATAATTTTCAGGTCGCGATTCCGACAACCGCTGCGCAGCATTTCCACCTGCTCCGCCGACAGGTCAAACGCAAATGGCGAAAACCCTTGATTGTTTTCACGCCCAAGAGTCTGCTTCGCGAGCCGTACGTCGCTTCGCCGATCGAGCAGTTTACGACGGGGCAATTCCAGCGGGTCATTGCCGATGAAGCGGTTCGAAACGACAGTGCGCCACAACGGGTACTTCTGACTGCTGGAAAAATCGGAGTGGAACTGCTCAAAGCACGGGAACTTGCCCAACGCACCGATTTTGCCGTCATTCGAATCGAACAGCTCTACCCTTTGCCTTACAAAGAAATCGAAGCATGTCTCAGTCAATACGCTTCGGGCACGCCGATTTTTTGGGTCCAGGAAGAACCTAGAAACATGGGGGCTTGGTACTTCATGAAAGTCAAATGGGATGAATTCGGTCTAGAAGAGAAGTGGCCCTTGAAAGTCATCTGTCGACCTGAATCGGCAAGCCCATCCACCGGCTCCAAAAAATCCCATAAGATCGAGCAAGATGAAATCATGAACACGGCGATGAGCGTCCCTCGAGCCGCCACCGTTTAAAGCCACCGTTAAAATTTACGAATCAAAAATAGCTGAAAAATCGTCTCTTCGATTTTCGGTTGATCCTTTCAGCCCCCAAAAAATTCAACTCAGAATCAGTCGAACATGTTTGAAATCAAAGTCCCCGAATTCGGCGAGTCAATCCAGGAAGTCCAGGTCGCGACATGGCTAAAACAGCCCGGCGACTGGATTGAAAAAGACGAAGACATCGTCGAACTCGAATCCGAAAAAGCATCACAAGCATTGAGCTCCGACCGAGCCGGTGTCTTGCAACAAATCAAAGTTGCCGATGGCGAATTTGCTCACGTCGGTGACATCCTTTGTGTCGTCCAAGAAGGCGAGAAACCGCCTGAAACCGCCATCGCATCTGCAACGGCCGCCCGAGGAGGAACAGCGGTTGTCGCAGACACCGCCACAACCGAGTGGATCATGCCGGCTGCAGAACGCGTTCTGAGCGAATATCAAATTTCTGCCGATGCAATCACTCCCACCGGTCCCGGTGGACGGTTGCTCAAAGAAGACGTCTTGAATTACGTCCACACCAAAGGACTCAAGCCGACGGATTCGCAGCCAACCCAGCCAGTTCCGGTAACCGCTCCTGCGAAACCACGACCTCAACCCACCCCCCAACCAGTTGTCGTATCAGCAACTCATCCCAATGAACGGATTGAAAAATCGGTTCCCATGAGCATGATTCGCCGAACCATCGCCAAAAGGTTAGTCCAAGCCCAACAAACAGCCGCCCTGTTGACGACGTTCAACGAAATTGACATGCTCCCGGTGAAAGAGCTTCGCTCAAAGTACAAAGATGCATTCTTAAAAAAGCATGGAGTCAAACTAGGGTTCATGTCCTTTTTTGCGAAGGCTGTCGTCGAAGGACTTAAGCGTTATCCGGCGATTAACTCTGAAGTTCGAGGCGATCATGTGATCGTTAAGAACTATCACGATATCGGAATCGCCATTGGAGGAGGCAAGGGATTGGTCGTGCCAATTCTACGTAACGTTGAGAATATGAGCTTCGCGATGGTTGAACAGAAAATCGGTGAGCTTGCTGCCATGGCACAAGAGAACAAAATCGTTCCCGACGATCTGAAAGGCGGTACGTTTACGATCAGCAACGGGGGTGTCTACGGTTCGTTGCTCTCGACGCCGATTGTAAACCCACCTCAAAGCGGAATCCTCGGACTCCATACGATTCAGGAACGTCCAATCGCACTCAACGGCGAAGTCGTGATTCGCCCGATGATGTACGTGGCCCTGACTTACGACCACCGAATTGTTGACGGTAAAGAAGCTGTTGGGTTTCTGAAAACAATCAAAGAAGTTCTCGAAGAACCTGCCCGTTTATTCCTGGAAGTGTAAACGTCTCAATCCGAGTTTAACTCTGGATTTCCAAATCCCAGTAACTCTGGATTTCCCAATCCCAGTAAGTCGGTTCGGATCTGCTTATTTTACCCCTGCTCAATCTAATCCTCATTGCGATATTTATTCTATTATGGCTGATCAAAAATTTGACCTAATCATTGTTGGAGGTGGCCCCGGTGGATACGTCGCAGCAATTCGTGCGGCACAATTGGGATTGAAGACAGCCGTCATCGACGAGAATCCGCAATTCGGTGGGACGTGCCTGAGAGTCGGTTGCATTCCAAGCAAAGCACTCCTCGAGTCCAGCCACCTGCTTGTCGAGGCGCGCGACCATATGGTCGAACATGGGATCACCGCAACCAAACTGACGGTAGATCTTTCGGCCATGATGAAGCGGAAATCTAAGATCGTTGATACCCTTACCGGCGGAATCAACATGCTTCTCAAGCGAAACAAAGTGACGACGTACGTCGGTCGCGGAAAATTGGCCGGCGACGGCCAGATTGTTGTCTCCACCGGTGACACCCTCGTTGCCGAAAACATCATCGTTGCTACCGGCAGCGTCCCAATGCGTCTGCCCGGGATCGAGTTTGACGGCGATTTTATCGGCGATAGCACAACGGCACTCAGCTATCCCAACGTACCGCGAAACTTAGTGGTGATTGGCGGTGGGTACATCGGGCTCGAGCTCGGCTCGGTCTGGAGCCGCCTTGGTTCGAAAGTCATTGTCCTCGAAGGTATGGACCACGTCCTTCCAGGTCTAGATCGGGAAATTGCGAGAATTGCAAAACGGACCTTTGAAAAACAAGGGCTTGAATTCCACACCAGTATGTGGGTCGAAAGTGCGAAACGCGATGGAAATACATGTGTCGTCAAATGCAAGGACGCCGCTCCAATCCAATGCGATCGAGTGCTCGTATCCGCCGGGCGTGTCCCCAACACAGGTGATATTGGCCTAGATACAGCCGGCGTTCAAGTTGACCAGCGTGGATTTATTACCGTCAACAGCCACCTCGCTACATCCGTTCCCGGAATTTTCGCTATTGGAGATTGCATTGGCGGGGCAATGCTGGCTCATAAAGCATCTGAAGAGGGAGTCGCCTGCGTCGAACGGATCGTCAACGGAGTTGGCCACGTCAATTACGATACGATCCCAGCTGTCGTTTATACCCACCCTGAAATTGCGATGGTTGGAAAAACTGAGGAACAACTCAAAACCGCAGGCATCTCCTACCGAAAGGGCTCATGCCCATTCGGAGCCAACGGCCGCGCTCGGGCGATGGGCGAAGCCGAAGGAAAAATCAAAGTCCTCGCCGATGCACAATCCGACCGTATTATCGGCGTCCATGCGATTGGTGCGCGGGCCGGTGACTTAATCGCAGAAGCGGCTGTGGCGATGAATTTTGGTGCCTCCAGCGAAGACCTAGCCAGATGCTGCCATGCCCACCCAACACTCTCCGAAATCATGCAGGAAGCTGCCCTGGACGTCGACGGCCGCGCCATTCACACCTAGATCGCTCCATTCGCTATCAGATTCATACCGCCAATTGTGCAAGACGGTAATTTGGGGAACTTCTCAACCAAATTTTCAAAAATTCTCGAGTGCTAGCTTGCTAAACGTCTGGACTTGCAACTAGGGTTTTTCTAACTTTCCGGCTAACGATTCGTTCCCGGAGGTTGCGTTGATGAGAAACCGCGCCGTGAAATACGCAAAACTGAATTTGCTGTTTGCACTCAGCTGCCTGACTTTCATTCAAGGTGAGAAGGCAAATTTAATGGGACAGGATTTCCGAATTGACTCTCAGGTATATGTCAGTGGAAAAAATTTACCTGCCTCTGAAAACATCACTCTTTTCTCGTCAGGAATTATCTACGACTTCCAGCTTTCCAATGGCGCCGCAACCGACGCCGATGAGACAGTTATTTTCGACACTCGCAACAAAAGATTCACGCTCCTGAATCATGTTAAGGAGACGAAACTGGATTTGACAGATTTGCAACTGCTTTCAATCTATGAAGGTGTGCGAAAAGAGACGAAGCAGGACCACCGTTCGAAATTCTTAACAGACGATCCTTTCGTCGAAGATATCGACCTAAGCATAAACTTAGTCACGCTCTCGACACCCCAAATCGAATATCGCTTTTCCGGGGCTCAGCCGAAAAACGTATTGATTCTCGAGCAATACAATGACTTCCTCTATCACTTCACGTTGCTCAATGTCTCCGACCCAACGAAAGTCCCGCCGTTTGCACGAATGGAAGTTAACAAATCAATTAAGAGGCTCGGATGGGTACCGACGGAAATTGAAATCTCCGTCAAACAGAACAGTCTGTTTCGCGAATCCTATAAGGCAAAATCGAAACACACTGTGAGATATCAGCTTTCCAAAAAAGACCAAGAAAGAATTGAGTCCATCAAAAAGCGGTGGGCTCAATTTAAACCAGTTTCTCTTGCAGAGTATCGCGGCTTCAATAAAGAACCCCGATTAAAACTACCTGAAATTAAAACGGCTTCTTTTGAGGAAGACGTTCCCAAGGGCCAGCGAAAGAAGAAATAGTCAAGTTGTGTATTCTTTTTCACTGGCTTAGCTGATCAATCTCAGCGGTCAAGTGAGCCCGTCACTCGCGACTTTGGCTGTCGCGGAGGCAAAACGAGAGAGAGACTTCCAAGTTCAAAAAAAACGGTTTAGAACGAATGGGGGGGATGACGACGACTTGGAACCTTCACAAGGGAGCGTTACACGCCTCAAACTCCATGTTTATCCAGCTCTTTTGAAATTTTGCTTGCGTTGGATATGCCGTCATTCGATAATTAGCATACAGAGATCTAAGGTAATTGATTTATTTTCCAACAACTGAGCGAGTTGATCGAAACTCAAAACAGTTTTTGGTTTTTCATAGATAACAGAAGACAGTTGGCCAGAATGGGTTCCCCCATCGTTCTGGCGGACCTTGCGAATGCTCATAGCAATTTTAGTTTGCTATGAGGCCCAGCTTGTTTCTACCTTGGAGATTTAAATGGTCAAAATCCTACACAAACAGTCCGGAAAAATTCTGCTCCGAGCAAAGAATGAGTCCATTCGTGGACGCTTGCTCTCAGGTCTTGATCTTGCAGGTGCCGATTTTTCGGGTCAAGATTTGTCGGGCTGTAAATTCACCGGTTGCAATCTTTGCGATGCAAACTTTGCCGGTTGCAATTTGTCGTTTGCGAAGATCGACAACTGCGTCTTGAGGCGTGCTGATTTCTCAGATGCAACCCTGACCAAAGCAGATTTATCCGATAGTATCTTGGACGTTGCTCTGTTCACGCGTTGCACCGCGGTTGGTATTCTATTCCGTCACGCGAAATTGAACGGGGCGGATTTATCGCGAGGCAACTTCAATAAAGGGGACTTCTCCTTTTCGGAGGCACGCGCAAAATTCGATCACGCTACGCTAGTCGGTGCGAACCTGTTCGGCGCTGATTTTTGCAGCGCTGACTTTACTCAAGCTGACCTTCGAAACGCCGATATGACGGATGCTAAAATCGCCAGAGCCACATTCACTTACACAAAACTTGAAGGAAGCATTGGCGCCAATGGCCGCCCCTGGGGCCTCTCTGCCAAAGGCCCCCATGCGAAAAAAGCATGGTGGAAAGTATGGGACAACGCTGCGGTATGAAATAGTAGAAATTTCGAATGTTAATATAGTCGATTCCACTGATGGATTTCGACTTTATTTTTTGCCCATTCCAATGCACCGCGGCGATTTCTAACGTCGTCTCATCTCCGGCACGCTAAAAAATCAGTTCGGTGTTCTCCAGCAAGATCCTCGCTGGCAATCCAATCCGCAACTCTCGCAACTCTGGCGACTTTAGCTGAAACAGCGAGAGGGCAAAGAATTCTGCAACGGGCCGACGTTTCCTAATTGTTTAATAAAAACAACCTCGGCCATTTTGACGCCCAAATTTGAGAGGCAATTCATTTTCCGATGCGGTAAAACCGATGTTGCCAATAGAGGAATCACCGTTTTTGGGTGCGTCAGAATGGCGCGTATGTAAAACGAGGGCAATAAGGTAAGATTTTAAATTCAAAATCCCCCCAATTTCAGGTGCTGATTAGTGATTCCGATCGAACCTATCCCCAGTCGACCTATTTAGTCGATCGACGCGAACGCGGATTACGGCGAGAACTTAAATTTAAAATGGCTGAAGGAAACAGCAGTGGTAAACGGCGAGTCGGATAAATCGAATCAATTTCATTGGCCTGACGTCAAAGTCGAAGGCGTCGGGGCCGATTATCGAAAATCCCACCCCGTGGCCTGGTGGCTGGCATTGGTAGGCCCGGTCGTGATCAGTGCCGCATTGCTAGGCTGCATCGCTCTAATTCAGGGTTCCGACGTCGCCTACAGCTATGCTGCCGCTGCGGTGTCTGCATTCCTGTTCTTAGGCCGTTTCATCATCCTGATTGGTCAAAACGAACCAAACGCTGACTCGATTTTTTTTCTAAAGCATCTAACCGCCTCTAACCTATTTGTCATGTTAACCTACATGGACACCATGGTTGCGATGTTCGTTGCGTTTCACATGGGTATCATTTTTCGCCTACCGTGGGTGGGTCCGCGGATTCAGGGCGTCGTATCGGACAGCCAATTCATTCTTAGAAAACAGCCGTGGATTCGCCGCACAGCTTTCATTGGCCTGGTTGGATTCGTAATTTTCCCTTCTTCGACGACCGGCAGCGTGGGTGGTTCGATTTTTGGAAGACTCCTCGGAATGAAGCGCTGGCGAGTTGTGGTCGCAATCTTGGTCGGTAGTATTCTCGGCAATGGGATAATGCTTTTGTTCTCCAAGCAAATAGCAAAGTATATCGACAATGAGAGCTGGACCCTAAGGTTATTAGGAGTGGTCTTGATGATCGTTGTTCTATTCGTTGTCGAACGAAAATTTCAGAGTATCAAAGCAGAGTACATGGCGCAGGAAGAACTCAATGGGAAACTGGAGCTCCGCGCTGAAGATTCTTCTGCCACCGACACCTCAGAAAACGATGGCGAGCAACCTGAAGTAACTACCGAAAGTATTGAATGAAGCGGGCGGTGATTCTTGAGTAAGTCTCGGTCAATACCGTTTCGCTGGAAGCAACTTCAATCCGATGTCATCCACTGCTCCCACTGCCCCCGGTTGATCAACCACTGCCAAGCGGTCGCCCAAAAAAAGCGTCGGGCTTATGAAACCGACGACTACTGGGGCAAGCCTGTCCCCAATCTTGGCAATCCCAGCGTAGGCTTACTCATCGTTGGGCTTGCCCCCGGAGCTCATGGAGCCAATCGCACCGGTCGCATGTTCACTGGAGATCGAAGCGGAGAATGGCTTTACCGGGCAATGCACCGTGTGGGATTTGCGAATCAGAAAGACTCAACAGATATTCACGACGGACTAAAGTTGAACGACTGCGCCATCACCAATATCTGTCGTTGTGCACCGCCGCAAAATAAACCGTCCCCTGAAGAACTCCAAAACTGTTCGCCCTACTTTGCAGAAACCCTTGAACTATGCGATCCAATCGTCGTCCTGGCTCTTGGCGGACTAGCCTGGAATGCAACCCTGCGTGAATTAATTCGCGTTGGCTGGTTCAACCGTCCGCCCAGAAGACCAAAATTCGGCCATGGCGAAAAAGTCCCTCTCAACAACAGCCGGTTTCTGCTGGGAAGCTACCACCCCAGTCAACAGAACACATTTACTGGAAAACTCACAAAACCCATGCTCGACCGCGTTTTTAAAAATGCCGTGAAATTAATCAAACAAAATCGGGCTGAAATCGAATGACAAAGTTTCCCAAGTGCGGTTTAATATTATTAGGCGAGTTGGTTACCGTTGGCTTGCTCGATTTAAACGATCCGACCGGTTGAGTTTTATCCCGCCGAACCGATTGAAACCCCTGAACTCAATCTCAACCTCAATTACTCAGGCGGCTATCACTGCCTTCCTAACAAACTGAAAAGAAGAATTGTGACAACAACTCCTCCCGAATCGGATCCTGATCACGACCCCAACGATTTAGTTCCCCTCCCGCAAACACGCGTTCACTCGGACGAGGATGAACACGAATTAGTTGACGCGTCGCTGGTAGAGGCACGTTCTTTTCCGCTTTCGAAAACCGGGATCGTTGCGTGGACAGTCGTTCTCTCAGTTACTCTGCTGATATTTTCATTGGTCACCTATTCGCAGATTTTTGCGGAACAGGAAATTGGCGGAGACGCCAGTGCAAGTGAACTGATGACTTTGCAAATGCAAGGAAAGTTGATAGTTGGGCAACAACAAATAATGGCGTTTGACAAAACTCTACAAACCGATCTCAGCGACAGTTTGCCTGAAGAATTAAATACTGGAAGCTACGAACAAAGACTCTGCTACGCCATCCTCAAGGGAGAATTGGAAGGACCTAGTGCCGCGATTGAGCAATTGCTTGATCTTGACAAACAGGTTCGCCAATACGACCTGGAATTGACCGCAGATCAAAAGAAAATCAGTGCGATGATCGAGGAATTGAACCAGCAATATAAATCGGGGGAGCTTAATTCGAGCGACATCCTTCCCTTGATTGATCGTCAATTACTGGAATCTCGTCTGGGCTGGACCGGTCGACTCGCTCTGTTGCCCGGAGAAACACCACTGACAATAGAGAGGGCGGCAATTGAATCCGAAGCACTCACGATGTTGGTCATTTTGATTATTATGAGTGTTGTCGGGTTGGGAATTGGACTGGCGAGCTTAACTTCGGTAATCGTCTTCATTGTAAAATTGACGAAAAAGAAAATCACGCCACACTTCGAAATTCGGTTTTACAATCACAATATCTATATCGAGACGTTCGCGGTCTGGATGTGTTTATTTTTTGGGACCTCCATTCTTTTAGGGATGTTGTCGTTCGAGAATCCAACGACGGCGATGTATCTCCAACCGCTCATTTTCTTTGGATCACTCATTTGCTTGGTCTGGCCGATTCTTCGAGGGATTCCATTTTCGCAAGTCCGCCAGGACATCGGCTGGACTTGGGACAATCCCCTGCGAGAAATAATGTGCGCGATTCCAACTTATCTAGCAACACTCTCGTTACTCCTTCCTGGTTTTATAATCATGTTTATTTTGATGGCATTGGTTTCCGTCTTCCAGCAAACACCTGAATTTGCAAGCCCTATCGGCCCCAGTCATCCAATTCAAGAGCTGCTTGCCGAGGGAGGCACAACGATGGTTCTAATGATTTTCGTGACCGCATGTATTGCCGCGCCGATCGTAGAAGAAACCGTTTTTCGAGGAATCCTGTATCGGCATTTACGAGACGTCAAATCCTTCTCGGCACGGTGGATGAGTGTTCTTTTCGCAGCAATCATTAACGCGCTTATTTTTGCCGCAATTCACCCACAAGGAATCTATGGCATACCCCTATTGGCCATGCTTGCCATTGGCTTTTCACTTGCCAGAGAATGGCGAGGCTCGCTGATAAGTTCGATGGCAATGCACGCGATACACAACACGCTCGTGACTTGTGTCATGCTCACAATTTTGTGATCATGGTAACTGATCAAAGTTATTAACACAGTTGGTTTCGAACATGTTCGCGACCCTATCCGCCCCTAAAAAAGACAAATCATCCATGGCTCGTATTAACGACAATTACTTGAAGCTCCAGGCAGGCTACTTGTTTCCAGAAATTGCACGTCGCGTCAATGCGTTCTGTGAATCCCAACCCAATGCGGATGTCATCAAAATGGGAATCGGCGATGTTACCCAACCGCTCTGCCCAGCCATTGTAGACGCCATGCACAAGGCAATTGACGAGATGGCCATTCGAGAATCATTCCGTGGCTACGGTCCGGAACAGGGGTACGGGTTTCTGCGTGATGCCATTGCCGAAAATGATTATCAAAATCGCGGCATTGACATTCAGAGTGATGAGATATTTATCTCGGATGGTTCGAAATGCGATTCCGGAAACCTGCTCGACATTTTTGGAAGCGACAACGTCATTGCGGTTCTTGACCCGGTCTATCCGGTTTACGTCGACACGAATGTCATGGCCGGACATACCGGTGAAGCGGACGCGATGGGACGCTACGGCAAACTCGTTTATATGCCGGTCACAGCCGAATCAAATTTCGAACCAGTGATCCCCACGGAACACGTTGATTTAATTTACCTCTGTTACCCGAACAATCCGACTGGAACCGTGGCAACCCGTGAGATGCTCGAGAAATGGGTAGCCTACGCCAAAGAACACAATTCTATCATCTTCTACGATGCCGCCTACGAAGCATTCATTTCCGAGGAAGATGTTCCCCGTTCAATTTTTGAAATCGAAGGCGCCCGGGAGGTTGCGATCGAACTCAGAAGTTTCAGTAAAACCGCTGGATTCACCGGCACTCGATGTGCCTTTACCGTGATCCCGAAAGGGCTTGTCGGCAAAACAGCCACCGGTGACTCTCATTCGATTCACGCACTCTGGAATCGGAGACAAAGCACAAAATTCAACGGAGTCTCTTACCCTGTCCAATGCGGAGCCGCAGCCGCTTATTCGCAGGAAGGACGGGAACAAATCAGTGAACTCGTGGCCTTTTACATGAACAACGCGAAATTACTACGCGAAGGACTCACCGCTGCTGGATTGGAAGTCTTTGGCGGAATCAACGCACCCTACGTTTGGCTAAAAACCCCCGGTGACACCAGCAGTTGGGATTTCTTCGACGAACTGCTTGAGAAGTCCCACATCGTTGGTACGCCCGGAAGTGGATTCGGAGCTGCCGGCGAAGGCTATTTCCGTCTAAGTGCATTCAACAGCCTTGAGAATACAGTAACGGCGATCCAACGCATCCAGAAATCGGTGGCTACGAGCGTCTAACCATCATTCGCATCCGCCAGCGTTAGATCTGCAGTTCTGATACTAACCCGGTACATCCCCCCGCTGACACGACTGCTCAGTCGTAGCCCGAACCGCGCCGACGGAGATGCCGCCGTCTACCAATAAAGTCTGACCCGTGATGTATTGGCTCGCATCCGAGGCCAGCAACAGTAACGGACCGGCGAGATCCCCGGGCGCACCCGGACGGCCCAACGGAATCCGTTCGCAAAGATAATCAACCCAGCCTTCTTGCTCATACATGACTTTATTCTGTTCGGTTTTGAACCACCCAGGTGCTAGACAGTTAACGGTAATGCCGTCACCTCCCCAATCGTGAGCCAAACTCATGGTAAGTTGCTTGGTCCCTCCTCGGCTTGCTCCGTAGGGGCCTAGTCCCGCATACCCTGCCACACAGGTGACAGAACCAATATTGATAATCCGCCCATACTGCTGCTTCGCCATGTGCCTGGCGACTTCCTGGGCAACGAAGAATGCACCTCTCAAATTCGTATCTAAAACGAGATTCCAATCTTCCCATTGAACGTCAGCGGCTGGCTTGCGCACATTGCACCCCGCGTTATTAACCAAAATATCAATTCGGCCAAAGGTATCGATCACCTCGCCAATCGCGTCTTTGATGCTCTGATGATTCCGCACATCTAATCCAATTTTGGCGGTTCGCGCCCCCAATAATTCAACCTCATCGCAGGGACCGTCCAATGAACTCAGTGTACGACTCGTCATCGCGACACTCGCCCCGGCTTTTGCCAATGTTTTTGCGAAACCCAGCCCGAGGCCGCGGCTTGCACCTGTAACCAAGGCAACTTTATCTGATAAGTCAAATGACACAGTTTACTCCGATATTTAGGTTGTTTTTCACACAGATTCCGATGTTTTCCAGTTCCCTCGATAGCACTCAACACCAGCTTTGGTTATCCTAGGCAACTCACTTAACCTCACTCATTAGTCCCTCGGTCAGGCGCAAGCCTCATCCTTATTTTTTCGCTCAGAGATTGATATGCAAAAACGTTTAATAATTCTTCTATTCATTTTTGGATTAGGGCTCTGTGGTGTCGGCGGTTTTTATTATTGGCTAGATCAGCAAGTTCCTAAGGCGGACCCGAACTTCACCAAAGAGCAAGCCGAGCCTGACGAAAATGCAGCCAAAGGGCAAATGGTAGCACCTGCAATGTAGTGGATGGTTCATTCCATTCAACACAGGCTCAGCATTACGGCTGGACCACAACTTTTAGAAGCTCCGGTTCGTGCTTGTAAAGTCGCTGAAAAAATTCTGGCCCCCGATCCAAGGTAGTAACCTGACTGATGAGGGGGCTGACTTTGATTTGCCCGGACGCCATCAATTCGATGCACCGTGGATATTCGCCGCTTGACCCGCAAGACCCCACTAGTTTAAGTTCTCGCGTCACGACCTTCTGAAGTGGTAAGTCAACATTCGGTTGAAGGTTTCCCACGAGTCCGACCTGCCCACCGAGCCGGACACAGTCAATAGCCGTGCGGAGGGGGTCTGTTTTCCCAACGACTTCCATTGCGATATCGACACCAACGCCATCGGTGATTGCTAAGACTTCCGACACGACATCAACCGCAGTGGCTTGAAGACAGTGAGTTGCCCCAAGTTCTTTCGCTAGGTTTAATTTAAAAGCGTCGATATCAATGGCGACAATTTGCTTACAACCAGCAACCTTCAATGCCTGAACAACAAGTAAGCCAATCATTCCAGTGCCAACGACAACCGCAGTCGCACCCGATGGAATATCGAGCAAACTAACAGCATGTACCGCCACCGAAACCGGCTCCACAAGCGCCGCATGCTCGAATGCCAGATCATCAGGAATCTCGTAAACGATGTGCTCCGGGACCGCGACAAACTCGGCGAAACAACCTGACTGCCGATACGTTTCGCAGGAAACGCCCAACACCCGACGATCGGCACAGAGATTGGTACTACCCTCAAGACAAACGCGACAGCTTCCACAGGAAATCATCGAATCAAAAGTCACTCGCTGCCCGACCGAAAACCGAGAAACCTCTGGACCTATTTCCGTCACAACCCCGGCCGCCTCATGGCCCATCACCAAAGGTGGAATTCGGCGACCGCTGCTCCCGTCGTAGCCGTGAACATCGCTGCCACAGATACCGCAAGCCTTGACCGAAACCAAGACATCGAGGGGGCCCAACACCGGTTTTTCAATCTCTACTACGTTTAGGTTTTGGTATTCAGATAACAATAAAGCGCGCATTAAAACCCTTAAAAATTCAATCGAGAATTAAAAAAACACAGATCAATAAGGTGCCCCTAGGATTGTAGAACGTTCACGCTGCCAACTCAATCATCCAACAGCCAGAAAAGACCAATCAAAGATTCGCTTCATTCAATTCCATTGGCTTTCAAGTGGTCTTGAAACCATTGATTAACAGCCCCCTTTTTCGTCGCCGCGTGGTACTTAGCATTTTGCCGAGGTAGTTCTAAACGGAAACGAAAGATTAACTCTGCCTGCTCCGGATCACCCGCTATATTCTCCCATTCTTCGGGATCAAATTGGTGATCGTAAAGCTCCTCCGCCCCATTCTCATATCTGATATACCGAAATCTCTCGGTGCGAAGCGAATGATTCTTGCGGGCGTAAGTTGACAACGCCGAAAATCTCCACTCCATCGATGGATCTTTCATCAAGGGAACCAGACTTCGCCCCTCGTTAGAGGCTTTCGCAGGAAGGCCGCACATTTCAGTAAGGGTTGGATACAAGTCAATTAACTCGACAGGCTTAGACGATTTCCTGCCGGCAACTTTATTGCGCAGTTGAGAATCGCCCGGTGGCAAAATCATGAAAGGAACCCGTGTCGATTCCTCCCATAAACTGTGTTTGCTAACACGTCCTTTTTCGCCCAAATGATAACCATGATCAGAAAACAAAATCACCAAAGTATTCTTAGCATACGCGCTTTGCTCCAGCGATTTCAACACCCGTCCAACTTGATGATCTACGAAATAGTTACATGCCAAATACGCCTGCACACACTTCTTAAATTGCTCATTGCCATTGGCCTGCAAAAATTCGAGCGAGGGATATTTAGGGAGCTCATGAATCTTCACCCCGATCAAAGGAATGTCTTCCAAGTCATCCTCGATGACCGCAGGTAAAACGATTTTGTCCAATGGAAAAGGAGCAAACCATTTCTTCGGAACATACCAAGGAACGTGTGGCCGGTTAAAGCCAACCGCTAAGAAAAATGGGCGCTCGTGCGTTTGTTCCAAAACTTCACTCGCCCAATCCGCCGATTGGTAGTCTGGCATTTTCTCATCTTGATCGGGGAAAGCTCCCCAGTCAGTCTGAGTTCCCGTAAAAGGCACATCTGGCAGGAAATAATTGAACCGGCGCCCCTTGGCTGGCTTTGGGCCAACCCCATCAAACTTCCCTCCATAATGATCGAATGCTGTTTCATGCCGATAGCCATGCGTGATTTTACCGACTGCAAACGTTTCGTATCCGTTGCGAGAAAAATATTCAGGCAACATTTGACCTTTGAAAAATTTTTCATCAGCCTCCATCCGTTTGCCGCTTGGCTGTTGATAGACGCCGGTCGTGTGTGGATAAAATCCGGAAAGGATAGAAGCGCGAGACGGACCGCAGATTGGCCCCTGACAATGGGCGTTAGTAAATAACACGCCAGCCGCCGCCAAGCGATCAATGTTAGGCGTCAATGACTGCGGATGCCCGCCTAAGCAACCGACCCAGTCATTCAAATCGTCAACCGCGATCAGCAGCACATTGGGACACGCGTCATCGGCTCGCACTTTCAAAGGTGCGCCTCCACCGAAAAACAACAAACCGCAACAGAAAACCAGTGTAATTCGAACCATACTTCCGACTCATTCGATCAAGAACTGAGAACCCCATTTAATTCGCTTCCGGAGCGACCTCTGCAATCACGCATATTTTGGATTCATCGGGGGAGAGTAGCGTTGCATTGTTACCGCTTGGCCAACGAATTTCCAGCTTCGCAATCGAATCTCCCACCGGAATGCCAATCGATTGAATCGCTGAGTTTTGGCTCGAAAATCCCTCACCCGCTTGATTTTGAATCAAAATCTTTTTTCCCGACTCATACACCACCAAAACTTGAGCACCAATACCATCACGATTACTCAAATCCGGTGTCGCGACAGAAGACGTATTCCCCCCTGCCAGGCGGAATCGAAACGAGCGATTGCCAGGGCGAACTGACGACATCTTATTTCGATACAACTTGAATCGGGGAGCATTGAGCGACATCAACGCAATGTCTTGCCAGCCGTCCTTGTCAAAATCAAGCGTTGCGAACGAGCGACCATCCGCAATATCATCAGCTCCACTAAGCAGGGTCACATCCGTGAAGTTATCGCCGAGCTGCAAGAACAACCGATTTCGTTCACGACCGCTAAGTGAATTACTCGTGAATTTCAGGCCGTCGTCGGAGAGGTCGCCGGACGCTTTGGGCGCCGCACGGACGATCACGTCATTCACATAACGCTGGTGCTGCCATAGATCGTTCTCTTTAAAACCGTCTCCTTGGGTTGTATCTTCGCGCACGACCGTGCGCCAAAGACACGATCACAAGTCAACCTGTGTATCAATCTCCCGAGGCGCCGTATAAAACCCAGTCGGTACATAGAGATCGAGTCGCCCGTCATTATCAAAATCGACCCACTGCCCTCCATAAGACCAGCCGACTTGGTTAACGTGAAATTGATCAACTGCCGCTCCAGCTCGCTGCTCAAATTTCCCATTAGAATTAACGAACAGAAAACATCCAGCAGCCGCAACTTGAATCCGCGGGTCTACCGAGTCGAGTTTTTTTACGATCCGACGTCCTGCCTTTGAGAACATATTCGAAACATAAAGGTCCAAGTCGCCATCAGCATCAAAGTCACCGAACGAAGCTCCCATCCCAAAACCAACGCCCTTATTGACCATCGCGGAATCAGTAATTTCGACAAAAACCGGTTGGTTTGCACCGCGAGGAGTATCATTACGAAGCAACGCGTCAGGGGCAAAGTCATTGCATACATACAAATCATCATCGCCATCGTTGTCTATGTCCGACCAGACAGGTTGATAGGATCGGCGCCATTGCGATAAGACGTCATCGAATGGCACGCGTTCCAAACGCCCGCCACCCCGGTTCATCAAAAGGACGTTCGCCGTCCCTGCGGTTCCAACCCACTTTTCGCTGGCATCCCGTTTCTCGAGATAAATTTTCCGCTCTTTCTCGCTTAAAAAGTGGTGCTCAAAAGCAGTATCTTTTTTACTCAACGGCGGATAACTACTCATGTAAACATCGACCAAGCCATCTCGATTCACATCCGCCGCCGCTATCCCACTGGTAAAATATTGCAAATCTTCACTGAGATCCGAGTGAGTGGCGGTAACATCCTTGAAAACGCCTCCATCATTTCGAAGGTATCTCGCGGGTTCCAACGAATGCCCCATTAATAGATCTTTGTCGCCGTCATTATCAAGATCAACAAACAAAACGCAATTGACCAGAAAATCAACCTTCAATCCCACCGACTCGGCCACATCAACAAATGTCCCATCTCCGAGATTTTTCAACATCTGAGTCGGCCCCCATCGCGCCGTCAGGAAGATGTCGTCCCAGCCATCGTTATTAAAATCAACGACCGAGACTGATGGATAAACATGGTCGGACGTCATGGTCGTCCATTTTGCATATTTGTTATCTGGCAATTCGTAAACGCCGGTCTGAGCGGTCTTGAGAATGATCTCATCAAGAAATGAACGCTGAGCATTTTCGAGTGCTACGGGGTCTTTGAGAACATCAGCCAAAACCTCCTGAAACAACGACTGCTGAGAACGTTCGATATAGAAATCTTCCTGATTCCATTTACGTAAAACCCATTGGCCCGCTTCCTTCTGGAACTCCAGCGACTGATGCGCTTTCAACCCGAATAGTAAATTCGGCTTCCCCGACGGCGAGTGCCCCCTCGCTTCGACTTTTGTCTTTAAAATGAATATGCTCTTTTCTGAATCGGAAAACTTACCCGACACAGCACCAAACTTCATCGTCTCCCATTGAGCGTCCAACTCCATCGCAGCTTGCCACGGATCGAGGGGCTCTTCTGCGACTGATTCTGCAATAGGCCAGTGCCCGACTTCAATAAAATCTGCGTGACTCGAATCTTGATGAAACACCTGTTCAGAACTAACCGATGCCAAGCCGGTAACATTCAGACATGTCAATAAATCCGGTGACAGGGGAAGCTGCGGATTCTGAGAACGCTGCTCATACCAATCGGCCAGTCGACTTAGCCGCGGCGTCAGATCAAGAATCAGATCTTCGCTATCGATTAAGTCACTAATCAATGCAACCTCTGCATGATTGGTGTCCTTGGCTTGCGGATCTACCTGAATCGCTTTCTCTCGAACACACCCTTGATTCATCGCGAGAGTAATCAAGGCGATCGCCATCACAAACACAAAATTCGTGATGGCATCATGTTCAATTGGAGCCACTGACTGTTTATTCATCGCCCACTTCCCGGATCGTCAAAATTTCAGAAATATTCGGATTCATGATCTCCGTTTTCAACCCCGAAGGCCAGCGAACCTCCACCCGTTCTATCGAATCTCCCTTCGGAACACCAATCATTTTGACGTCAGAATTTTGACTCGCAAACCCCTCCCCCGCCTGCCGCTGAACAAGCAATTTGTTTCCCGAAGCAAACGTAATTAATGCCGTCGCTCCGATTCCATCTCGATTGCTTAGCTTGACTGAGGGCGCCCCGCCCCTCTGGCCTCCAATGAATCGGAATCGAAAAGATGAATTATCAGGATAAATCGACTGCAGTTCGTTTCGATAGAGTTTAAATCGAGGCGAGTTCAGCGACATCATTGCAATATCTTGCCAACCATCTTGATCAAAATCCAAGAGAGCAAAGGAACGGCCATCGGCGATATCATCCACGCCACTGATCAACGTCACATCAGAAAAATTGTCTTTGTGCCGCAAAAACATTCTGTTTCTTTCACGGCCACTTAACGAATTACTGGTGAACCCCCATTTTTGATTGGATCGGGATTCAGCCCCCTTTGCCGAATCAACCAAAACCCGGTTTTGGTATTTTTGATTATCCCACTGGGAGTCATCTCGAAATGAATCAGCTTGAGAAGGGTCATCGCGCACGACCGAGCGCCAAAGACAAGATCAGGTATCGACTTGGGTGTCGATTTCCTCTGGCGCCGTGTAAAAACCGGTCGGGACATAAAGATCCAATTGACTGTTGTTGTCGAAATCTCCCCATTGCCCCCCGTAGGACCAACCTACCTGATTAACATGATATTGATCGTCCTCGGCACCTGCTCTCTGAGTAAACTTCCCACCATCATTGACAAACAAAAAACAACCCGCTGCCGCTACTTCAATTCGCTGATCAACCGATTTCATTTTCTGGATAATTCGCCGCCCCGCCTTGGAGAACATATTGGAAACATAAAGATCAAGGTCGCCGTCGCGATCAAAATCGCCGTACGAGGCCCCCATACCAAACCCGAATCCTTTATAGGTTAGAACCTCCGAGGTCACGTCGACAAATACCGGTTGCGCAGCTCCCTGCGGCGTATCGTTTCGCAGCATTGAATCCGGCGCGAAATCATTACACACATACAAATCGTCATCGCCATCGTCGTCGATGTCGGCCCAAACGGCTTGGAATGATCGATGCCATTGGGCTAATTCTTCGTCATACGGAACCCGCTCGAGACGGCCTCCGCCACGATTCATCAATAAGACATTAGCCGAACCAGCCAAATTCAACCAACGATTACTATCCGCTCTTTTTTCAAGAAAACGTGCCCGTTCCTCTTCGTTGAGAAACGTCTGCTCGAAGGATGCACTTTCCTTGTTGAGCGGCGGATAGTTACTGAGATAAATATCAACGAGGCCATCTCGATTTACATCAGCTGCGGAAATTCCGCTTGTGAAAAATTGCCTTCCAATGTCGGACTTAACTTTTGTGACATCCTTGAAAATGCCGTCCAGATTTTCGAAATACTTAGCCGGTTCCATCGGGCGCCCCATGATTGCATCCTTGTCGCCATCGTTATCGAGATCGACAAACAATACGCAATTCACCAAAAACTCTTCGTGCAATCCAATTTCCTCGGCAACATCCGTGTACGTACCATCCCCCATATTCTTCAGCATTTGGGTTGGCCCCCATCGAGCCGTGAGGAAAAGATCCTCCAAACCGTCGTTGTTAAAATCAACCACAGAAACCGAGGGAAGAATATTGTCAGACGTAAGATTCGTCCAAGGCACATACTCAGGAATCGGTAGAATAAATCCGCCCGTGCGGGAGGATTTCAGGATGATCTCGTCCTTGAAAGACCGCTGCGCATTACTTAGTGCTTTTTCATCGGGAAGCACTTCCCCAAGCACCTCGCGAAACAGCAGCTGTTGAGTTCGCTCAACAAAAAAATCCTCCTGAACCCAACGAATTAAATCCCAGGCCGTGCCAGATTTCTTGAACACGATGATTTGGTGAGCTTTCATCCCCAATGCTGATCCCGACTCAGTCCGGCCGCGACCTTCGACTTTTGTGTGTAACGCAATCTCGTCATGGCGATCGTTAGTAAAATCTCCAGCGACCACTCCAAACTTTAACGTCTCCCAACCGACGTGCAGTCCATTCGCAGCTTCCCAGGGGTTACCGGGTTGACTTGTTTCCACCCCCATTGGCCATCGAATAACTTCCAAGAATCCCGGCTCGCTTGAGTCGGCCTGAAATAATTCAGCTGGGTTTCTATCTGCAATTCCAATGAGTGATTCACATTGCTTCAAATCATCGGCAAGTTCGGTTTGCCGGCCGGCAGAATTCTCCTGAAACCATTTGGCAAGCCGTATGAGTCGCGGGGTGAGGTCGAGCAGCAGATCCTCACTTTGAATCAAATTATCAACCATTTGTTTTTTTTCGGTCAACTCCGCCTGCGCGCCGCCCTTCGGCAAGTCAACGACCAACGGCCGTTCCTTACAACCGAAAACAGAACAACAAAGAACCACCATCAATACGGCAACCCAATTTCCGCATCGAGCGTCCGATACAGACGGACGTGGAGGGGACCATCGCAGCATATCAGTTCAACTCCTCAATCAAATTAATCACTTGCCTATCAGGGGAATCGATAGTTGATGTTTTCCCTGATGGCCACTTAACAACTAGCGAAACGACTTTGTCTCCAGCTGGAATCCCGACCGAAAGAATTTCAGAGTTCTGGGAAGCAAACCCTTCCCCGCACTGTTTCTGAACAACCATTGTTTTACCGGATCTAAATTTCACATACACCTTTGCACCAATTCCATCCCGATTGCTTTTTCCAGATTGGCCTTGTGCCGAATCCGCCGAACCTCGAAGCCGAAAACGCAGCGAGTGATTGTCCGGATACAATCCCTGCATTTGATTGCGATATAGCTTAAATCTTGGATTGTTTAACGACATGAGTGCGATGTCCTGCCAACCGTCTTGATCGAAATCCACAATCGCAAATGATCGACCGTCAGCGATATCATCAGCGCCGCTGACTAAAGTAACATCGACAAAATTGCCCGGGCTATTCAAAAACAACCGATTCCGCTCGTTACCACTCAATGAGTTGCTTTGGAAACTGAATTGCTGCATCCGACGCCCTCCGGGATCGCCCTCGGTGGGCATGAAAATCTGGTCCTCATATTTCTGATTCCCCCAGGCGGAGGCCGCTTGAAATTCTTCCTCTTGACTGGGATCTTCGCGCACGACCGAGCGCCAGAGACAAGATCAGGTATCAACCTCAGTCGCGATCTCAGCGGGGGCTGTGTAGTACCCCGACGGAACATAAAGATCCAGCCTGCCGTCGTTGTTGAAATCCACAAACTGACCACCAAACGACCAACCGACCTGATGCACTTTGAATTCACCTTCGTCGTCGCCTGCCCGCTGGGCATATTCCCCATTTTCATTCACGTAAAGAAAACTACCACGTGCTGCCACTTCGATCCGCTCGTCTACTTTCCCTAATTTGGAGGCAATTCTCCGGCCAGCCTTGGAGAACATGTTGGAGACATAAAGATCAAGATCACCATCTTGGTCAAAATCACCAAACGAGGCTCCCATTCCAAAACCAATTCCCCGGTTGGTAATTACACGGTCGGTGACATTCACAAACACAGGCTGCGCGGCACCGACGGGCGTGTCATTTCTCAACAACGCATCCGGTGAAAAGTCATTACAAATGTAAAGATCATCGTCACCATCTTCATCAAAATCAGCCCACGCCGACTGGAATGACCGCCGCCACTGAGAAAGGTCGTCATCGTAGGGCACCCGCTCGAGCCTTCCGTCGCCGCGATTCATTAACAAGACGTTTGCCGAACCTGGAAGATCCAGCCAACGGTTCATCGTCTTTCGTTTTTCATCATAAATCTCTCGTTCCTCGCTCCCTAAGAAAACGTCTTGAAATCGCAGTGACGCTTTGTTCAAAGCTGGATAACTACTTAAGTAAACATCCAACAAGCCATCTCGATTAACATCCGTCGCAGAAATCCCGCAAACAAAAAACTGTTTCCCCAAGTCGGAGTGTGTCTTGGTCACATTTCTATAAACCCCCGACTCATTTAAGAAATACTTAGCCGGCTCCATTGGCCGACCCAAAATAGCATCCTTGTCGCCATCGTTGTCGACATCCATAAAGAGTGCACAGTTAACCATGTACTCTTCACGTAACCCAATTCTTTCAGCAACATCGACGTAGGTACCGTCGGGCTGTTTTTCCAACATCTGTGTTGCGGCCCAGCGTGAGGTAAGGAATAAATCATCCAGCCCATCACTGTTATAATCGACAACGGAAACCGAAGGAAAAACATGATTGGAGGGCAGTTCCTCCCAGTCAGCCACCAAGGGAACCGGCAAAGTTATCTTCCCACCCTTGCGAGATGACTTCACTATTATTTCGTCTTTGTGGGAACGCCTGATTTCCTTCAGAGTCTCAGCATCGGCCACCACCTCAGACAGCACTTCACGAAAAAGTGGGCGGGCGGTTCGCTCTAAAACTAAATCCTCCTGTAACCACTCTGTCAGCTTCCAAATTCCATTCTCTTGCTCGAATTGAAAATCTTGATGCCCTTTGATTCCAAAAACGGCGCTGGGAGACTTTCCGCGGCCCTCAACTTTGCTGTGTATTAAAAATACATTTTCATTTTTAAAGCTTCCGGAGAGCACGCCGAACTTCATGGTCTCCCATTGAACACCAAAAACATCCATCGGCTTCCACGGATAACCCACCTTCGGGGACGCCTCGCTTTCGATCGGCCACTCCGCTATCTCAAGAAAATCCGGGAAAGCGTCATCCCTTCTAAACAAATTTTCCGAGTCCGGCGCAGCCAACCCGCGAACAACTGCAAGATCGGCCCAACCGGGAAAATTCACTTCAGGATCGACCGCTCGTTGCTCGATCCACAACGCGATCATCTTAAGCTGCGGTGTTAAGTCTAGAATCAAATCCTCACTAGCGATTAATTCCGTGACGGTTGCCTCGATCGCCGACATCGCCTTGGAATTCTCGCCTGTGGTCTGGGAGCTTTTTTCACAAGAAACGCAGGTCAGGAGATACACAAACAGCAAGAAACAGAACGCCAACGACCTCAGAGCCGAGACGCATCGACCACGGGCAATTCCTTTAATAAAACTTAAGTCAGAACGCATTCGATTCCTTGATGTTACACATTGATCTACCTCAAGCAGCGTTTCTACATGCGCGTGGTCGGCTTTTTCAAACCTTTTTTGACGAAATAGGAATTCAAACAACATTGGATGCCAGTACGGATTTCATTTGTAGGGTGACCAGCACGTGAAAAACACTATTTTAGCTTTAGTACTGGTTTAGGGGAAGTTTTGAACCTATCGTGATGCATGTTTTAACCCTTGAAACGAGGTATTCAAAATGAACAGGTTCCCGATCCGTTATTACCCTCATCCAATTAATACGATCCGCGATATCGCATTGGTTCAGACCATCTTGATCGCCTTGTGCATTTTTTCGTTTACGGGGCCCGTTTGCGGACAAAATATCGATGTTTGGGTTGGCACTGCCAAAACGGGCATTTACCACCTGACCCTCGACGTAGAGCAGGGCAAGCTAACCGAACCGACGCTGGCAAGTGAAACCAACGGGGCCGGATTTCTCGCAATGCATCCCAACGGCAAAGTTCTCTACGCGACGGATCGCGAAAACGACGGGAGCGTCACGGCATTTTCGATTGTCAACAGCCTCCCCACGGGCGACTCCACGCAGCGTTCCGCCAAACGAATCAATCACAAAAAACTTGAGCGACGCCATTCAATTCCCACTGGAGATGGTGGCGCAGCATGCGTCGCAGTCGACAAGTTGGGGAAAGTGTTAATGTCTGCACAATACGGCGGCGGATCGACCACCACCTACCGCTTGAAAGAGGATGGAGATTTACTAGCCCGAGCCAGCAATATTGAGCACGGCCAAGGATCGGGAGCAAATGCTAAGCGTCAGGCAACAGCTCATCCCCACTGGGTCGGCACCAGCCCCGACAATCGATTCCTTATGGTGCCAGACCTAGGCACCGATCAAGTCTTTCAATACCAACTGAATTCAGAGACCGGTGATCTTCTTTTGAAATCGAAAATCCCTCTTCCTCCGGGATCCGGGCCGAGGCACATGAAATTCCACCCTTCCGGCGAGTACGCATTCGTACTTAACGAACTAACATTAACCATCAGCGTGTTCAGCTACGACCAAGAATCGGGGGCGTTTCACGAAATTCAGAATATCGAAACACTGCCGTTAGAACTCAAAGACCGACATTTAAACTCAGCTGCCGAGATCCGAGTCCACCCCAACGGAAAATTTGTCTATTCGTCGAACCGGGGACACGACTCAATTTCAGTATTCAGGTTCCCTCCCCAAAAAAACAAACTCGAATTCGTCGAACGCGAATCGATACGCGGAGCTTGGCCGAGGAATTTCAACATCGACCCCTCTGGGAAATGGCTTCTGGCAGCCGGCAGACACTCCAATACTCTGGCACTTTTTGAAATCAACCAGGACACCGGTGAGTTGACTTATGCGAGACAAATAGTGAATCTACCCGGTCCAATTTGCGTCCTGTTTCAAAATGAATGATCGATCGTTGAAGATTACTCTATCAAGCCACGTTATCGCGGTACGAGATGGCCAATTTATCCACCTGCTGGCCAGGTGAATTCCATTTGATTCGTCTGATTCAAGGTTGAGCATTTTCTCGCAATCAATTATCCTTACGCACTGAAAACACCGGAATAACTTAAATAACCCAGTGAATCTTCACTGCGTTCCGCAGGTGCTTTCATAGCGTTTTCCTCAATGACCCTCGACTAATATTTTTGCCGCTGCACTTCTTTTATGGCTGTACTTTTTCAAATTCGAAACGCTCACTTGAGCTATGGCGATCAGGTTTTACTAGACAACGCAGAAGCAACCATCACCGATCAAGCCAAAATTGGTTTTGTGGGTCGAAATGGCGCAGGCAAATCCACCTTACTTCGCGTGCTCATGGGTGAAGAGGAGCTGGATGCGGGGGAAGTTATTCGACACCCCAATTTGCGGATCGGCTACCTTCGTCAGCATGACCCATTCGAACCAAACGAATCGGCACTTGATTTTTTAATGCGGGACAGCGAGCAACCCGATTGGAAATGCGGAGAAATCGCCGGCCGGTTTGAAATCAAAGGGGACTACTTACAGGGTCCGGTAAAATCGCTTTCCGGAGGATGGCAAACCAGAGTGAAACTCGCCGCTTTGTTGCTCCATGAACCTAATCTTTTGATTCTCGACGAACCGACCAACTTCCTTGACCTTCGAACACAGATTCTGCTCGAACATTTTTTAATTTCTTTTCGTGAAGCTTGTTTAATCGTCTCACACGACCGCACCTTTTTAAAGTCAACTTGCGATCACACGCTCGACTTGACCCGCGGCACACTCACGATGTACCCCGGAAAGATTGCAAAATTCTTAGAGTATCAATCAGAGAGACGGGGACAGGCGGTCCGCGAGAATGCGTCGACCGCAACGAAACAGCGACAGCTTGAAAAATTCATAGCCAAAAACAAAGCGGGTGCAAATACAGCCAGTCAGGCGCGGTCCAAACAGAAACAACTGGAAAGGCTAAAGCTCAACGAAATTGCATCAGATGAAAAAACAGCACACATTCGAGCTCCCCTCGTAACCCCCAAACAGGGCGCTGCGGTCCGATGTGACAACCTGACCATTGGGTATCCTAACCATCGCGTTTCCGAGAACATCAATCTCGAAATTGAACACCAACAAAGAGCGGCGATTGTCGGCGATAATGGACAGGGAAAAACAACGCTCCTCCGAACCCTCGTCGGCTCACTGGAACCGCTTGACGGAGAAACTCGCTGGGGTCACAACTGCTCGATCGGAACTTACGCTCAGCATGTTTACACAACGCTGCCGCCAGAGGATACGGTTTTGGAGTACCTCGAACAACAGGCCATACACGGGACGACAGATCAGCAAATTCTAGCGGTGGCGGGGTCGCTTTTATTCCACGATGAGCATGTCCATAAAAAAGTTAAAGTTCTCTCCGGAGGGGAGCGAGCGCGGTTATGCATGGCTGGCCTTTTACTCGGTGACTACAACATTTTGGTTCTTGATGAACCGGGTAACCACCTTGATGTGGAAACAGTGGAATCGCTCGCTGAAGCGCTGCTTGCGTACCAAGGGACTGTTATTTTCACGGCTCACGACCGCCACTTTGTGAACCGAATCGCCACTGCGATCATTGAAGTCCGCGATGGCACAGTTAAAAACTATGTTGGCGACTACGATTCTTATGTCTATCGCATCAATAGAGAAATCGAAGAAGGTGACCGAGAACTAAACAGCCGAAGTGGCGCTAGCCGCCCGCCGAATGAACAACTGGGCACTTCGAAGCAGCCGTTGTCACAAAATAAGCAGCGTGAATTCAAGAAAAAGCTTAAATCCATTGAGAGGAAAATCGCACGACTCGACGAAGAAAGAAAGTCGCTCAATGAAACCATGCTTTCGGTCACCGATCCCGAAGAGGCAATTCGGATTCATGAAAAAACAGAATCCGTCACGAAAGAGCTAACTGACGCAGAGGAAGAGTGGCTGGAGTTGAATTGAAAACTCAAACGAACACCGCAACTGCAGCCGAAGCCCCACTAAATTTAACGCGTACTAAACTAAAGACACTACCAACCTTCACATTGAGGATCTCAAGATGGATCTAATGGATTTTGTTTCGCTCATATCGCGTTGGCTGCATGTCATTCCCGCGATGGCATTAGTCGGCGGCACCTTATTTATGCGATTTTCTTACGCAACCGCAACAAAAGAGTGCGATGCGTCCGATGAACTACGTGAATCGATTCGAAAAAAATGGGCGAAGATCGTGATGATTTCGATTGCTCTACTACTCATCAGTGGCCTTTATAATTCTGCCGTCAAATCGATGGGATATGAATTAACCCCTCTGTACAACGGACTCCTGGGAATCAAAATCCTTCTAAGCTTGGCGATCTTCTACCTCGCGTCCGTGTTATCGGGAAGAAGTGACAAAGCAAAAACATTTCGACAACGTGAACTGCACTGGCTAAACATCCTCTGCATCCTAATGATCGCCACAGTCATGATCGCTGGGTACATGAAGATGAGTTCTGCCACGTTTCCAAAGAAAAACAAAAGTACTCCGACTGCTCTCAATGCGACGCTCACGCCCTCCGTTGACATCTTGAATCGAATCGAAATGGGAACGCCAAAATTGGAGAAATTTTCCTAAGTCGCGATTCGCTAAAACACTTTCAACACCCGTGGTGTCGATTCAATTAAAATCGAAATCAAACCCGTTTGAAAATCACCCAAGAAAACAATCCCCTTGAGAGAGGGGGAATGCCGCAAATTTTGCGTGGTTTGCTTTCAACCGATTATTCAAATTCTCGCGTGCTTTTTGGACGGTCAAACCAAATGACGACTTGAATCCAAATAATCGGAGCGGTAAATCTCGGCCCGGTCAGCATACGACCTGCAAAACTCATGAAATTAGCTATACTTAAAACGGTAGAGTCAGCAACTACTTAGTCCGTTTCGATGCTTGGTTGATGTAACTTTACTGCAGTCATGGCACCGCCTCAAAAACGCAAACGCCATTGATTGACTGCATTTCAATCTGTTTTCGGTGCGGCAGAAAAACCTGCTGCTTTTTGAATGACTGAAGCAACAATCTCATCTCTAGAACAAAAATTTGTTCTGCCGCTCTTTGGCGCAAAGGATCAACATCTCCGTCGTTTGCGCGAAAAATTCAACGTCACGATCACTCACCGTAACGGGCAAGTCAAAATCTCTGGTGAGAACGAGAAAGAGGTTGCACAGGCGACCGACGCGATCGAACAATTGACCGAGATTGTACGAACGAAAGGCAATTTGAATCCAGCAGTATTCGAGGAAACCATCGCCCGCGTGACAGGCGAATCGGCGCCTCGCAAAGCGATTGAGGCGATTCAAACATTACAAGCCGGTAAAGAAATTCGCCCACGCACCCCGGGGCAAGCAACCTACGTCGATTCAATGAGAGACAACGATCTCGTTTTTGCCGTTGGCCCCGCGGGTTCAGGAAAAACTTACCTGGCCGTAGCGATGGCAGTTGAGGCATTAAAAAACCAAAGAGTTCGCAAGCTCGTTTTAGTTCGCCCAGCAGTCGAAGCGGGTGAAAGCCTCGGCTTTTTACCGGGTGACCTACAGGCAAAAATAAACCCTTATTTACGGCCACTACTCGACGCAATCCATGAAATGATCGGTTATGATCAGGTCCAGCAACTTATCCAAAGCGATGTAATTGAAGTTTGCCCCTTGGCTTACATGCGTGGTCGAACGCTCAACGAATCATTTATCATTCTCGACGAAGCACAAAATACCACCACCGCTCAGATGAAAATGTTCTTGACGCGAATGGGCAACTCCTCGAAAATTGTTGTCGCGGGTGATCAAACTCAAATCGACCTACCCCCCAAAACAAGAAGTGGTCTCGTTGACGCACTTCAACGACTCAACAACATAGAAGGCGTCGGCATTTCGCACCTCACTTCGAAAGACATTCTCAGGCACCGGTTAGTCACCGAGATCGTACATGCGTACGACGGTGAAACGAACCATCCATCATCTTCCTAGCATTTCCAAAATCGCTTGAGTGATAAACGGGATAGCTGCGACTCCGCAACCCGTTGATTTCCAAGCGTCCCCAATCGAAAGTCATTTAGTACGATGTCCAACGCTTCATCAAACCGTAATCGGTGGATGACCCCCGCTCCGAAAGCGCCATTCTTCAAAGCTGCTGATTTTATGCGGCGATCTGACGTATGGTCTCGGATTGGATTGTGCGCACTTACCACCGGCATTTTGTACTTCGTCATGTTCGGCTGGGAACCGCCTTTTGCCTATCGAATTCGTCAGGCACCCCTCAGAGACCTCCACGCCAACACGCTCTTCGAATACCAAGACGCCAAAGCCACTTTAGAAAAACGAGATCGAACCCGACGGAATTTCAAGAACTTCTATCAAAATGACGCTCAAAAAATCACGATTATTCGAGAAGAACTGATCAACGATGTGTTCAGCGTCGTTCAGCAAGAATGGGGCGAAGTCGAAAATTCAAACCTTTGGTCGAAATTCTTCGAAGTCGATGCTAACACGACCGAAGCCACCGCAGCCGACGAAGAGTCATTCAATCTGTTTCGAGAAAGCCTCTCCGCCGACAAGGAACTCGAAAAACTTAAGACTAGCTTGGATCTTGCGCTGCTCGACATCAAACAAAAAGGACTGTTGATTGAGCTTTCCCACCAAAGCGTTGATGGAAGTGTAGAACAAATCCAGGTCTATCCTCTCGGCAATCTTGCCGCAAGCGAAGTCATCAAAATCGAGGAAGTCCGAATTGCTGAGGTGACCGATGAGTTGCAAAAACGACTTTCGGAAAAACTCAGCAACGAGTCCGAAACGATTACCGATCCAACGCTTGTGTCTGATCGAATTTTCTCGTGGCTCAAACGAAAATTACCAGAAACTCTTTCGTGGGATGAAGGACGTTCAAAAACAGAACGGGACATTGCAGTCAACGCCGTTAAAACAGCGATGAAACAAATCAATCCAAGTGATCCATTGAAATCTGACACCTTTGACATCTTGTCTCTCGACTCGGTCGGCATCATGGCCGGCGTCCCGCTTGAACTTGACGACATTAATTTGTTGAAAAAGGAACACCAAGCCCGTATCGCAGGCGAATTGATCCAGGACAAACTTATTCGTTCGACTATGTTTTTTGGTTTGTTCGCAGCAATTTTTTCGATGTTTTGTCAATACCTTTTCTACCGAGACCGCCACCTCCTAGATGATTTGAAACAGTTCTCAATATTGCTTGGGCTGATGCTCGTGACACTGACCCTCGCGTGGGTAGTCACAATCAACATTGCTTGGCGAGCTGAAATCATTCCAATTACGATCTTTGCAATGACGATCGCAATCGTCTACCACATCGAGTTAGCAATGCTGGTCGCCACACTTGTCGCCCTTGCTTACACGGTGGCCCATGGCTTTGGGCTAAGCGAATTTGTCATTCTGACCGCATCTTCGTCCTCGGCAGCACTGATGTGCCGTGTCATCCGAAGTCGGACCAAACTGGTCAACGTAGGCGTCATCGTCGCAAGCATCGTCTTCCCAACTGCGATTGGTGTTAATTACTTATTGGGGCAACCGCTTTCATTAACCCTCGCTGCCGAAGCACTCTGGTTCGCCGGCGGTGCGGGTGTCGCCGGACTAATGATGACGGCATTACTTCCCTTTCTAGAACGACTATTTGACATCCAGACCGATATCAGCCTGCTTGAATTGAGTGATGCCAATCACCCGTTGTTAAAAGAATTAGTACAGCGGGCGCCCGGGACATACAACCATAGTATTAATGTCGCTTCGATGAGCGAAGCGGCCGCCGACTCGATTGGTGCCAACGGATTGCTCTGCCGCGTCGGGGCCTATTTTCACGATGTCGGCAAACTAAGAAAACCTGAATATTTCATCGAGAACCAAGGGGGCGGCCCCAATAAGCACGACGACCTTACCCCCTCGATGAGCACCCTCGTTATCCTCGCCCACGTCAAAGATGGAATTGAGATTGGCCGAAAGCACCGTCTGCCGCAACGGATCATTAATTTGATTGAACAACATCATGGCACGACGCTGATCGAATATTTTTATCAGCGGGCGATGAAACTCTTAGAAGAGTCGGGAGACGAGGAAGCCATTTCAAATCTCGACGAGTCAGACTTTCGATATCCGGGACCACGCCCCCAGACGCCAGAAGCCGCTGTCATGATGCTCGCCGATACCGTCGAAAGCGCCTGTCGCGTTCTTCGAGAACCAGCCCCCGCGAGAATCGAGAGCCTTGTCCGCGACATTACCAAAAAGAAGTTTGACGATGGACAATTCGAAGATTGTGATATCACCATCAAACAACTCAACACAATTCAGGAGTCTCTTATTAAATCCCTGAATGCAATGTATCATGCACGAATAAAGTACCCGGAATCGCAAACCGCTCCCGCAACGTAATAACACGAATTAAAGCCGAATAAATTGCTAAAAGACACTCACAAAATTGAGATTGCAGACGAACAGTCGCTACCATTCGATGGAAAACGACTTGTCTCCACAGTCGCTCAAATTCTTTCGGATCATGATCTGCAACAATCTGAAATCAGTATTGCCGTCGTGGACGATCCAGCTATTCGCGTTATCAATCGGCAATTCCTCAATCACGATTACGAAACCGACGTTATTAGTTTTGTACTAGATTTTGATGAAACTGCGTCATGCCTCACCGGACAATTGGTTGTCAGTACTGAAACAGCCAACAACATGGCTAACCAAATCGGAGGCACGATGGAGGATGAACTCCTCCTGTATGTAATTCATGGGACTCTTCATCTGGTTGGCTTTGATGACAAAGATCTTGAATCCGCTGCCGAAATGCGAGAACGCGAGCGACATTACCTGGCGCTTAGCGGCGTTGAACACCGGTGGCAAGGCACGATGTCCGATGGAGAACCCCATTGATGCCTAACTTGCTATTCTGGTGTTTAGTTTGTAGCGGTGTGGTCATGACTTACGCAGCAATCGCCTCGTTCGTCTTGAACGAGATCGCGTGGCACGAACTGGAAGAATATTGCAAACAGAAAAAACAACCAAAACTGTTTGGAGTTATTTTCGACTTTCGGGAACAAATGACTCTCGGTGCCGGAATCCTCCAAATGATTGCAACCGCGGTGTTCGCTGTCACCTTAGCCGCCACATGGATTGGCCCACGCAGTATCGAAGAACTGTCCGCCACCCAACTCACCTCGATTATCGGCTTGGTATGTTTTAGCCTCGTGTTTTGCGGCAGTTGGATTCCCTGGGCTGTCGCGCGCGTCGGGGCCGTCCCCTTTCTTTTTCGTACCTGGCGATGGTGGTGGATGGTGTCTGCACTCGCCTGGCCCCTCCTAGTTGGAGGCCGATTCGTTACCGCCATTTTTGCACGGGCAAGTGGCCAAGACGATGAAGAAGAAGACGAAGAGGAAGCATTTGAAGACGAAATCCTCTCAATGGTCTCGGAAGGTGAACAGGACGGATTCCTGGAAGCCGATGCGAGGGAAATGATCGAAGGCGTAATGGAACTTGATGACAACGATGTCAGTTCCGTGATGACCCATCGCTCCCAAGTCGACGCACTCGAGGAAAAAACCGACTGGGACGAAATGTTGCGATTCACCGTCGAGTCCGGCAGAACTCGCATCCCTGTTTACCAAGAAAAGATAGATAATATCGTTGGCTTGCTGTACGCGAAAGATCTCTTGCGAGAGTCACTGCGCAGCGAAAGTAAACGCAAACCGCTGCGTAAACTACTCCGAGACCCCCTGTTTGTTCCCGAAACGACTTTACTCGATGAGATGCTTAGCAAGTTCCTGCACGTGCGAACGCACATGGCAATCATTAAAGATGAGTACGGCGGTTTCGCCGGAGTCATTACGATCGAAGATATTCTTGAAGAGATCGTCGGAGAAATTGTCGATGAAACCGACAAAGATATGTGTGAAGAAATCACCATTCTGAATGACCTTCAAGCGGACGTGCTTGGCACGGTCCATATCGACCGCCTCAACGAAACTTTAGGAATCGAACTCCCCGAGGACGACCACTTCGATACGCTCTCAGGCCTGATCATGCAACAACTGAATGAAATCCCTCGCTCCGGTCGCGAACTCGTCCTTGGAAAGGTGCAATTCAATATCCAGGAAGCAAATCGACGCCAGATAAAGTCGGTGAGGATCACCCGACTCGAAGATGACACCGATTAACGCGAAGCAGTCGAAACCCTCTTCTCGCAACCTTGCTAACTCAATGCAACTTTAAGTCTTCGCACTAACACTCTTAATCTTCTTTCGACGTCTGCCGAATCCGAGACAGCCCAAACCAAGCCCAAACATGAGAAAGGTGGTTGGCTCAGGAACTGCCGAGAAACTGTAGTTGAGGAATACATCGCTTCCATTATCGGAAAGCGTGAAAGTTCCTGGTGCTGAACCACCATTGACGTTGAACGAAAGATTTCCGAGAGAATTCACAGAGGTCGCTCCTGAAAAGACAGACCATGTCTGACTCGCTCCGTCAGTCGTCCAGAACGCGTCAGCAAAGTTAACCGAACCACCAAAGTCGAAATCCATGGTGGTCGCACCGTTAAAGCTCAATGCTCCACCAACATTAATTCCATCAAAATCGGTTCCACGTGTACCACTGGCATCCGACGTGTTGGAAACCAACTCCCAATCAATCACAGCACCCGCCTCGTAACTCAAATCACTTGAAAAAGTTTGAATGCCGGCTGAATTACCCGGTCCGTGAGTCCCCGAAATCGTGGTCGCACCGCCAATTGTGCCTGTACCCGCCAACGTCGCACCACTGGCCACAATCACGTCTCCAGTCGCTGCCGACTGATCGCCGTTAATTACCAAAGTTCCCGCATTGACCTCAGTCTGGCCGAGATAGCTGTTATCACCCGTAAGCGTGGTTGTCCCAGTACCAGACTGTCGAACCGTCCCTACACCAGTAGTTGAAATGACGCCACTATGGGTGTAGGCATTGCTTCGGTTAAACACGACAAGCCCGCGATTTACAATCTCGGAAGTTACTGAGCCAGTCGTTCCGCCATTACCAATTTGTAATACACCACCATCTATTCGAATTCTTCCGGTCAAAGTTGTATCACCTGTCAAAATGAGCGAGCCGTTGTTATCTTTAAGGAAATTCCCGTCACCAGCACCATCGCCGATATTACCGGCTACCGTCAAATCGCCCCCGTTGGTTCGGAATTGAAAATTGAATTCGTTGTTGTTGTCCACCGAGATATCACCAGAAATAGTTGCCGAATCTCCGCCACTGCTCAGCTCAACATGGTTTCGAGCATTATCGTTGGCTACATTGATATTGTTTCCGAGCGTAATCCCGTTGTTGAGAATCAAGCCCGCATCTGTCCCCGCGAGGGTCACAACACCTGTTCCCAACGCTGAATTAGACGCCGCCACGATTTCCGTCTCAGAATTGATCGTCGTCCCACCAGTGTAGGAATTGTTCCCCGACAAAATTAACTGCTCGCCGCTAAATTCATCCTCTCCAGCGTTATTCCCTTCTTGCACCAATGCACCATCGCCACTGATGTCCCCTGCGAATGAGTAAGCGTCACTACGTTGGAAGGTAATTCGCGAGTCGGTTGCGAGACTAACATTCCCTCCCAATGAGCCACTGGTACCATTGTCACCAACCTCTAGTCTTCCGTTTGAAATGTTGGTTGTACCTGAAAAACCGCTTGCATCACCGGAAATCCGTAGAGCGTCGGAGCTAACACCAGAATCATTTGATGCCATTTCAATAATACCCGCACCACTAATCGTCCCCGACGCCGTTATCAAACTGTTCGTCTTGAAAAATTTCAGCGTGGCTCCTGAAGCGATCACTGCATCTGAATCAAAGGCATTACCGGCTCCACTTCCGACCATCCCATTAGTAGTTCCAGTGCCGAGCTGAAGTGTCCCCGCATCCACATTGAGCACCCCGGTAAAAATTGAGTTCTGGTCTAATTTAAAAGTTCCAGCCCCAGTCTTGCGAAAACCGGTCCCAGCGACTACCTCATTAAATTGGGGAGTATCCGCGAAGTTAAGCGTTGTATCTCCACCACTGTTTATGTGAATTCCAAAACTCGAGCCAGCCTGAAATCCAGTTCCAATCCCATTCAAAGCGGCCTCAATGTTCTCTTTGGACCAGTTAGTACTGGTATCCGTCATATTGAAGGCTAATGTCGCACCACTTGCTACCGTTACATTGGTCGAGTTCCAGCTTGCCTGCACGTCGTTGTACAACTTGTCTTCGTCACTCAGTCTGAGAATGCCCGCGTTGACCGTTGTGGTTCCGGTATAAGTATTTCCGCTCCCAGAACCATCGTCACTCCCGAAAACCCACGTACCCGATCCATCCTTCACCAGGTTTAAGATCCCCCCACCGGCTGTGTTGTTGTCCTGGATTTTCTGAACAACCGTATTGTCGCCAGTGTTACTTCCAGCGAGAGACAATGTTCGAGCTGCAGTAGCACTGGCGTATGTGCCATTGAAGGCAAACCCCGAGGCCGTGTCGAATACGAGTGCACCCGTTCCGTTACTTTCAATAATCATACCGCCACTCCGCGAGGCGCCAGCGGTGTTGTCACCAACTCTTACTTGAAGATCAATCGAACTTCCTGAACCGACATACTCAAGCGTGCCATCTGCCGTGTTATTCCCTCCCTGAACATAGCTGTCGCCTAGGTTGTCGGCCGAGCTGATTTGAGCTTTTCCCTTCCAGATTCTTAATTGATTGATACCATTGCCAGCAACATTATTCGTACCCTGCAAAACCAGAGTGCCCGTGCCCCCTTTTGAAATGTTTCGAGTACCATCGGTGGAACTAATGTTTCCACTGAGCACAAGCGATTCATCGCCGTATGCATAAAATTGATTGGTGTTAGATAAAGTCAGGTTATTGGCAATGGTGTGGGTAAACGTGCCTGAACCATTGTCCTTCACTTCAAGATTGCCACTCAAAGTCATTCGGTTTCCGCTGAGCGCAAAATTTGTATTTGTCGTGTTGAGAAACTGAATCTTCCCAAATGTAGTCCCGTCAGCGAGATCATTGACCGAACTCGCTTGGGTTGTTCCAGCAAAGTCCAGTGTGTCCCCTGTGGTAGGCGCGGATCCTAAATCCCAGTTGGCACCCGTGGACCAACTACTGTCCCCACCTCCACCAGTCCAAGTAAAGAGATCGGCACTGGCAAAGTCCGAAAAGGTTAAAGAAATTAGTGCAATAAGGCAGAGACGCGTCGCAAAGTTACGAAGCCAAAAATTTCTAAACATGGTGATAAGCTTATGGTGTGGTGAATGGCCCAGCGGTAACACTCTGAAACAGCATCAGCGTGAACTGCTGGGGGCAAGACATTTGCTCCCCCAAGAATCTACCGAGGACCGCGTCGCCTATTATTATTTAGGGGAAAGAAAAGTGAACCCAAAAAACTGACTTTTCCCTAAAATCCGCACCACCGCTTCAAACGACGTCCGATTTGCAACATCATCAGCATTTCCATGACACAAAGAGCCGTTTTGGCGCCAAAACGTTCACCAATCATTCAACACCAACGGCTAACTGGAGCCGCCCTTTTTTCGCGCAGCCTTTCGGTCCGGACGATAGCCTTGGCCAGGTGCAAAACGCCCCTGCTTCTTGGCAGATTTCTTCTTATTCTGGACCGATTCACCGGCACTCTTGCCATCAGGCATCCGGTGGACGTATTCACCGCGAAACTGCTTACCCGCCATTCGCCGCCGACGGTCAATCGCTTCTTTGGGGGCTTTGGCTGGGATCAGGCAATCGCACCCGTTCCCGATTAGTTCTTTCCTCCCCGCATCGAGAAGCGCGCTTCGCACATCAAAATAATTCTCAGGCTTGAAGAACTGCATTAAGGCTCGCTGTGTTTTGCGATCCTTAAGTTTTTTGGCAATGAATACGGGCTCTTTCGTAAACGGATCCATTTCGGTGTAGTACATACACGTCGCGACATCCAATGGAGCCGGGATAAAATCCTGAACCTGATCCGGTTTGTAACCATTTCGCTTAAGGAAGACAGCCAGATCAATCATTGAGTTAACATCACTGCCGGGATGACTGGAGATAAAGTAAGGCACGATATACTGTTTCTTACCGGCCTTCTTGGACTCCTCGCGAAATTTTGTTGAGAATGATTCGAAATCCTCCACACTTGGTTTCCGCATCTTATCAAGCACATCATCGTTAGCATGCTCTGGCGCGACCTTCAGCAATCCACCGACATGGTGTTCCGTTAATTCCTTCATGTACTCCGGGCTTCGCCGAGCCAAATCCATTCGAATGCCACTGGCCACAAGAACTTTTCGAACACCCTTTACTTCACGAGCCTCTTTCATCAACTGGATCAATGGTGAGTGATCCGTACCGAGTAATTTACAAATTTTCGGGTGGACACAAGACTGCCGTCGACAAACCGCTTCGACTTCCGGTTTGCTGCATTTCATTTCATACATATTGGCCGTCGGGCCGCCAATGTCGCTTACGACTCCAGTAAATTTTGGGTCATCGGCCATCCGGTTGATTTCTGAAATCACCGAGTCTTTACTGCGCGATTGAATGACTCTTCCTTGATGAGCCGTGATCGAACAGAACGTACAGCCCCCGAAACACCCTCGCATGATCGTGACCGAATCCTTAATGGTCGCGAACGCCGGAATCGGTTCCTTGTAACTTGGATGCTGGTTTCGCGTATACGGAAGACCGTAAATTTGATCCATCGCTTCCTGACTGATTGGGAATTGTGGCGGGTTGACCACGACGGTGATTCCACCGTGCTTTTGCGTTAAACGCTTGGCATTATAGGGGTTGGTTTCGTTGTGAATAATTTTGGTGGCTTCGGCAAAAGCAAATTTATCTTCGCGGACCTGTTCAAAACTAGGCAGTTCGATAGCGTCCTCAGGGACTGGATCTTTCGCTCCGCAAACATAGGCTGCACCCAGCATGTCTCGCAAATCTTTAGTCGACTCACCGGCATCCAATCGTTGGGCGATCTCCACTATCGGATTCTCACCCATCCCATAAAGCAAGAGATCAGCTTTACTATCGAGTAGAATTGATTTGCGAACGTTATCGCCCCAATAATCATAGTGAGCGAGTCTTCGAAGCGAGGCCTCGACTCCACCGGCGATCACCGGCACTCCCTTGTAAGCCTCGCGGGCCCGGTGGCAGTAAGAGAGGGTTGCTCGATCCGGGCGTAGTCCAATTCGACCTCCGGGCGAGTAGGCGTCGCTGTTTCTAACCTTGCGATTGGCCGTGTAGTGATTGATCATTGAGTCCATGTTTCCGGCACTGATTCCGAAAAACAGACGCGGCTTCCCAAACCGCCGCCAATCATCGCAATTCCGCCAATCAGGTTGGGAGACAATTCCAACCCGAAAGCCCGCGGCCTCAAGCGTTCGACCGAGAATTGCCATCGCAAAGCTCGGATGGTCGATATAGGCATCGCCCGTCACAAAGACGATATCCAGTTCGTCCCAACCGCGTGCCTTCGCCTCTTTCATAGACATCGGCAAAGGAATCTTCCCAGCCGGTGAAGGGGTGGCGGTGCCTCGTAACGTCTCAAGACGCGCACATTCTTTTTTCGCTGTGTCGATGATAGGAAGGTTCATTGCCGAATTTGACTCAGATCTCGATGTTCTAGTTCAATCATTCAAATAAAAACCTACCACTAGAATGTGGGCAGGCGCTGCTGTTGATTATATCCGCTAAATGCAAAAGCCCACCCAACCATTCTCGGAAACTTGGATAAAGCACATACGATCAGGTAAATACGATCAAGTAATTACGATAAAGAGATTCGATTAAAGTGGTAAGGGCTAAGCGGCCCGATAACGCAAGACAATGACAAGTTGGCTAGAACCGCGAAAGTAACGGGGGTCACGGAAAAAACCCGCCATTTCTGGCGGGTTTCTTAACAATACACATGAAAATTCCGAGCGGAACTCTCTGTCGTTTAATCTAGCGTTTAATCTAGCGTTAGCTCGATTTTTGGATTGTCGGCAACGATCGTGAGGGTGAGTGGCGTCGTCAGAAGACGTTCGTACTCCTTTGGAATCGGACGATTCTTGAGCGACTTTACAAATTTTGCCGCCTTCATAATGGACGCCTCATCCTCGCCACGATCGCCCGGGATCGGCCCCTCAACAACAAGCACCTTGCAGTCACAAGCACAACACCCGGACTCATCCTTGCCTGGCAGGCGGAGGACAAATTCTCCCTTGGCATCGGTTACTCCATATGCCGTGAAGTTCCCGTCCAATCCTTCTGCCATCGGAACTAACTTAATTTCCGCGTTCGCCAATGGCTTACCACGCAATTTCAAAACTCCGCTGACCGGAACGACCTCAATCGAGCCATCGCCACCACAGCCAGACAATAGCAGCACGAAACTGCAACACGAAATTAAGAATCCTAGTTTCATCGAATTAGTTTTGAACATTGACTACAATTCCATCGTTTCGTACAGCCAAGCTTTGGAGCGTTACTAGATCTGCGGTTCCCGTTAGCGTGACAAACTGAACAGAACCATCGGCCATGACAAAATTAGCTCCACCAGGGTGACCACTGCTAAAGGAATTGAATTTTTTGTCCGTCATGGAATAACTTGGGTTCGGGCCGGAACCCACTGGTAGTTTGTAGTTGATTGGCTCAATAACACCCGACATGCAATCGCGTGCTGCAGTTCGATTGGACCATGCCCATCCACGATAGTTTTTGAAATTTTGCCATTCCGCGTCCTTGGAATATCGCTCGCCTACGAGCAACGTGTTCGAAGAACCGTCAGTAATCATTCCAAATGTTGTTTTACTGTTGTAGTACATAACTCCGTCAAAAGTGACGCTGTAGTAATACCAAGTCTGCAGTCCCGCGACGGAAAAATAGCTATTCGCACCAAAATAATAATTGTTGTACTTAACAACTTGCTCTTCAATGTCCGAAGGGCACAAGAGCGTCGGAACCACTTTCGCTGCCGGTGAGTCTTCACCGTTAGCATTGGCGTACTCTCTTTGACTCAAATCCAACAGGTCGTAAAGATTATTCTGCTCCATGAACGGAAGGGTCCAAACCATCCAAGAGCCGAACTTACCGTCAATCGCAGGTTGGCTTACGCCCATGCTGTTGGCCTGACCGGTATAAAAAGAACCAGATCCCTGATTGATCGGCACATTTAGCCCAGGAGGGAAATGCTGGAAAGCACTCTCGTAGTTCAAGCAAGCCAATCCAGCTTGTCGAAGGTTGTTGGCACACTGGATTCGGCGAGCAGCTTCGCGAACCTGTTGAACAGCCGGCAGTAGCATTCCGATGAGAATGCCAATGATGGCAATCACAACGAGAAGCTCGACCAGAGTGAATCCGGTTCGCCTCAGTTTGGAGCTTGAAAACATAGTTACCTCGATGGAAATATAAAAACAAATTAGAGAAACCGACGGACTATCTACAGCACCGGGCGAGGTCTCTGAAAACGTAACCGTTGCGGGAAATTGTAGATGGAAGACCTCGTTTTCGCCAGTTGCTACTTGCGAATCTTCGGTTAATTTCGACAACTCAGCCAACCTTGAGGAATCCAGCGAAATCACCACCCTGCAAACTTCAAAAAACACGTATTCAACACGGCTCAAGCCCTAATTCCGCCAATTAGGTACGTCCTCCACGATGTAGACGCACGGCAAACGGCCTGCTTCCCCAGATAATACCAAACCCGCCACCCTCTCGCGTAAACCCAACGGGTATCGAGCCCTTATTGAAATAATCTCATCCAAACAAAGAAAACCACCGACACTCTCTGACAACTATTTCTTGGAATCGCCTCGCGATTTTTCTAATTGCAAATCACCGAATTGGATGTACTGCTCCCAATCGTATGCTGTAATATCGTGCTTTCCAGATCTCAAATGATAACCCCGAAGTTGAGTTCTCCTCGGCTCATCTGCCGCTGGCGATGCGAGCTGAAGGGCCGCGTCGCGATAGAGTTCAAACACCGCGTTAGAATGGTAGAGCGAGAGATATTCGCCACGGGGGTCGGCCCACCGGTCTCCTGTCGCGCTTGCCACGTAAACAGCACGAGGGGCTATTAAAGCCATCAACATGTGTTGATCAACGGGCAAATCAACCTCTCGATCATTGAACTCCGGAAATCGGTCACAAAACCAATGCGGAAAACTTCGGTTGATCGCCGCAACCGTTTCTCCAAACTTTCTGCGATTTAATGCCGCACCACCGCAGCCCGAATTATTACTGATCGTCATCCAAAATCGCTCATCCGAAGCACCTGCCCAAAGTGAGGTTTTCCCAAGCCTGGAATGCCCGATTACGGCCACGTGGTTTCCATCTACGCCAGAATCTTCATTGAGATAATCAAGGCAACGGGAAAGCGCCCACGCCCATGCACCAATTGATCCCCATTCGGATTTTTTTGGCTTCGTTTGCCCCGGCTCATAAAACAGTGGATGAATCCCGTTCTTAAATTGATCATGAATGTCGGGATCAACATCGCCATAGTAAACCGTTGCCACTCCGTAGCCCGCTTCAACAATGTCTCGATAAGGCCAACGACTCGCCGAAGTCCCTCGCCCCTCTTCGTTTGCACGGTTACCCGACGTGGAGGGAGACTTGCGATCTCTTACCCAACTTTTTGTGATTGCAACCTTGGGATCATCGGTGGTCGTGTGGTTACCGTGAAAATTGTACCCCAAAAAACATGGAACCTGCGAACGTGATTTTGGAAGGGTCACCAAGAGCGTTGCAAAACACTCTTCATCATCCCCAAAAATCACTCTAACTTCCTTGCGCGTCGCCGAACCATTGAGAACTTCCCAAGACGATGTAACCCGGAAATCCACGTTGATTTCACGCTTAGGCACGTGACCGTAGATGTTATTCGCCATTGCATCGAAGACTTCGAGACGACGTTTTGACTCCCAAGCATCCACCGTTTCCACGTGGCTTCCGTCATTGAATTTCAGTACTTCAGGCAATGTAAAAGAAGGCACCTTAGCTTCGTCCTGATTGATACCCGGTCGCTGCGCGGTAACTTGTTGATTCATAAAACACATTAAAAAAATCAGCCCCATCAGGGCATGAACGCGGATTGACATCTTCCATCCTTACAAAAAGCACTGTTCAGAATATGGGCATTGTAAACCGATTATGCCCTCCGTTGCAGTACTTTTCCACCAACAAATTACGCGTTTTGGATTTAACTGAAACAAAGTAAATCTTATGTTACATTGAGACTCCCTTATCCTCAGCAGAGAAAAACAATGCAAGTCACACTTTCACAAATAGCCTACGCCCGATCCGGCGACAAAGGGGATGGAAGCAATGTTGGCGTCGTCGCCTACAATGCCGATTGCTACGAAATTATCAAAGAAAAACTAACTCCAGCTCGCGTCAAAGAACATTTTCGAGAAATCTGTTTTGGCGACGTCGACCGCTACGAAGCCCCCAATTTGCTGGCTCTCAATTTTATTCTCCACGACTCACTGGGCGGTGGCGGAAGCGAAAGCCTGAAAACAGATGCTCAAGGGAAAACCCACGGTTTAGGTATCCTGTTTATGACGCTAGAGGTTCCCGATCAATTCGAAATCCCCAATCGAGAATGCGTCAGTTGATGCATTCTGTCCAAGATTCTCGATCCTTCATTAACAAAATCCTCGCCCATGAAATGCTATGCTTCCATTATTTTCGGTCTGCTGTTGATCGGGACGGGTCTGCTTCGCTCCGTCGAAGCCCAAGCATTTAAGCCGAATGCCTTTTGGTTTTGCCTTGTAACGGGATTGCTCGCAATTGGAGCGGGTTACTTATTCCGAATGGACAAGTCCCGAGCGGGCACTGCGGTTGCTGTAATGACCAGCCTATTGGTGATCTGCTTCTACATGTACTGCCTAATCACCCAACCAGAAAAAGACGCGACCTATCGGGTTTGCATTGCAATCGTCGCCTCCGTCGCGGAACTTTCACTTGTACTCCTCCCCGCCGCAACCGTGCCACCCACGAAATGATCCTCGATCCAGTGCTGGAGAATCGTAGCGTCCGTTTGTTTCGCTATTTTTCTTTTTCACTCGTCGACAAAGAAGGCGTGGCCGCCTGCTCAGAGGGGTTATCGATTTCTTCAATAATGGATCGACTCGCTAGGTCGAAGACACTCCCCTCTGCCAAAGCTAAAAAATCATCTTCGCCAGGAATGACAGGGTTTCTGCGGTCATAAAAATGAACTTTCCCTCGGCCCACGACCCGCGCCTTAGATTGCGTTACGACAATTGCCGTCGCCTCATCAATTCCGATCCCTAACAGTTGTGGGTAACGGTTCACAAGCGAAGTCATATCGCGTTGACGGTTTCTTTGTGAAAAATGCTGATCGATCGCAACACCCGAAATAAAACCTAACCCGCGTTCGTACCCTGGAGCCATGATGTCAAAATTTGCCACTGGATTTGCCCGACACATGTATCTCGCCTGAATCGATGCTCCGGCTGAAGAACCACCGATCACTCCGCCACGGCTGAGCACCTCTTTCATCAGTTGATGAGCCTGGGTTCCAAAGTATGAGTCAGCTAAATTCCATTGCCTCCCGCCGCCAAACCAAATCCCGGTAGCATCCCGCAAGGGCTCCAAAAACACCTCGTCTGAATTTGCTTTTTCACGATCCTTGGTGTGAATAAAAGTAGCGGATTTCACTCCCATCGTTTTCCAGATTTCGACGATTCTCTGCGAATCGGAAACCTCATCGCTCTCACTGCACGGCACATAGACCATCTTTGCATTTGGCCCACCGGCAAGCTCAACCATTTCTTCCATCAAACCCGCCGGCATCCCACCACCGCCAACAATAATCAAGTTTCCATTTTTAACCAACGGCGTCTGCGGGCGACTCTGCGGAAATAATTCGCTCATACGATCCAACGCATCGCGCCGCCACGCCGTCAGGTCAACGATCGCCTCATAAGGGTTCGCTCGTCGCGACTTCGCCTGCTTTAGCACCTGAATCCGCACCGGTTTTTCTTCATTCGCGGCCAATGCGAATACGGCAGAACCTTCGCCAAGCACCCGTATTTTTCGCCCCGAAAGCACAATACAAGCTCCCGTTTCAATCCCGATCCCCACACAACTTGGGTTGGCTGATAAAACACCCAACAAAGCGGGGCGGTCAGTTCCATCGCGATAGCCTGCCTTTACAACCGAATCGAAGATCAGGTTTCCAACCTTTTGAAATGAAAGGGAGGTATCGTTGGACGTCATCATTAGCTTGCCGAAATACTCAATCGCAGGCCCATGGACACAGACCAACGCTCCACGGTCGATCGCTGCTTTCAAAACCGGCAACATTTGAACAATGATGCTCCGCGAGGATTTATCTAAATCCTCCCCGACTTGCAGCCAGATGACTTTGGCCGAATCCAATTTCGCAACCGTCGAGGGATTTTTCAGATCGGCCGGACGATTGAGTGCCACAATTTGATGATTCTCGATTTCATCAAATTTAGCGGTCGTCTCCAACATTAATTCACTATTATCATTTGACAACGTAACGCGCACGACAGCGCCGTCAACGCGTTTTGAAGCTGCCAGTAAAAACTCTGCTGCCTCCTTCGGCAACTCACTACCTCCGCCAGCGATTACGGTCCCTCTAATTTTTAAATCGACCGGCCAAAGCTCAAACGATTCATCAAACTCCTGCCCCGGTAAACTACCGCAGAGCACGAACACAGAGAACAAAAGTAAAACCGTTTCAATCGTCGGTCGAAAAATCATCTGACTCGCCATTCATATTTCCGGGGTTTCAAGTATTTAGGAGTTGAAATAACCATAAGCGAATCCCCAGCGATATTCCAGCATTCGCACAAACAGAATCACAACGCATTTCACAATCTAGGAACTTCGCCTTGAAACGGTCCTCCAAGCGTGCAACAGATCACAACTCAAAAAAAACCATCTCTACGCGTCGGAACTGCAGATCGTAGGCGCCCATCGCTTCCGATAATCCATCAAAACTGTATTCTCCAGCTTTGTGAAAATTAGCTTTGAAATAATTCATCCACTAGAATGAATTTTCATCGGATGGGAATGCTTGATCTCTGACGTCGGTGCACCATTGGGCCGTGGCGGTTTGAATGGTTTCTTTTAAATTGGCATAGGATTTTACGAAACTCGGAACGTAACCACTGGTCAGGCCAAGCATATCATTAATCACCAGCACCTGACCGTCGCAATGCCGACCGGCGCCGATTCCGATGGTCGGGATAGTTAAGACTTCCGTCAATTCTTTTGCAATTTCCGCAGGGATACACTCCAAAACGATGGCAAACGCCCCCGCTTCTTGGGCTGCGGTTGCATCCACGATTAACTGCTCCCGATCCCGCTGAATTTTGTAGCCGCCCATGGTATGAACTGCCTGCGGTCGCAGCCCAACATGAGCCATCACAGGGATTCCTGCAGTCACGAGGGCGTTGATCACTTCTGCTTGCTCGGCGCCGCCTTCCAGCTTAACAGCCTGACAACGCGTCTCTTTTAAAATGCGGCCCGACGCCTTTACGCATTGGTAAATTCCCTGATGGTTAATTGGAAAGGGAATGTCGACCACAACTAACGCATGACGCGAACCCCTCCCCACCATTTCAGAATGGTAAATCATTTCATCGAGCGTGACCGGCAGCGTATTCTCGTGCCCCTGAACAACCATTGCCATACTGTCTCCGACCAGAAGGACATCGACACCAGAAGCGTCGAGCAACGATGCCATCGTGAAGTCGTACGCCGTCAGCATGGTGATTTTTTCGCCGCGATTCTTTTTCCCGATCAAGTCTGGGACGGTCAATCGCTTGCGAGATTTTTTTTGCGGTTGGGATGATTCGTTCATACAGGACTCGGATTCAATTCGTCAGAATCCCTAATTCTGGCACTCCGAACCTAGGAGAGCAAGACCGGAGACATTGCCCCGCATCAACCAACCGCGCTTCCGAGTTGGCTTTGAAACCTAACGTTACCGGCGGCAACGGGTGAATGAAACGACCCGGCAATCAATGATTACGGAAAACACCGAACTGGCACACCATTTTTGCACGAAATTTTCTCAACAATTCCTCCCGAGGACTCCAACGCCTCCGAATCGCACTGCATCGCCTTTGAATCTCGTCGCTACCGAGAGGCTGCACCTCAACGGCAAGCTAATCCCTGACTCAACATCGAAACTACAGTCTTTATTCCATCTTAAATTTAACATTTTTCCATTCGCAAACAAAACATCAGCAGGGTTACCCCGCTTCACTATTTAACTAATTCTTTGCTCAATAGTGTGCATAAGCTTGTTAACTGCTTTTGAAGAACCAATGATCATTTGGTTAAATCAGGATTCCATCCAACGTAAACCCAACCAGCAATATTTCGCGAACTACCGAAAAACAGCACAGCAAGAACCCTATTTCACGGATTATGAATGCTGATTTTTCTTCCGAAAGTTAGCCGGCGTATCTGAAATTGCATTTCGAAACTGCCTCGTCAAAGCACTCTGATCAGTGAAGCCACAGGCAAGTGCGATATCAGACACAGAAATCTCAGTTGAGATTAATTGCCGCGAAGCCTTCTCCAGCCGGCACTTCATGATGAACTTCTTCGTCGTCAATCGAAACACACGCTTCATCCGGCGATCTAGTTGCACCGTCGACAAAGAAAACTGCCTAGCCAGATGCTCCGTTTTTAATGACTGATCGAGGTTATCTTTGATGTATTCGACTACGACCTTTAAATCCGCCAGCTCAAGATTACTATCGTTTGGCCAGTTTAAGTCCTGAGAAATACCAACCAGTCCAACGATCTCGCCCTCCCGACCGTGAACTGGAAATTTACTCGCAAGGTACCACCCGATCGATCCGTCCGAATTGGTAATCCGCTCAAGTTGATCCTGAATCGGCCGGCCAGTTTCAAATACAACGCGATCCTGTTGTTCGTAACCTTCAGCGAGAGGTCCTGAAAACACCTGCGATGCTGTTTTGCCAAGCAAATCAGATTTATCTGTACCGTTGACCCTTGCCACAAACGCAAGATTCACAGACTGATAAACTCCCTCAAGATCCTTCACGCAATAAACAATATCCCCAAGGCTATCAAAAACATGTTCGACAAAACCCAAAGAGAAGTCATTCAGCATCGTTGTCCCCGGCTCTTCCAGTGCCCACAGCTTCAGCAACTGACTGGTAACCGTGCTGCTTAAGTTTCGCAGCGATATGACGATTCATCTCTCTGACCGTGGCTGGACCGCCGTAAATGAAGCCGGTGTACAACTGGACCAACGCAGCCCCCGATCGAATCATCTGCCAGGCATCTTCCCCGTGCATAATCCCGCCCACGCCGACGATCGGAATATCCCCTTGAAGTTGATCATACAACTTCCCGACCACCTCTCGCGATCGCATCTTTAACGGTGCGCCCGAAAGACCACCATTTCCAATCGCCTCAACCGTCGCCTCGGACGTCCTCAAACCGGAACGCTCAATTGTCGTATTGGTTGCAATAACCCCGTCCAACTCAACCTCACCTAGAATCAAAATGATATCGCTCAGTTGCTCCTCGGTGACGTCGGGAGCAATTTTTAGCAAGAGCGGTTTAGGGTCACATTGATGGTCCATTGCCAACGTGCGATTGAGAGCGATTAGCTTACTGAGCAATTCAATCAATGGCTCTCGATTTTGCAAGGCCCGCAAGCCCGGAGTGTTGGGAGAGCTCACATTAACCGTAAAATAATCGGCATACGTGAATAGCCTCTCAAAGCTAATTAAGTAGTCTCGCGTGGCGTCTTCGACCGGAACGATTTTGGTTTTCCCAATATTGATTCCCAAAATGTCCGCCGGATCCGATTTAGGGGTCACCGAAAGCCGACGCGCCACCGCATCACTTCCGGAATTATTAAACCCCATCCGGTTAACAATGGCTTGATCAGAAGGCAAGCGAAACAGACGTGGCCGAGGATTCCCAGATTGTGCCTGCCCCGTGATGGTTCCAATTTCTACGTGGCCGAAACCAAGACTGGCAAGTTGAGGAAACCACCGTGCATCTTTGTCGAAGCCGGCCGCTAAACCAACGGGATTTTGAAATTCAATCCCAAACACTTTCGTCTTTAAACAGGGCTCTTTTACTCTGTTTCTCCAGCGAAAAAAGGCGCCCAATCCGAACGCAAAGATCGCCTTAAACAGGCCCATCGAAAAATAATGAGCCTTTTCTGCGGGCAACAGAAAGAGAAGTGGTCGGGCGAGGCGCTGCCAAAGCATAATTTCTAACTCAATCCGAAAACAAGAAAAATGTCTCTCATTAACTTACGCTGCAACTTAAGAATCACGAACAATTTACCGCTATGGATTGCTTTCGATTGTCAAAGATTCGAAAACCAAATTACAGAATGGCCTCCCAAGGAGCCCCCTCCGTTTACCAATTCAATCCCACACCTTCGCCACCTGACCTGCGATCGGTGCCACCTTTCAGGGGCTCTCCGCTGGCAGGCACTGCCAAATCCCGGGCCGGTTCCTCCACCGCCTCTTTTTTACCCGCGGATTGCTTTGGTGCCGGCGGCGCTAAACAAGCCTTGTGCGACAAAGATAGCTTCTGTGATTGCGGATCGATGGACTGGATTTTGACTTCTAATTCTTGACCTTCCTTGACGACGTTACCTACCTTTGCAACTCGCTGGTAAGCCAGTTCAGAGATATGAACCAAACCCTCAATTCCCGGCGCGATTTTAACAAAGGCACCAAAATCAGCTATCTTGGTTACGGTACCTTTGACAATGTCGTTAACGGCAAACTGAGTATCGATTCCCTTCCAAGGATGCTCCAGCGTGTCTCGGTGAGAGAGTGAGATTCGGTTTGCGTCCTCATCGATTTTTTCGACTTTTACGCGAACATTCTCACCCACTGACAAGACTTCACTGGGGTGTTTGACCCGTGACCAGCTAACTTTACTGACGTGAATGAGGCCTTCGACTCCTCCAAGGTCAACGAATGCTCCAAAATCCATCAACTTGGTAACAACCCCGTCTCGTAGTTGCCCCGCCTCAAGTTCCTCCAGCAACTCCTTCCGCTTTTCCTCATTTTCCCGATCGAGAATTGCCCGTCGGCTGAGAACGAGTTTGCGTTTCTCCGGATTTACTTCCAACACCACGCACGTCAGCTTCTGTTTGATGTAGGCGCTAAAATCTTCCACCCGAAATCGGTCGATTTGACTAGCCGGAATAAATCCGCGGATCGAACTGACCGTGACCTCAAGCCCGCCCGTATTGGATCCGGTCACCAGTGCATCAATTACCGCGCCTTCGGTAATGTCATCCCAGTCCGCGACTCCGATACTCGCCCCGGGTACCGCCAATTCGTAGAGCCCATCTTCTTTATTTAAACCGCGAACAATTATCTCAACCAGATCGCCTTCGTTTGGAGGTTCTTTAAAATGGTGGAGCGTTGCGACTCCTTCGGATTGCCCCGACAGCCGCACAAAAACATTATCTTCATGAATTTTGGTGACGGCCGCCTTCACACGTGTACCAGGTTCAATCTCCTCGGTACTCGCCTCCGTGGTAGCCACAACATCATCCATGGATATTTCGCCAAGGACCGCGTCGATTTCCGCATCGACATCATCGCTAAACCCTGTGTGCGACTTAATATCTGCCAGCACGACCGGCTCAGGCTCAGGCTCTCCTGTGAGATTAATTGGGTTGGCAACTGCGTGTTGCACGGCCTTTGGCTGAGAGGGCTGCAGTGCTTTATCGGCTGGGTCTCTTTGTGAGCCAATCGCAACCTTGCGAACCGGCGCGGCCACCGCAACGGTAGCTGCCTCAACCGGCACGGGTGGGTCATCGGTAACCGTTGGAGACGCAAGTTCTGAAACCGACACCTTATCGGTTATCCCTTCCGTTGCTGAGGCGCCCGGTGATTCCGTCGGAACAACCGATTCCGGGGAAGGGGACGCCGTCTCCAATGGAGAAGGGGTATTTTGATCGTTGGCAAGATTGTTGGATTCGGAACTCATGGGTGACATCGGTAAAAATAAAAGTGATCGTTTTGCATCGTTTTGCAAAACTGGGAAAGAAAATTTATTGACTCAAGACTGAGTAATTTAGCAAACTTCGCGTTTGGCGTGTCAAACAAACGCCAATCGCGGACTTAGTTTTTCAGAATTCACGACCCTTCGAAATTAAGTCAAAATCATCGGTCCGAAAGGGCGAGGCGGGCAAACCTTGCGAATTGACCAAATTAGGCGGATTCTCCTTATCCCAACCAAATCGGACGAATTTCGGTTTTTTTATTTCGGAGCAACTTACTTCGACTCGCTGCCCGTCAATTTTTGCAATGGCCGGAACAAACTTTCCCTCTTCCCCGCAAATCATAAAACCAAGTAGCTCAGGTTCGTCGTTTCGAATTTTTAACCCATCGTGGGTATGTTGAAAGGTCACTCGGATCGCACCGTCTTCTGTGACAGTGGCTCCATCAAAGGTCGGCCCGCTGTAAACTGGCTTGACTTCTCCTTCGGGAAGTTGATCCGAATAGACATCAGCGAGTGCCGCGAGTGCTAAACGGCGACCCACCTCCTGCTTATTGGGGGGGCTCAATTCCTGTAAGTCACCAATATCTGTCGTCACGACCATGCGTGTATTTTCTACTAATTTGAAAGTCTTCAGCTGTGCATCCCAGACCTCCGCCAACGACTCAAACGGTTTTTCCGGATAATCAAAGGGAGCCAACTGCACAAAATAGAACGGAAACTCTCCCAATCCAAAGTTCTTTCGCCAATCTCGTATCAAAGTTGGGAAAAGTGTCGCATATTGATTTCCACGCCCAACATTGGACTCACCCTGGTACCAAATCGCACCTCGAATGGGAAAACGCTTCAGCGGTGCAATCATGCCGTTGTATAAGTTGCCCGGGCGCAAGGGACTGAGCGGTTGGTCGACCTCTTCGTCCCAATGTTTTAACAGCGGTGCCAACGCCTCCACGTCATCCTGCGTGGCTCGCGATATCCATGCCTCGCAAACCGTCCCTCCCCAGGCGACATCAATCAACCCGATCGGGATGCTCTCTCCATTCGCATTTTTCAAACTCTTGCTTAGCTCACGGCCAAAGAAGTAACCCGAGGCCGAAAAATCTTTCACCGATTCTGGAGAACAAACACGCCAGGGAATTGCTTTGTAAATATCTTCCATCGGCTCAACCGACGAATAGTTACCCATGGAAAACAATCGAATGGACGGAAAATTCTTTGACTGCTCGATTTCCGTTTCAGCATTGAGAGACTTGCACACAGGCAACTCCATGTTGTCCTGCCCGCAACACAACCAAACCTCGCCAACCATTACATCATTAAAAACAACTTTGGGTTCGCCACCATCGGCGATCACTTCCAGTTCGTAAGGTCCGCCGGCGCCGGGAGTGTTGATCACGACATTCCAATCCCCCTTCGCGGACGCGGTAACCTTCACTTCTTTTCCTGCGAACTTAACAACCAAAGATTGGTTCGGATCTGCGACTCCCCAAACCTTGACTCTCGAATCCCGCTGCAACACCATGTGATCGGAGAAAATTTTCGGGAGAGAAATATCGCCGCGCAACTCGACGTCGCCCAGTAGGCACGCTAACCCCAAACAAGAGCAGGCAATTGCAATTCGCGTCAAAGTTTGCGGATTCATGCGGTGCCTTGTTGATGATTAACCAAAACGAGAATCAGATTAGTTATTTGCAAACTCCAAGGGTCTGCGGTGACATTAAAAGTAACCAATTAATCCTGATACACGGCAGTCTCAAACCAATCGGCAAGATGCGGACGCCTCTGGATCAACAACCATGTCCAGTAATGCAACAGGTGCGGTGATTCGATTTTAGCCCAAGCCGCCCATTTCCTCCACCGGCAACTTCGCGTTTCAGGAAAGTTTTGGGACTCCATCGCTGATCAGAACGACGTCGTCTTCCGCACGGAAATGGTAACTTTTCGGGTTGACGACCGGCGAATCTCCTTGCGAGTGAACCGCTACCAGGATGATGTTCGACGACTTTTTTACGTCCGTCAATTTTTCATCAAAAGAAGCCCCAACCCAAGAATCCGGAACTGGAAGACGGTAAAACTCGTTTCCATGTTGATACGTCATCAACTCACCAAGAATACCGACGAGGCCTTTATTCATCGCTGCTTGGGCAAGCATATGTGCCCCGTACTCTCCACTGACCACAAAGTCGTTGACCTTCCCGTCCTCCAAATGGGTCGCGTAACTTCGATTGACAATCTCGGCACAGGTGTAAACCGACTCGTTTAACTTCTCGACCGTCAAAGCAGCGAGAATCGTTCTCGCGTCGGCATCCTGCTCACTGCGACCACCGCTCGTATCGGTTAAGACAAGACAGGTTTTTGCCTGGCATATCCCCGCCCTCTCCAAAGCCGTTACCTTGGTAAAATCGTCATGCAAAAAATAGACGCTCGAAAACTTGGAACAAGCCTCTTCAAGCTGTTCTCGCTCCATCTCCGTAATGACCACAATGGGCATTCGCCGCGTTTTTGAACTCGCCCGATACTCCTCGATAATCGTGAGTGTTTTCGGAGTCCAGCCGCAAATAATTATGTGGTTTTGTAACGCATCCCAATCCACGACTCTACCCTCCATTCGCATTCGATCCACCATGAATGCAGAAACCGTTCCCGCAAAAATGGCAAAAATAGTCAGCCCCATAAACATTAAAAATACAGAAACAATTTTCCCGCTCAGAGTTCGCGGGGCGCTGGGAATTGGCTCCCCCGCAAACAACGTATAAATACTAAACCAAAACGAACGATTCAAATTGAACTGATTTTCCGATCCTAAATCACTCTTGCCAACGCCGGCTATTTCGGTCGATTCCGTGTTTACAGGGATCGGTTTCCCAGTTGACGTGGCCAACTTCTTGAGAGCCGAATTTTCAAAATGGGTGATGGCCAGTGTTCCAAACAAAACCGTCAAAACCAACAAACCACAGATCAACAAAAAATCTAAAATGCCACGGCGGAACATTGCCGGATAATGCCCTGAAAGACGAGACATCACCCCAAACAAACGAAACAGCCTCCCAAGCCTCAACAACCGCAGCGCCCTGGACGCACGAAACACCCGAAACAGGGGAAGCGTCGCAATGATGTCTAACCAAAACTCAGAAAAAAAACGTTTCTTGGAACGCGCCGCAAGAAAACGAAGCGTCAACTCGACAACAAACGTAGTCGTTATCAGATCATTGGCGAGAACCATCCAATCCATCGTTGACTGGGTCAGCTCTCCGAACAGCGTCGGAATGCTATTCAAGCCAGTGGCCAACTGCGCCTCAAGCCAAAACTCGGAAAGGGTCAGCGTTACCGAAATTACCACCAACACGCCAATCGAGATCTCGACCCAAATCTGATGGAAGAAGCGGCGCAACGCTAACTGCCATTGCCGGTTCAACGACTTGTCCTCAGGATCGGAATTTCTAGGAAACCAAAACATTGATGTCAAACGCCCAGTGATAAACACCCGACTCTGATTAAAAATAAGACAATAAAAAAACCAACATTCCCGAACCGCGCCGCTCATTCACCCGTCATTATATCATGCAAATGAAAATGGTGTTTCCCGAGTTTCCCTCCATAATTACCAGCGCCGATTGACACTACTCCGTCCCCCGCAGCAGCCTCAATCCCAGCCCTTGTTGCCCGGGCAACCGCTTCACGCGACGTGCCGTCTATAACAATCTCGTAAACGCAATTTACGTTTTCAGGCAAATCAGACTCAACCCTGCCGCGCAATGTTGGACAATAGCGATCCGCCGTCGACGCTTTCAGCGATGGATAACGCGACCCCACTTTACTTCCACTTCGCACAACTCCGCCCGGAAACGGAGTCATGATTCCGGCCAGCACTTCTGTCGCACCAATAGCTCTCTCCGCCGCCCCTAACCCCGCAGCCTGATCCCGGGCCAGAATCAAAAAATTCCCACCGGCAACTCCCTTTTGAATCGCCACCGAATCCTCGACTAAAAACTCCCCGTCCATGACTGGGATCCGCCAAAACCGGCGATCTCCAATCAATTTACTTTTCTGGTAACCATCTCCAAAAAAACGCAAGTGCTTACCCAACGGCACCCGTTCAGCTACCCCAGAATCCTCCGTGCTCTCGGCCTCGTCTCCGGCATACACGGCGGTCGTCGGACAGGTCATTAAGCACTGACCGGTGCGATTAATCAACGCTGCCTGCACCGCTTTTAGAGAAAAACCGAAAACCAAAATTTTCACGCCCATCCGGCCATCGGGGGTATCAGACGACTTCATCCATTGCTCCACACCGACTTCCGCATCGCAGCCGATGACCGAACTCCCATAACCGCAAAACGAATGAACCGCCGATTCAAGCCACCTTCGACTGTGTCCAGTTACGATAATTCGACCGTAATGCATAGTAAATGCTTCCGCGAACGTGTCCTCAATAACGGTCGATCCAATTTCCAATTTCCATGTCCAATCTTTTAAAAACCGTCGATCCCAAGGAAAACCCAGAGAAGACCTGCGAAGCATCGGATTATAGTCTAAGATCAATCATCCCGCTGTCGACTGCTCTCATCCAGTTCAGCAAGGTTAACGAGTTACCTCAACGAAAAACTACGCTACGCTTGCCCTCAATTCTTGCACCAAGATTCTGCTCGCCTCCAATGTCCACCAAGAAAAAACGCCGCCGACCTTTAGCTGTAGATCTGGGACAAACATTCATCCGCTGGTTTTTTCGTTTCTTTTTATTCCTCGTTTATCGTATTCGTGTCCACAAGATTAAGTATTATCCGGATGACCGGGGAATGCTGATTTGCTCAAATCATCAAAGTTACCTCGATCCCTTAATCATTGGCATTGCCTGCCCCCACGCGGTGAACTATTTAGGCCGAAAAAGTTTATTTCGGTCACCCTTTCTCGCATGGATCCTCAAATTCAATGATACGATTCCCATTGATCGCGAAGGGACCGGAGTCGGTGGAATGAAAGAGACTTTGCGGCGACTCAAAAAAGGAGAATCAGTTGTTATTTTCCCGGAAGGCACCCGCACCATCGATGGAGAACTTTTACCTCTGATGCTGGGTTTCTGTGCGGTTGCCAGACGCTCCAAGGCAACTTTAATGCCGCTCGCATTCGATGGAGCCTACCAATCATTTCCTCGCAACTCAAAAATTCCGATTCCAGGTAGAATTCATACGGTAATGGCCGAGCCGATCCGTTTCGAACAATACAAGGATCTAGCGGACGAAGAAATTGCCGAAATGTTACAACACCGAATCAAAGATTGTCTTAGCCAAGCCCAGAGATATTGGCGACGATCAATGGGATTCAAATCTTCCAAACTGCTTTTCACGGACCGAGCCAGCGAAGTGACGAAAAAATGCCCAACAGCGCCAACAGCGCCAACGGTGAATCCACCCTCTTAATTTTAGCGATGTGTCAGCCGAACCGACGTCAGCCGAACCGACGTCAGCCGTTAACGCTTAAATGTCCACGTGTCATCTTCCCGCTGGACTAGCTCCCACCCATTTGCTCCTAGCAAGTTCAATAAGTTCACTAACGTTGGCCGCTGCGAACCACCAAGTCGGCGGTAAATTGTCGACAAACTTTCGGTACGAGGAAGATCATTCCCTCCTTCGTCCCACCTAACTTGGTCCTTACTTTCGAACGTCAGTTGCCCGTAAGAACACTGACCGTAACTCGAAACTGATTCACCTAGATGATCTCGCGGAGCGTCGACCGCAAAAGCGCAAACCGACAATAGAACCAAACTCGCGACGGAAAAAAACACAGGAATTCGACAAACGGAAAAAAAACAATCCACAATCATCCCTCCAAAAGAAAAAGGAAAACAAGTCGCATTCGCCATTCCAGCATACGTTAGCCCGCCCAACACCGCGCCCAACCACTAAAAAAAATCCCCGCCTCATCCATCATTGAATGAAGCAGGGAACTAAGTGTGCACTTTTAAAGTAGACGATCACAGTAGCAGGCTTTGGAAGTCCGCCGAGTCGATTCCTTTAAGCGACAATTTCAATTAATTCAACATCGAACACCAAGACTGCATTCGGCGGAATACTACCCGAACCGCTTGGACCATAAGCCAAGGATGATGGAATGATCAATTTCCCAAAGCCACCGGTCTTGAACTCGGGAATCCCCAACTGCCAACCTCGAATCACATTTTGAAGGCTAAAAGTAATTCCAGCTGCGGAACTTACATCGAACGAGTCTCCATCAACCAACTTGTTTTGAGCGTTTAATTCAATGAATTTACCATCGTAGCTCACTCGAACCGTTGAATTGATCGTCGGATTCTGCCCCGCACCGGGTTCGTCGACTACCGCGTACAACCCCTCAGAAACTAAGTAAGCGTCAAGATTGTTATCCGCGATGTACTTGCTGATAATCGCAGCATCAATCAAGGATTGATCCGTCTCAATACTAACTACGACCGAAGCCGAGACAGTGTCCCGTCCAGCAGGCAAGCTCGAATCAGAAATCGCCACCGTGACTGTACGATCCGACGCCGTCACGTTGTCAGATGCATTAAAGTAGTGCAAAGTCCTAATAACTTGCTGATAGTCCAACGCGGTGGCAGTCCCCGTAAGTGTGAGTTGATTGCTCGCAGAGTCGTAGTTGGTAATTGCAATGAGAGGTTGCCCCTGCCCATTGGTCGGCACAGAACTAGCCAGTACCGCGAGTAGCTCACTGCTCCCGTCAACCGCGCCGTTGAGCGTCACGACCGCAGAAGTCAAGCCACCGTCTCCGGCGTGATTAATAACCACGTCCGAAGAGATCACCCGCGACCCAGTACCGGGTGAATAAGTGAAAGCTCCATCACTCCCCGAAGTCGATTCATCAAAATCGAGGGAAAGAGTCTGATCCCCGACCACGAACACTTGAATGTCATCAATCAGTGGTCCGGAACCATCACCGGTCGATTCACCTGGTTCCAAAAACGTCAATCTTGTCGTGTCTGAGTCCGCGGTCAGCATGACGGCGTAGGTCTCCCAAGTATCCGTGCCAAACACAGTCGTCGCCCACTCACCATTCCATCGCACCCGCAATTCATCCGAACTAACAGACTGATCTCCATCTGTCTTCATCGAGAAAGTAACATAGTAAGAGGCCCCCACTTCTGTGGTTAAATCTTGATAAGCGATATCACGATGGGTCTCGGTCGTATCGAGGTTTAGATACTTGTTTCCTTCGTCAGCGTTACCCTCGAAAATTTTCAACCAGCGGTCAGGATTCGTCGCCGCGACCGCCCCCCAGCTATCAACTTGGTCCGGCTTATAGAAAACACTGCCTGAATCATCCGTTGTTTCAAAACTGCCGTTAGAGACACCCACCGAATTTGCCGCAACGACACGAATGTTGTCTAACAACGCACCGCGTCCATCACCGCCAGCAAAGCCGTCCTCTTGGATTTCACAAAACAGCAATACGGTTGTGGCTAGATCACCGGCAGTCACAACGATCGCCCCCGTGTTCCAAGAATCGCCGCCGGTATAGGTACCAACCCGATTTCCGTCCCACCAAATTTCAAAATCATTGGTTTTCGGTGAAGCCGCGACATCAACGGTCGGGTGGTTCCGATAATCGAATGTCACTAGATATTCCGCACCAGCCTCTGTGTCCACCCGCTGGAACACACGATCGAATTGAGCTGAGGTCGAATCGAGATCCAACACGTTCTCATAACCTGCGACGTTATATTCAAAAATGTTGATTTGCTGACCAGTATCGGCATCGAACGCTTCCCAGCTTTCAACCTCTGTCTCATGAAAAAAACGATCACCGCCCGCGACCACATCTTGAAAGTCCCCGTTAACAACGAGATTCGTCGACACAGGCAATACCCCCGCAACCTGGTGGGGGGCCACGTCATCTCCGGCAAGCAATCGCCTCGGCTCAAGGCTTTGAAAGTCGAGTCGATTGCGGCGTCTCCGCGGTTTGGTTCGTGCACGTCGTTTCATCATAAAACCTATGTTTTTTTATTTCGAGGATTCAATCACTAATTCAAATTCTTCGGAACGGTGGAACAACGATGACCTCCGACCCTATTCTAGCGACTTACGCGGCGGGTTCCCGGGCGGACAGCAATATTTTGGACTGTCATCTCCGATGATACGTTCCCAAGGTCCATTGAGTTTCCCAGTTATTTACTAAATTTAAGCGGAAACCCCTCAAATCAACCACCCTAATCCCCTCTACGGCTAAACTTTCCGTCAATTTTCAAGGTTTTTAACGATTGATCAACCAATTCTGGATGTTGCGTCAAATCAACAAATGCGTTTTCAAAAAAACTATCGGTAGCAGACTTCGATTCGGTCGATTAGATCCCTATAATTTGACTTTATATGACATGAATTTCAATAATATTACCCCGCTTTACATCTGATGTACGAGGTAAGATTTGGCAAACAGTGCTGGCTCATAGAAATCAGGATAACTTAGATGCAACTAACAACAATGAAACCTGTCCTTATCGGTGCTCTGCTGACTTTGTTTGCTTTGCCCGCGGCGGCGAACGAGAACAATAGCGCTCGCCGCTCGACCAGCGCGATCCCTCGAACAAAAATTCTCGAAATCAGCGATCAGATCGACGCGATTGTTGCCGCTCAATTGTCTTCCAAGAGCCAAGAGCTCAATCCACTCTCATCCGACGAAGTTTTTCTTCGCCGAGCCTACCTCGACATCGTTGGCCGGATCCCAAGTATTGATGAGACCCAACGCTTTCTAAAATCCAGCAGCAAAAACAAACGGGCAGATTTGATCGATGACCTCCTCGATTCGTACGGATTTGTTAGCCATCAGTTTAATTTTTACGCCGATCTTTTGAGGATTAAATCGCGGCTACCCGGCAATGTTGACGGCATTTCCTACATCGATTTCGTCAAAGATTCATTGGAAGAAAACAAACCGTATGATCAATTCGTGCGGGAACTCGTTTCATCACAGGGGCCTAACCTCGAGCGTGGCAACGGATCCGTGGGATACTATCTTCGGGATCGCAACATGCCCGAAGACAACATGTCCAACACCATTCGCATCTTCCTTGGCACGCGGCTTGAATGTGCCCAGTGCCACGACCATCCATTCGACAAATGGACTCAACGACAATACTTTGAAATGGTCGCATTCACTGGCGGACTTCAATACCGGGCTAAAGAGACTTCCGCAAAAGCCAATCAAATCAGAAAGATGTATCGCTCAAAAGACATCCCCGCCAACCAGAGAGGACTCTTCAATCGGATGGGCCAAACCCTTAGTTACGGTGTCGAAGGCTCTGGAACAGGCTTGGCTCGCTTGCCGGAGAACTTCCTCGGAGATGATGGTTATGACGGAGAAATCGTAATCGGTAAGACCATGTTCGAAGGCAAGCCATTGGTCGACACCAAGCTTCCTAAGAAAACGGCTCCGGTTAAATCCCGAAATAATACCCAGCAAGCAGCCATCCGAGGAGCCATCCCGATAAGTTCACGCATGGCTTACGGTGAATGGCTCACCGATGCTGACAATCCTAGATTCGCAAAAGTCATTTCAAATCGTCTCTGGAAAACGGCTTTTGGCGTCGCTTTAATTGAGCCTGTAGACATCATTGAGGATGCGACCGTGGCCTCCAACCCAGAGCTCATGAATTATCTCACCGAGACAATGATCGACCTCAAGTTCGACACGAAACAATTCCTAAGGGCGATCTATAATTCGAAAACTTACCAGGCCAAAGCCTACGACAAAGACATCATTGAAGTCTCAGAATTTAATTTTAACGGCCCGATTGTCCGTCGACTTTCAGCCGAGCAAATTTGGGATTCACTCCTGACTCTGACACTCCCGGAAATCGACCAAAGGTACTACCCCACCAATCGGAACTACGCATCGGTTGGAATCAACGACTCCTACGAATTATTCGAGCGGCTCAAGAACATGAACACCGACGAAATTTTAAAATTCGTTGCCGACGCGTCGGATCGATCAAAAAACAAGAAACGCAACTACAAAGACACCCCAGAGTATAAAAAATTGACTGCCCAACGCGCCAAGATCGGCAGAGAGATCCAGATGGCAAAGAAGCGGAAAAACGTGGGACTAGAACGAAAACTTCGCATTGAACAAGCGAAAGTGTTAGCCAATTTCCGCAAACGCACCAGCACTTCACTTAAGCGATCCTCGGAACTAACATCACCAGCTCCAGTCGGGCACTTCCTTCGTGAATTTGGCCAGTCGGACCGAGAACAGATTGACAACTCGAATACCGAACCAGCCGTCACCCAAGTCCTTGCGATGATGAACGGTTACGTCGAACAAAAAATCGCCACCGACTCCAGTAGCGTATTGATGCAAACCGCGTTGAATGCGAAGTCCGGAAAAGAATGCACCGAATCGATCTTTCTTTCGATGCTTAACCGAAAGCCAACTCGAAAAGAATCTCGCGCATGGGAAAAAGATTTTGACGATGCGTCCAAGCGTAAGGATCAGGCCAAAATTAAAGAGATTTACACCGATCTTATTTGGACCCTGGCTAACTCAAACGAATTCATTTTCATCAAGTAAAACCACCCCATTTATCAGTTAAGTTCATCCATTGAGTCGTCTGCGAATCAATCGAATATATTACGAGGCTAATTTAAAAATGACCATCAAAGATCCCTTTAATCGACGTGCCTTTGTCAGTGGTGCCGCCAAGTCTTTGCTAGGAGTTGGCGCGATTCCGTTGCTCTCAGGTTTGGGGAATTCGTCGCTTGCTTCAGGACAGCCAGTTAATCGTCCCGGTAAAGCAAAGGCGGTGATTTATCTGTACATGAACGGTGGCATGAGTCACCTAGACACCTTTGACACAAAACCCGGAGCCGAAACCCAGGGCCCGGTAGAGTCAATCAAGACCAGTGCAGACGGCGTGCAAGTCAGTGAGTTTTTCCCTTTGCTCTCGAAACAAATGCACAACGTTGCAGTAATTAATTCCATGAATTCGACCCAAGGCGCCCACGCCCAAGGGAACTATTTCATGCACACCAGCTATTTCCTTCGCGGCACAATTAAGCATCCCGACATGGGCGCCTGGTCGTCAAAGCATCTTGGGAAACTCAATCCAGGCCTTCCTGCCAATGTCAAAGTTGGCGGTAGCAGCGGCGGTTTGGGCGGAGGATTTCTGGAGTCCGAGTATGCAGCACTGCCAATCGGGAATCCAGAATCGGGATTGCAATATAGTAAATTGCTCGATGGAGTAACCAACAGTCGATTTGGCGCCCGTCTACGAAAACTTAAAGAAATGAACAGCTCGTTTGCCTCCAGCTATGACACCAAAGAAGCCAGGGCATACGCGTCAATGTACGACGAAGCTGTTTCGTTGATGAAGAGTAAGGACTTAGAGTCATTTGACCTGAAACAAGAAACCGACGCGGTTCGCGATCGCTACGGTCGCGATCCTTTTGGACAAGGCTGCCTTTTAGCGAGACGCCTTGTTGAAAACGGGGTTCGATTCGTCGAAGTCAACAATGGCGGCTGGGACACGCACGGCGATAACTTTGGCAAAGTCGCAGAAAAAGGGGCCGTCCTTGATCAGGCGCTCGCTTCGCTCTTAGCTGACCTTGAGTCCAGTGGCCTGCTCGACTCAACACTCGTTGTGTTAGCAACAGAATTTGGCCGAACGCCCAAAATCTTCCAAGAACGAGACAATGGACGTAACCATTACCCACAAGCATTCAGTTGCTTACTCGCCGGCGGCGGAATCAAGGGCGGACAAAAATATGGGAAAACAGACGAAGAGGGCAGGGAGGTTGTCGACAACACCGTGACCGTTCCTGACTTTAACGCCACCATTGCCACCGCGTTGGGAATCCCGCTGGATAAGAAGACCATGTCGCCGTCCATGCGGCCATTTACTGTGGCTGACAAAGGCGAGCCAATCATGGGCCTCTTCTCGTAACCCCCATCTCGTTGCGAATCAAAAAACATCCACACCCCTTCGGTCGGCCTGCGACCAAAGGGGTGTTTTTTTGTCCGCATGGAAATCCACCACTTAAAATGCGTCGCGGAATCCCCGACAACCGCTTGGCTACTCGCTTAACTTTTTGCAATCAAAGGTGATCTTTCAGATGGCCACCCCACCTCTTTCAAGTGGCGTCCGCTATACTCTCTTGCTTTAATACAAACACTTCGTTTGTCGTTTACACAGTCATCCAATTTATTGAATTCTAATGAATACACTTTGCCTCCCAAAACCAGTCTCTCAATTATGTTTGATTTTCTCGGCACTGTTTTTATTTAACACTGCTTGTGGACAAGATCAAAAACCTGAGCTTCAAAATGGGGACCGCGTTGTCTTTCTCGGTTCGGAGTTCATCGAGCAACAAATCAAGTACAACTATTTGGAAACGGAACTCACCCTGCGGTGGCCCGATCGCCAAATTGATTTTATAAATTTAGGCTGGGCGGGTGATACCCCGTCAGCAATTGCCCGAGGGTATTTTGGAGGCGCAGCAGAAGGCTTCCGTCGCCTCCTTGAAGAACTCGACCGAATTAAACCGACTCAAATCATCGTCTGTTACGGCGCTAATTCGGAACCCGCACCTTTCCAGACTGAATTCAAGAACTTATTCGATGAATTAAAAAAACGCTGTGCTAACATTACCGTTCTCTCACATCCGGCTGTCGAAGCCACCCGAGACGGTCGCATTGATCCCCAGCCAGCTAATCAGAAACGAGCAAAAATATCGGAGTATCTCTCAGATTTTGTCGACTCACTCCGCGACCCAAAAATCAGATTTGTCGACCTATTCTCTCTTTCCCGTGAATTGTTTCAATCCGGAAACGACAAGCAAAACTGGCTGACTCATGATTCCATTCGATTCACCGAAGCCGGATATCTAGAAATTAGCAATCGCCTCGCCGATGAGATTTTCTCTGGGTCTCGGAACGGGGCATCCGCCGCGAACTTTGAAAAAACTCGCAAAGAAATATTCGCGAAAAACCAACTCTTTTTCCACCGCTACCGGCCTCAAAACGAAACTTACCTGCGCGGCTTTCGAAAGCACGAGCAAGGGCAAAACGCAAAGGAAATCAATCAGTTTGATGCGTTGATCGCCCAGGCGGTGGCACGTATCCAGAGAGCGGCTCAAGGAAAAACACTCCCTCCTCCACCGCCGCTTCCTGACCCCATCAAGCTCACTTTTGAAGCATTTACGCCCGAGCAGGAAAGAGGTTCTTTCACCCTTGCAGACGGTCTCAGTGTCAATCTCTTCGCCGCCGAACCGATGGTTGCCAACCCCATCCATATGAACTTTGACAACTCCGGAAAATTGTGGGTTGCGACCAGTCCGATCTACCCGCAGATTAAACCTGGAGCCATTCCCAACGATCAAATCGTGGTTTTGGAAGACACCAATGGAGACGGCAAAGCTGATCAAAAGACAATCTTCGCAGATGACTTGTTGATTCCCACGGCAGTCCTCCCAGATGAAATGGGGGGAGCCTATGTCGCCAATTCGACTGAGATCATTCATCTCTCAGACACCAATGGGGATGGCAAAGCTGACCACAAACGCGTGGTGCTTTCAGGATTCGGCACTGAGGACACGCACCACATTGTTCACACATTTCGCTGGGGTCCCGATGCCGCCATTTACTTTAACCAGTCAATTTATATCCACTCACATCTAGAAACTCCCCACGGGGTCCAACGCCTACTCGGCTCGGGCATCTGGAGATTCGACCCGCAAACGGTCACGGCAAGCGTTTCAATGCGGGGGCTAGTGAATCCATGGGGACACATTTTTGACGACTGGGGACAGGGGTTTGCGACCGACGGCGCCAGCGGTTGGGGAATCAACTACGCATTTCCCGGGATCGCCTACCAATCTGCCGTTGGATTTTCACAAACGCTACGCGGCATGAATCCCGGTCAACCCAAACATTGCGGATTAGAGATTATTACCGGCCCGCATTTTGAAGACAGTTGGCAAAACAACCTCGTGACAAACGACTTTCGTGGAAATCGAATCAATCGGTTTACCGTCAATCCCGATGGCGCGGCATACACATCGAAACAACTGCCCGATCTGATGTCATCCGATCACCGCGCCTTTCGACCTGTCGATCTGAAAATGGCTCCGGATGGCTCGCTGTTCATCGCCGATTGGTACAACCCAATTATCAATCATGGTGAAATTGATTTCCGAGATTCTCGGCGGGATTATAAACACGGCCGCATCTGGAGAGTTACCCAAAACGACCGTCAACTCGTTAGCTCACCCAATTTCGCAAAGGCAACCCCGCTGGAGCTGATCCAGTTCATGAAACTTCCCGAACAATGGAATCGGTTCAAAGCCAGAGTCGAATTAAAAAACCGGATTTTAATTGCACACACCGCCCTTTTTGATGACGTTGCAGCGCCGATTGAGAATTTAATGAATTCCCCGAATCCCAAAGAGCAACTCGAAGCACTCTGGACTTTGGACGCTCTCAATCAGCTATCTAACCGCCAAATAAAATACGGGCTCGATGCGGCGGACTATCGCGTACGTGCCGCGACGCTGCGGATGATCTCAAATAAATCCACTCCCAATGCCCAATGCCAAGCTTGGGTAATAGCGATGCTCAGCGACTCACATCCACAAGTCCAACTCGAAGCGATTAATACATGGCGACGCAGTTGCGATCCGTCAACCGCAGAGGTCCTCTTCAAATTTTTCGAAACGGAGCAGGATCAATACACCAAATTCCTTTTGACTCAAGCGCTTAAAGACACCCAATCTCATTGGCTAGGCAAGCTCCAAAGCAATGCGATTGGAAATTCTCCAGCGTCTTTGATTGACGTTCTTTCCGTTGTTAATTCCGATCAAGCCGTTGGCCCGTTAATGCGAATGCTAAAGACACTACCAGGTCAGGAAAACGAGCAAAAAATCATCCAACTGATTGGCCAACGCGGCAACGCCAACCAATTAAAACAATTATTTGAGTTCGCTCTCGCAACACCGACTCTCACAAATCCCACCATCGTGGCTCTACTGGATGCTTCAAAAAAACGAAAGGTCCGCGTTCGTTTTGCACCAGAGGAACTTAAATCACTTTTCAAAAAACACCCCGCCACAATGAATCTTGCGGGAGCATGGAAAATCCAAGCGTTACAGGATGAACTCAAGTTGGTCGCGTTGGGCTCGAGTGAGACCCCCAACAAGTTGCGACTGCAGGCGATCAAGGGCCTCGCTGCCTTTGGTGACACTCAGACCTTAGAAGCGATTGCACTCGACCCCAATCAACCGAAGGAATTAATCGCCCCTACCATCAAATTACTTGCCGGCGTCAATACACAAATGGCGGCGAAGCTGACAACTCAATTTATGCGTCAGCTTTCTCCAAAGGAAATCAAACAACACTACAGTATCATCGAAGTTTTCATCAATCGAAAAAATGGAGTCGCCGAACTTGTCAAAGAATTTCGTGACCTTGATCTAAACGCGGAATCCAAACAAGCCCTCGTTACGTTACTGAATAAATCGGGCCAGAGGGCTAAACCTTTATCCGATGCAATTGGAGCATTGCGCAACCGAAAAATTAAGATGAAATTTTCGGAAGCAGAATTAAATGCACTGATTAAAGATGTCCAGCAAACCGGGAACGCTTCACGTGGCGAAACCGTTTACCGCCGAGATAACCTCAGCTGTATTAAGTGTCACGCGATCGGGGGAAGCGGCGGCATTGTTGGGCCCGACCTAATTTCCCTAGGATCCAGCTCGCCGATGGACTATATCATCGAGTCGCTCGTCAACCCAAACGCGAAAATCAAGGAAGGCTATCATACGACAACCATTCTCACCGATGATGGTCGGCTTTTCTCTGGAAAGCTGATCAGCCAATCCGACAGCCAAGTCACACTCCGAGATGCGGAAAACAAAGAACTTGTGTTCTCTGATGAAGAAATAGAAGAACAGAAAATCAGTAACCAATCGCTAATGCCCACCGATGCAGTCGCAACGCTTGATCGAGTTGATTTCCTGGATCTCGTTTCTTTTCTTTCAGAACTTGGCAAAGAAGGCCCTTACCGAGTTTCGCCGGAATCTTGGGTACGACGCTGGGTCACTTCAGAAGACCAAACAATTTACAGCCGCGTCGATGGCTCGCTCCCGATGGCAGATGTGAAAGGAAATAACGTCGCTTTCGATTTCGAGGTAACTCAAGCCGGTGCGGTTGGCATTGCCGTCGAGAACGGGACGGGACTTCGAATTACCCTTGATGGCCAGAAGGATAACCTCCAAGCGGCCAAAATCATCAAAGATTTAAGACCGGGGAAACACAGCTTTCATTTCCAACTTAACGGTAAGAAAAATCGCGAATCGCTACGCGTCCGCCTTCTCGATCTGCCCAATTCCAAGGGAAAAACTCGCTTAATCAACTGAGCCGTCTTTACAGCCCCACTTTGGGGGTGTTATCAAAAACGCCTCATTTTTCTCATATTTGAAGATTCTGACGAAAATTCTCCACCAAACGTCTTATTTTGATTAAACTGAATAACGATTATAACAGCCCTTTTGACGACAATTCCCCCGTCAATGGCCTCTCATTTTTCTTAAATCACCGAGATCGGATTTTCGATGCCAACATCCCCCTCTTCTCAGGGCGATAAACCCCACTTCAACACGCTAGTTCGTGATGGATTCAAAAGATACTGGTTTATTGCATTGCCGGCGATCATGCTCAACATCGGGCTGACCCTGGATCACGTGCTCGCGACTAACAACGGGAAAACGTACATCGCCCGAACTCAGGTGCTCGTTTCCGAAGCCGAGAATTCACTTCAACTGCAAGACGACGAGCCGATAAGTGATTTGGTTAACACGCATTGGATCACGACCAATGAGCAAGGTAATCTCGACGGACGAATCTCCGGCATCGAACCACAAAGTTCAATTACCATTCCGATCGGAAAACTAAACATCTCGTTATTGCAAAATGGAATTGCGATTAGAGAAGCTTCCACCAATTACGACGGAAAATTTACCCTCAACAACGTCGACCCAGGAACCTACACGTTATTGGCTGCCGGACAAAATGGATTCCTTGCGTACGGGGTAAATATCTTACCGAAAATCAAAGCCAAAGATCTTACCGATTTCAACAATCCAGACCTGAATCCATCAGGCCGTGTAAAAGCCTACTACGTTTCGCACTTTAACGTGCCGACCAACGCCATCGTGTCTAAGGGACTTCAGATTGACGCGGCTGCTGTTCCCCCGGAATTCCAGACCCTTCAACGAATCAGCCAGAACTACCTTCCCGAAAACAAGATAGTGGAGGTCGACAAAGATTCAGACGATGCTACTTCGGTCGGTGAAGCGAGCGAAATTGCCTCAGGATTTAATCACCCACTTACCGCAGACGGCAGTTTCACCGGCAGCGTTCAGCCGATCGCAACCCCAGATGGAACCCCAGGCAAACTCTCGGAAATGAATGTATTCCTAATTCAGGACGATATCGAAATCGCGCGAGTCACAGTCGAACCCAATGGAAAGTTCACAGTCGAGGACATTGATCCCGGCGTTTACGGATTAATTATTGCCGGCAATGATGGCTTCGCCGCGATGTCAGTTCGACTGACAAGCCGAAAAGCTGACGCTGCAACAAACGACACTGACCGCAATTCAAAGACTCATTTTGTTTCCCACCGAGTTGAGAGTGAAATCCCTCGTCGCAACGCTTTGTCAGTTTCCTTTATCACCAACCCAAACGACATTGCAGTCGTCAAACAGCAAGTTTCCAACGTGGTTAACATGCGGCAACAAATGTTTGCTTCTCAAGGGGGGGGCGACAACAGCAATAATAATAATTCAAGTTCTGCTCAAATGGGGATGACGCAAGCTCCCGGCGATTCCAATTTCGCCCAATCCACCAACAACTCTGGCGGAGGTGGCGGATCCGGTGGCTCATCGCTTGGTGGAGGGGGCATCGGAAGCCTATTAGGCATCGCGGGATTGGCTGTCGGCACAACAGCATTAGCAACTCAGGGAGATGACAACCCAACCCCGCCGCAATCTCCAGTATCCCCATTGGATTGAACACGCCTACGACTAGAGAAACAGTGCAACATCGACCCATAATTGTGCTTGTTTAACTGTCAGTTTTCCATGACATCATTTTAAACGGTAACAACCATGGGTTCTGATCCAAGCGATTCCGGATCAAATGACGATCGCGAATTAGATCAAGAGAATGCCGAGCAGGTTCCGCCTGGGACAGACGGAGCCAATGACGGTGAAGCCACCGTCAATCTTAATAGAACCACCGCCGACGACTTCCCCACCGTTAATGACACGCGGACAGTCGGCCACCAAGATGTCACTGTGAATCTATCGGCGACGTCGTCAGAGGCGCTGTTGCATGCAGGCACTATTCCAGAGCCTAGCTCGCCCTCAAGTGACAGTTCGCCTTCGAGTCACGAACTGTCCCCCACCTCGACAGTTGACCAAACGGTTGAATCGAGTGCCAACTCGGTCAATAAAACAACGGAGAATAAGACTGATTTTGATGTTGATCGAACTGCGCCTTCGCTTCGCGAGAACGCAACGGAACAAAATGACGCAACGCTCCCCAGCATTCCCATTGCAAACCGCAGCGGCACGGGATTCGAACAGGCAGCGGTTGATCCTCATCGACAAGAAAACAATCGTCACCCCCAAGACATGGAGACAATCGGGCGCTACCAAATCATACGCCTGCTTGGCGAAGGTACATTTGGAAAAGTGTTTGAGGCGCGTGATCCACAACTCGATAGAATTGTGGCTATCAAAGTCGCTAAGGCGATTTCTGGACGCACCCAATTCCAGCGGTTCCTACGAGAAGCCCGTGCCGCAGCTAAACTTCGACACCCTAACATCATCCCCGTCTATGAATACGGACAAATCGATGGAGAAAATGTAATCGTTTACGAGTTCGTCCAAGGTGCGACACTCAAATCTTACATCAGCGATTCAAAAACCCGTTCCCTCGAAAAGACGCTCAATATTATTCGAGAAATTGCCATTGGGCTCGATTACGCCCATCATCAGGGCATTATCCATCGAGACATTAAACCCGATAACGTGCTACTCGATCCCGAAGGCCATCCGCATATCGCAGATTTCGGATGTGCACGCTCAATCGAAGACGACACCAATTTGACGATTGATGGTTCGATTCTCGGAACCCCAATGTACATGAGCCCGGAACAAGCATCCGGCAAAGCGAATGAGGCAGATCAGCGAACCGATATCTGGAGCCTCGGAATCATGCTTTTCGAAATGATTTCTGGCGAAAAACCGTTCAAAGGACAACTCTCTGATTTACTATTTGCTATCCGCAATCAAGACGCACCACCGCTACGTAAACTTAATCGTGGAATCTCAGTCGATATCGAAACGATCTGCCAGAAATGTTTAACTCGCGACCTTGACCAACGATTTCAAACGGCTCGTCAGGTTGCCGATGAATTGACTCGGTATCTCGATGGCCAACCTATCGAGTCCCGCCGCATTGGGCCCCTCGCACGCGGATGGATGTGGGCCAAAAGAAATCAAACAATTGCGAGTCTAGCGACAGCAACCGCCGTCGCCCTCTTGACCGGAACGATTGTCTCGACTTCTTTTGCGATTTCAGCCTACCGCGAGAAGCAGGCGAGGGCCACGACACAACTGAGATCCATAACCACGGCGAAAGCGACTCAGTTGCCGGAAATTTTCAAGAACCTCGCTCCGTTCAAACCCTCCATTTGGGAAAAGCTAAACAGTCAACTAGACAATTCCATCGAGAACACGACGCCCAAAATGCGATTGACCATGGCGGTTCTCGCACTCGAAGACGACCTAGATCGAAAAAACGAATTGGCAGTCGAGCTCATTGAATTTCTGTTAACCGCGGACGCCGACGATTTCTACGTCTGCCGAAATTTATTACTTGCACAAAAAAATGTAATCACCCCGACGCTTTGGCGTGAATTAAATGACCCGGCCGGTGAAAATTCAAGAGACCGGCGTTTTCGAGCCGGTGCAGCTTTAGCGAGCTATGCCCCGAAGGCTTCCGAGTGGGACAACCTTGCTCCGGATATTACCGGCATCCTAACTTCGGTCGATGCGATCGAAACGAGTCGATGGATCGAAGCTTTTGTGCCCATCAAAGGGATACTCAAAAAACCATTTCACACGGCCTTCCATCGGCGAGACAACAGCAATCAGGACCTCTCAAGACGGGCTGCCGCCATTATTGCGAACTTGTATAGTGAGGACATCGACTACCTTGTTGACTTGGTCGCCAATGCCCGTCCGGAGCAAATCCCTTTCTTAAAAGCAGCACTGGCTGAAAACGCCGAGATTGCCATCCAAAAAATAAATTCAGCGATTTCAGCAGTTACCCGCAACGAAAAATCTGACACAAACCTAGCAACTCAAACAGCGAACCTGGCAACGGTAGCCATTCAACTCAAGTCTTACTCCCATTGGGATCTGCTGACCGACCGACCCGATCCCTCGGCCGCCCATGCACTCATTGAGCGTCTCTCTCAAAGCTCGACTTCTTCGGAACACCTCTTGCCGATCATTACCAACTGGAAGTCATCCACGCCCGACGTGCTTGCCGGAGTCTTAATGGCGCTCAGCCTGTATCAACCTAATCAGATATTTGACTCTGAGAAAGAGAAACTTAAACAACCGCTATCAGAAATTTTCAATCAACACACCAACGCCAGAGTGCACTCATGTGCCCGCAATCTGCTGTTGAATTGGGGCTATCGCGATCAACTCAAGGCTTGGGAATATAGTTTACGCAGTGAATCTCCCAGACGAGGCATGAACTGGCATGTCGATTTGATCGGCAACACGTTTGCGATTTTTGATTCGGTATCCAATTTTCAAATGGGATTAAACGGTGATTCAAACTATGAGCCTCCCTTTGATAAAGATTTAGTTTCCGATGAACCGTTGCATCAAAAGGCAATCCCTCGTCGGTTTGGAATCTGCATTTTTGAAGTCACTCATCAGCAATTTTCTGAATTTGAAGAGCACCTCTGCGGATTTTATGAAAGAAAGCTAATTGAAACGGAGACCGCGATTGCCAATCTAGACAGAACAGAACCTCCCCCCCCGCAGGGTTCCGATGTCGAAGAAAAACTCACCAAGCTCAAAAAAACGAAGAAAAGGTACGACGTGCGACTGAAAGGAATCAAGCGTCAAAGAACGAAACGGGCCAGCGCCGCCCCGCGCTCTCCGGTAACCGACGTCGACTGGTTCAAATGTTTAGCCTATTGCCGCTGGCTCAACGAGCTAAACAACCTCGATCAAACGTCATTGCCAGATATTGATAGTCTCGCGATGATGAATGCTAAATTCCCCAAGATCGAACTGTTCTCTAACCAAGATGTCTTGAATAGTAATGGATACCGTCTGCCGACGGCAAGCGAATGGGAATTTGCTTGCGGGGGCGATATTGAAACACTCTACCCATTTGGAAAGCACACTTCGCTTGCGAAGCAATACGCTTGGTACGCCAATAATTCTCAAACCAGCTCTCATCCGGTTGGAGAACTACTTCCCGGGCCGACGGGAATGTTCGACATGCTCGGCAATGTCAATGAATGGTGCCTCGATTGGTACCGCGCTGATTTGCCTGATTTGCCAAGCGACCAAGAATCTTCGATCTACGTCGACCATGGGACCGACCATCGATCGCTAACCTGTGAGTACCGCGGCGGAGCATTTGACTCAACCATTTCTGAGATTCGAATCAGTAAGCGATTCCTCCGAAATCCAGTCTTGGCCCAAGGGACTCTCGGATTGAGGCTGGCCAGAACTTACCCGCCGCTCCCACCAGGCGACAAAAAGGCAACAGAATCCAGTAAGTAAAGAGCTAAGAGACCGAAACCCGTCGGCTCGTTCGTCTTCAGCTTGAAAAATTGCGTTCACTGCTTCCGGATTCTGACTGGGACAAAGAACCGACAAACGCTAGAATGCGGCATTACAAAAACTCATTTCTTAGCCATCGTTATCAATGTCACTTGTCTCAATCCGGGATCTTTCTATTGGGTTTCGCGGTCCAGCGTTACTCGATTCTATTAACTGCGAAATTGAACCGGGCCAAAGGATCGGCTTACTCGGTCGTAATGGAGCTGGTAAATCAACGCTAATGAACTTAATTAGTGGCGATCTCGAACCAGACAGCGGCGACCTCATTCTTGCCCCCAATGCCAATGTCACGAAACTCTCTCAAGACGTCCCACAAAACCTCCAGGGGAGCATCAGGTCGATCGTCGCAACCGGATTGAAAAACGATTCTCTCCCAGAGGAGGAACAATGGCGCTTTGAAAATGATATTGAACAAGTCCTATCGCGAATGGACATCAACGGAGAAAACTCATTTGAAACCCTCTCGTCGGGAATGAAGCGACGCGTCCTTTTAGCGCGTGCGTTGGTATCTAAACCCGACCTCCTGCTCCTCGACGAACCGACCAACCATCTCGACATTTCAGCCATCGCCTGGCTTGAATCGTTCCTGTTGAAATTCAATAAATCACTAATGTTCGTCACTCACGATAGAATGTTTCTGAGAAAACTAGCGACCCGAATTCTCGAAATAGACCGAGGCCGAATCTTTGACTGGTCCTGCGGTTACGATAGTTTTTTGGAAAGAAAAGATTCCGCCCTGGCCGCCGAAGAAAAGCAGAACGCGTTGTTTGACAAGCGACTTGCTGAAGAAGAAGTATGGATACGCAAAGGCATCAAGGCCCGTCGCACTCGAAACGAAGGACGGGTTCGAGCATTGAAAAACATGCGCGTTGAGCGGAGTGACCGCCGACAAAAAATGGGCACCTCGAATCTTCAAATCCACGAAGCACAACGGAGTGGGGCCTTGGTGGTGGAGTGCAAAGATGTCAGTTTTGCGTACGACGATACAGCTATATTCTCAAACTTCAACACTTCTATCATGCGCGAAGATAAAGTTGGGATCATTGGCCCCAATGGAGCTGGCAAATCAACACTTCTGAAAGTTCTACTGGGGATTGCACCGCCAACTGGCGGCAATATAAAAACCGGCACCAATCTAGAAATCGCTTATTTTGATCAATTGCGAGAACAACTCGACGGCGAGGCCACGGTTCAAGAAAACGTCGGCGACGGTTCCGACTCCATTCTTATCAATGGAACCAAGAAACACGTCCTTGGCTATCTACAAGATTTCTTGTTTGCTCCGGAACGTGCAAGAACACAGGTAAAATTCCTCTCCGGTGGAGAACGCAACAGAATCCTCTTAGCTCGACTGTTTGCTAAACCGGCCAACGTAATTGTCCTCGACGAACCGACCAACGACCTCGACGCGGAGACCCTCGAACTACTCGAAGAAAAACTAGTACAATTTACGGGAACCGTGTTGATGGTTAGCCACGACCGCGCATTTCTAAACAACGTCGTTACCAGCACTCTCGTTTTTGAAGACGACGGCTTAAGGGAATACGTTGGCGGATTTGACGACTGGCAACGGCAATCCCAAGAGCGCGTCACGTTAACAGGTCCACTCGGCGAACTTCAAAGAATCAAGGCTGGCGGCAGGGCAAAACCGGGAAAGACAGAACAACCAAAAAAGTTGAGTTACAAAGAAAAACGTGAGTTCGAAAAATTACCGTCCACTATTGAGCGACTCGAAAATCAAATCGCCATGATCCACTCTCAAATGGGCTCGCCTGATTTCTATCAGAAGCCGGGCTCGGAGATTTCCGAGGTACAGACCAGCTTAAAGTCAATCGAAACTGAATTAAGCTCCGCTTATTTGCGGTGGGAATCCCTCGACCAGGTTGCATCCTCTTGATTCCTGACCAGAAAACATCGGAAAAAACTCCGCTCCATTGGAATTCCAGCAACTGTTACCAGTAGGCCCTTCCACCTATCATACACCGGTGCGTTTATGCCCTCGAAGATCGTGGGGTAAACTCAGATACCAACGACCGATTACTCAATTTCAACTGAGGTTAACCGTGCACTCGATAATCCAATTTATTCTGATCCCACTTTCGATCTTGTGCGTCCTGGTTGCTGACGCAAATGCTCAACAAAGTTCTGAAGATGTATCGAAGAATCTTACAAAATATGTAAAAGTAAAATTGGAGGCAGATCTCAGCCACCTTTCCGAAAACCAAAAAAAGATGATTCCGTTGTTAATCGAAGCTGCGACCGAAATGGATAAGGCTTTTTGGAAGCAAGCCTATGGAGACCCCGCGGACCTAGATAAAGTTGTGAAATCTGAAGCGTTAAAAAAACACGTCAAAATTAACTACGGCCCCTGGGAGCGACTCCAGGAAAACCGTCCATTTATTTCAGGTCAAAGCCCCAAACCACTGGGAGCCAATTTTTACCCAAAAGATATGAGCAAGGAAGAGTTCGAAACTGCCGTTGCCACCGCTCCGGATCTAAAGAATCTGTACACCATGGTTCGAAGAAACCCGAAGACAAAAGAACTATACTCCATCCCCTATAGCGAATACTTTCAACCAGAGTTTAAAGCTGCTGCAGCGAAACTTCGCGAAGCTGCCGAACTGGCCGAAGACGATGGCTTCAAAGCCTATCTACTCTCAAGAAGTAATGCCCTTGTGACCAATCAATACCAACCGAGTGACTTCGCTTGGATGGATATGAAGTCAAACGACATCGATATTGTCATCGGTCCAATCGAAACCTACGAAGACCAACTCTTTGGTTACAAGGCAGCCTGTGAGAGTTACGTTCTAATCAAAGACCTGTCTTGGAGCGAGCGGCTAACCAAATACGCAGCGATGCTCCCGGAGCTTCAAAAAGGGCTACCCGTTGCCGAGAAATATAAACAGGAAACTCCTGGCACTAACTCTGACCTCAACGCTTATGATGTTATCTTTTATGCCGGCGACTGTAATTCGGGATCAAAAACCATCGCGATCAACCTTCCCAACGATGAAGAAGTACAACTAAAAAATGGCTCCCGCCGCCTACAATTGAAAAATGCAATGCAGGCCAAATTCGATCAAATTCTGGTACCAATCGCCGAACTATTGATTGTTCCTGACCAACAAAAACATATCACGTTCAATGCTTTTTTCTCCAATACGATGTTCCACGAAGTTGCCCACGGACTCGGGATTAAGAACACGATCACCGGAAAAGGAAGAGTGCGTGAGGCCTTGCGGGAAACCTCCAGTGCCCTCGAAGAAGGTAAAGCAGATATTCTCGGTCTCTACATGGTTTCCAAACTGCTTGAAAATGGGGAAATCACAGAAGGTACCCGCGAAGACTACTACGTGACGTTCATGGCCGGTATTTTCAGGAGCGTTCGATTTGGAGCGAGCAGTGCCCATGGAAAAGCCAACATGATCCGCTTCAACTTTTTCAAAGAGCGGGGTGCCTTCACCCGGAATGAGTCAGGTCAGTATCGCGTCAACATGGATAAAATGAAACTTGCGATCGCAGAATTATCCGATCAAATCCTTCAGCTTCAGGGGAACGGGGATTACGACGCCGCTCGCAATTTCGCAGAAAACATGGGCTTTGTTGGAGAAATCTTGAAAGCCGACTTGGAAAGAGTCAATCAACGTGGAATTCCAACAGACATCGTTTTCGAACAAGGAATCAAAGCGTTGAACCTCAAGTAACTCCTCTCAACGCGCGCCCACAGCGTCCTCTACCAGGTGGGATAGTTGTAGTCGTTGTTATCGCAGGAGAAATCAGCGTTCTCCAAACCGACATTTAATTCGATTTGAGTGTAATAGTATTTCTCAATCAGAGGTGGTTTATCAGACGGGCTTTCAGGCCAGCCATACCCCTCGTAGGCAACTGGAATATTTCGGGCATCGTCGATATAAATTCGCGCGATATGGAACTGAAAATGATCTCGTCGATGAGGATGAATCGCTTCCAGCATCGTGCAGACACATCCGTTTATTTTCACTTGCCGATGGATTGTGACTTGGCACTCTCCAAACTCACGATCTGCCCGTCCTATTTCCGCCATTTTTACGATCAGGTTTCGAAATCCAATTTCCCGGATCGGATACCGATTTCCCTCCATCGCAATGGAACCATCGGGGTCTAAATAGAATCGTTTTATATTGAGCATGCCGGTTGTGTGGGCAATCAGATTTCCGTCATTCTCACCATTAACCCATATCGCTTCCTGACCAGCGCTTGCCTTGGGTGAAAGAAACTTGGTGTATACCGAAAACGGAACATCTGAACCGTCCGATTCGTTTGCGTGGCGGATCTTAACCTCCAACTGTTTTTCCCCCTGAATTTCTCCAGAGAAATCAACCTGACTGGTTAGTCGCGCCCGATAGTCATTAATATTTTCATCAATGAACTTAATGCTCTTGTCGGCTATTTCCAACAAAGGATCAAAAGGGTGCTCAGCTTCATCAATCATTTGCTGGTTAATTTCAGCAGTTACCGCGTGAGCAGGAAGGGTATAACTGGACTCGCTTTCGCTGCCCAGAGATTCAGTTGTCACCACGACCGGTACTACCTGACTTTCACCACTCTCAACCGATGTCCATTGGCGGACAAACCATCCGCCAACCAGTGCGAACAGCAGCGCCACGGTTCCAACCGTAAGGTAGCGTTTCGAAGAACCTCTAAATTCACCGGCAGCATTTTCCATAGCACTCAAATCCAATTAGAAAACCACTTATAAAAGTGCCGATCAATCGAAATCAGCAGATTTAACAAGAGTTCACCGTGTCGCGAATTGCTCGGCGAATTCTAACACCCATTTATCAATCTTTGCTTGGAATTCATCCTGCCCCGCCTCAAGAATGTCCTCGAAATGATTCCACGTAAAGATCTCCTTATCCCGAATCGTTCCCTTTCCGGCGATGTTCACTACGTTGAATTCATTCTGAGGCCGCACGGTGAGTTCGATGCGACTGAAAAAAGAACCGGCACGGCCATCGGGACCACGATCGATATCATTTCGGGAAACGGCGCCTCCCCACCCCTTTGCGCCGTAAATAGTCTCGTAATCGAACCCCGGAAAATGTTGTGCTAATTTTTTTAAACAGGCCTCAATATGATCCGACAGATTCAGTCGAAATTCATTGTGTCGGTTACGAATATCTTCTTTACTCGCCTCGACCCTTTTTTGAGCATTGGCGCGTGCCGAAGTACGATTTTGGCCTCGCTGAATCGCCCGCTGAAGTTTATCTTCAAATTCCATATTTACTATATTCGGAGTACATTTGAGTTCAAAAACAGAAAGTGCCGTCTTTCACGAGGCACCTAATTGACTGACGTCACAACCACAAAAAAAACTGACCAAAAGGTCTTCGTCAGTTTTTTTTGTCAGTTTTTTTCTTCGATTCTTCGGGCTTCTTATTTACAAACTGGGCCAAGTCAGAAAAAGATCGCATCGGCTCGTCGCCCTTTAACATTTTGTCGGTAATCGGTTTCACGACCTTGGGCTTCGCTTTTTTAGCAAAACTCTTATTCGTAAACGTACCCTTGGCGTACCCAGGTCGGTTGGTCGACCTATCTTTTCCGCCGCCATACTTGTTGCCGAACTTGCCTGGTTTCCTTGAACCGGCAGCCGATGTACCTGCCTGTCGCTCAGTTGATCCACTCCGCGGTTCAGCACTTGATTCAACCGGCTTCCCGCTTCGCCCCCGACGCCCCGTCGGCTTTTTACTGCCTGGACGAATGGCCGTTAATTTAACTCGGCGACGCTCCGCATCAATTTCACCAACCCAAACATTTAACACGTCGCCGACTGAAAAGAATCGATGGGGATCTTTAATGAAGTGATTCGACAGCTGACTTACATGGACTAATGAACTCTCTCCAAGCCCGATATCAACAAAGACCCCGAAATCAACAACATTCACAACCTGGGCGTCCAGTTGCATTTCTGATTTCAAATCATCGACTTTAATGATTCCACGTCTGAAAATAGGCTTGTTAATTTTATCCCGCGGATCCCACTGAGGGCGTTTCAGGGCAAGCAGAATATCTCGGACCAAAAGTCGACCGGCGGCATGTTGGTCAGCAAGTTGTTGGACATCCAACTCATTTATTTTCTTTAATAGCTCTTTACGGTTTGCAGATCGTTTTTCTCGATCTGCCTTTTCTCGATCTGCCTTTTCTCGATCTGCCTTTTCTCGAT
>JAPKBL010000226.1 GCA_028823415.1 Mariniblastus sp.
TTGGTTCGGCGGCGACTCGCAGATAGGTGCAGCGTTTGGTTCGGCGGACCTTGTTGCCCTCGACCTGTCGGACGCCATGTCACTTTTCAGTCGCGTTCTTGGGCGAGCAATTGCTTCAACGCTTTTTCGTAGCGATTGAATTGCTGCGGAAAGCGGTTGCTTCCCCCGGACACAATTTTCTTGCCGCTGTTCTCGAAGTTCAAACTCCATGAATGGCCGTCGGCGATCGTCTTGTCGATGTATTCCTTTTCCCATTTCCAAACCTTGATGGCATCCATCTCCTTCCAAAACGCTTGCCATGCTGCCGGTGAGGGCGTTAGCGCCGTATTCCTGGCCTTCCCCCCAATAGCTCTCTCGATCTGCAGCTTCGTGCCGTCCCATTTCACGACAGTCCAGTTCCCGCGAAACTGATTGGAAGAAGTCTCGAACTTCGCGGGCTGCTGGTTAGGTTGCAGGGCCACACGAAAGCCAAACCTCTTGCCGACGATCTCAGCCCTCTTGCCGACGATCGCAGCCCGATAATCCTCTCTGTGTTTGATTTTGTCGGCGTCTTGGCTCCAATTGCCGCCACGGAACACGCTGAGCACGTCGCTTCCAGAGGCCGGGCTATCGTGACACCACTCCGACACATTGCCCGTCATGTCATACAAACCCCAAGCATTGGGTTGCTTGCCGCCGACCGGATGAGTTGTGGTACCAGAGTTGCTGGAGTACCAAGCGTAGTCACCAAGTTGCGACGCATCATCACCCCAGGTGAACTGCGAGGCTGTCCCTGCACGACCTGCGTACTCCCAGTCTGCGCATGTGGGCAATCGATAAACATTACTGGCAGCCTTCTCGGCTGGTAATGCCGAAAGCTTGCGGCAAAACTCGACCGCTTCATGCCAATTTACGTTCTCGACTGGATTGTCAGCACCCTTGAAATGACTGGGGTTGGCACCCATCACCTGTTCGTACTGAGCCTGTGTGACTTCATGGACGCCCATTTTGAATGGTTGTGTAACCGTTACCTTACGTGCCTCATCGCCTTCACCCATCGTGAACGTGCCCGCCGGAATCAACTTGAATTTCATGCCAATTGAATTGGTTGATTCAGCCAACTTAACCAGCGTGGCCTTGGTCGCGGTGGGTCGCGTTTCATCAAAAATGTTGCTCCCACAAATCGCAACAACAGTAATACAGACAGCAACCGATTTGGAAAGAACCACGTCATCCCCGCTGAATAAAGATTGATTCACCCCACCAGCATCAACAAACCCAACGCTGGGGGCAGCGACGTTGGGCGGGTGGCTTTTATTCTGACGCGTCCATGATCGGTTTGACGCATAACACCTACGATCACCGATCCGGTACCAATGATCATTTTACTAATTCGCACGCGCAAGTCCAATTTCGCGTGCATCGTTTTGTTATCCTGCAATGTGAAATTGGAATCGTTGACTAAAACTAATGCAACAACGTGGACGTTGACTTGCCAGTGGAATCAACAAATTGTTTAGCCAAATAGTATTGCGACCAATGAAACGACGATTAGCAGAACAGCCAGCGCAGCAATATTGAGGAGGACCAAATATGACCAAAGGCCTTAATGTCGCCTGGTCCTCAGGACGAGCCTCTTGGCCCACTGCCTGGGGAGCTCGATAGAGGTTTTGTTTATCGTCCAAACGATTCTAGCCTTCCAGCTGCCACTCTCACGTAGTTTGATATTGGGTAAGGGTGTCTTTTTCGGCCAAGCCGAATAACGACCCGGTTCACCAGGCCGCCGGAACCACGCTCTCCATTGGCAAACCGCACGATCGGCGGTTCCGTGTGCATCGCATTGTTCTGCCACGTTTGTGAAACGGTCGCCCAAGCGAATTGCTCGGACGACCTGAGTCAGTCAGTACTCAATTATGCGTGCATTTAGTCTGCACAGCAAGTTACACAGCAGGCAGCATCGCAAGCGCAATCGCCACCGGCATCACAGTCACATCCGTTCGCATCACATACGCAAACTTCGCAAATACACACACTGCCACAACATGAACAGGGTTCTTGAGGGGTAGAGAATGCTGCCAATGCCAGTGATGTGGCGGCTAGACCGCCAGTCAAAACGAGTGCCAAGAAAGTTTTTTTGATCATGATTGATCTCCAAATTTAAGTTTTGCAAATTAACAAAAAATTCAAATTCAAAGATTTATTTCAGCCAAACGCACAGCATCGCCTGCCTTCGGTTATGGCTTAGCGGCAGACAGGCAAAAAGAGGAATTCCCTTTCGTGACGCTGAAACGGAAGGGGGGTATTCACAAAGCGGATTCGAAATTGACGAATCGAAATCGTAATTTCTGCATTCGGGTGCGAAAATCGCGTCGTGAGACTCGCCCGTTGAGCATTTGCATTCAGTGTCGCATTGATTGGATGTCGATGTGCAACACGATTCTCCAGCTAGCTGCGATTTTCCACAGCAACAACCGGACGTCTTTTCGATTGGCGGACAGCATTGGGGAGAACCAATGGCATTGCCGCAGCAAGTCCGAAAAGCCGACGAAGGCAATGCGATCACCAAGCAGGCGAGCACAATCGAAATGTGGCGAAATTGGATCATTAGGTAGTGATACGGAAAAATTACCCAATGGTTCAACTTAAGTGGCACACGACCGCGATTAGCGGGCGGGAACCAGCGATCATTCATTTCAAAACACGCGCAAGTCCGGCATCGCGTGCATCGCATTGTTATCCGTCGTTTCGCAAATTTACCAGCCAAGCTAAAACCGAAAATATCAATACGGAAAACAGGCCTGAAAATGCGCCTGCAATGAAACCAACAAACACAGCCGGCAGAATGACCCCGGGCAACTCCTCGATCAGCAATTGATTCTGTTGCGCATCATATTGACGATGTGCATTTGAACACATGAATAGCAAGATTTGCATTGCAATTGCGCTCAGGTACGTCAATAGCGACGAATCTTGCCGTGAATGCTTCTCGATGACGTGAGCGTAAAGGCCAAGTGCCACTGGGGCGAAAATGGCCGATGCAACAAATGAAAGAGGTGATAGCCACGGTTGTGATGCCGCCGATACTGCGATGCAAAACATCCCAAAGAACATAAAGTTGAGCCGGAAGTATGGCATTCGATTTGACTGGCAATTGTTCTTTAAGGCGAATAACGTCTGTGATAACCGGGCCGTGATTGCTTGTAACAGGCCGAAGCGAACAGTCCCGGCCTGCACGGCTCCGCGTTCATCAATTTGTTCTGTGGCGCCGGTTCGATTC
>JAPKBL010000123.1 GCA_028823415.1 Mariniblastus sp.
CGCTTCGGAAACTGCCTTTAACGGAACAACCCCTTCCGCGGGTTGATCCGAATCTAGTTTCGCTTGTTGCTTGGTCGTTTCGTGACTCTCGGGAGATTCGCCTGTTGGCGCAACTTCATCGGCTGCCGATCCTTCACTGGCTGGAACAGAAGCTGCTTCTGCCTCCTGCTTTTGTTCAGGTTTTATAATTGACTCGGCCGCAAGTTTCCCGTCGGACCACATAATCCGGCGTAGCTTGCTCCGCAATTCGTCGTTGCCACTGAACTTCTCAGCCAGTAAATCTCCAACGCCCTTAATCACATCGTCAACGGAATTCAATCCTTTATCGACCCGAACGAATTCGGTAGCTCGTGTCGCAATCTCGACATCGGGAGAGTTAGCCTGCAAAATATCATCGGCAAGCGGCTCCAGTCCCTGCTGCCGCGCCAAGGCAGCTCTCGACTGTTTTTGGGGCTTAAACGGAAGATACAAATCTTCCAGCCGCCGACTGGTGGTTGCTTTGTTAATTTGCAACGCGAGATCTTCAGAAAGATTCCCCTGTGAATCTACGGATTTCAGGACAAAACTTTTTCTTTCTGCCAAGGCTCGCAGTTGGCTCACCCGCTGCTTGATCGCCAAAATTTGCTGCTCATTGAGCCCGCCGGTCAAGTCTTTACGGAAACGGGTAACGAACGGAATCGTATTTCCTGCATCCAGCAACTCGACGGTCTTTGCAATCTTCTCAGGTGGAAGTTTCAAATCCCGCGCTACAATGGAAAAATCAATTTTCAAGGGATCACCTGACTGGTCATCCCTTTGTGTTGGAAGCTCTGGCAAACTCTTAACCCAAAAAATGTTTTAAAAAATGGTAAGTCTACCATTAAGACCGAATACATTCAGTTTATCATGCCAAGCCAACCAATGAACAGGGGCAAACCGGACTTCGGCGGCTATCTGCATAACTCTCGTCAAAATTCACAGTTGGATTTTTAACCGGTCAACAAAAACCAACTCGGGGAATGGGCGAATAAACCGCCATAGACTCGCTTAGCCCACCGAAAACCCTCAAGTCATCGCAGATCTCTTAAATCACCCCGCCGGCGGTATTACACCTCATTATCAAGCGACCGCATCGATCCATGTTATCGCTGAAAATCGCTACAACCTGCACCATATGCCCATCCTCTCCTGAGCGCAGTCGGGGAGTGGCAATTTGCGCACAACTTGGAGAGTTTTCCCAATTTTCACCTGCAAATAACCAACATTTTGACTGGCTCTCTTCAACCGAGTACTCCATTGCGCTATGGCAACTGCAAGCCCCAAAACAAACCCTCAACTGCTCGAAAACGATCCTCAAACGCCAGCTTTGTTCGTTTCTGACTCGATCGCCATTGGTTTGGCATTCGCGTTAGTCCTCACCATTAGTCAGCGAGCCATCGGATTTGGACGGGGGGTGCTCTTCTGCCGCCTGATGACTGACCAACAACTCGGGCAATGGTCGATGGCCTGGAGTTATCTCATGCTCTTGGTACCTTTTGCCGTCCTCGGATTACCTGGATGTTTTGGGAAATTTACCGAGCATTACCAACAAAGAGGGCAGCTGAGAACATTTTTGTTACGGGTCGCCACCATCAGTTGCAGCACGACACTGATTATTTCGATATTGATTTTCGTGTTTCCGGCCCTGACGTCCCAATTACTTTTTCGAGACCCAACCCAAATTGCCTTAGCTCGGTATCTTGGAGTGGCGATCATTGCAGTCAGCGCATTTAACTTTGTCGGCGCACTCTTGGAATCGTTACGGCAAGTTCGCGTGGTGACAATCTCTCGATTCATCTCAGGAATCTCATTTGCAGTGACCGGTGTACTGCTTCTCCTGTTTTGGCAAAACAAAGCATCGGCTGCCACGTTTGCATTTACGATAGCCTGTGTCGTTGGGATGCTCCCAGCCATTTGGATTCTTTGGAAAAACCGAACTGGACTAAGAAGTGACGGCGATAACTTAACGCATTCGACAATGTGGAAACGCATCGCGCCCTACGCAGCCTGGATGTGGGCCACAAATCTACTTAGCAATCTAATCGAAGTTTCAGATCGCTACATGCTGCTTTACTGGTCGTCCAGTTCCCCGGAGATATCACAAGCCTCGGTGGGACAATACCACAGCGGTCGTGTTGTACCGTTGGTATTAGTGAGCATTGCAGCAATGCTTGCAGGGGTTCTGATTCCGTATCTCAGTCAAGCGTGGGAATCAAACAACAAAGCGAAGGCTCAAAAACAACTCAACTGGTCATTTAAACTCATTTCCGTTTGCTTCACCGCAGCAGGAATTGGAATCCTCTTTACCGCCCCACTCCTGTTCAACTGGGTACTTCAAGGTCGCTACAACGAAGGTCTCGCAATTTTACCAATGACGCTGGTCTACTGCATTTGGTTCGGCTTGATGACCGTCGCACAGGATTATTTGTGGGTGGCAGAAAAAGGAAAGTGGGCAACGATAGTCAGTGGCATTGGACTCCTAGTAAATATCATCGTCAATTTAATTCTGATCCCAATAATTGGCCTGCCGGGTGCAGTCATTGGAACAGCATGCGGAAACGGCGTGTTGGTCGCATTGATGATCCTGATGAACCACCGCTTCGGATGCCATATGAATATCGGTATTTGGATATGTAGCCTGCTACCGCTGATCCTTCTAACGAGCCCGCTGGTCGCTTCTGGATTGCTGGTCGCAATTGGACTCGTTTGCCTATTCACAAATCTGATTCTCAATGATGAAGAAAAACAGGACTTCCAAAAAGTGTACCGAATCGCAGCCAACCGCCTGACCAGCAGCCGGGGTTCTTAACGACAGTGGAGATTTCCCCCAAGGCCGCCTCTCCAATTCCAATGAAAATCGCTTCCCTATCGCTAGCCGCACTAAAGCTAGTTTCATGAAAAAATGGCGGTTGGGGCGGTCATCTTCCGATACAAAAACTACCGGCGAAAAATAAAACAATCTCTGCCAAGCGAACTTGTTTTTTAAAGGACACCGAATTTTCAAATTCGAACCAACAAGGGATCATTTTGACCCACTCTGTTATCAAATGAACTCAAAAACCGGCCTTGGTTCTGGGGCATAAAACCCCACAAACCCTTATTACACAATTACTTAGAATTATACAGGGATTCCAAACAAGATCGGCACTGTTTGTGCGTATTAAAAGTAGAGAGGGGAAAGCAAACGACAACAGCTCATTCACAACCCCCGCCAAGGAGGCTCAAATGTTACAAGAAAATCAAACTGGAAAGCCATCCAGTGACGCCAATGAAAAGCATGGCGATACCGCTCGTGATATCAGATTCCAATCTTTGACCGATTTTTCAGACTGGCTTGAAACACAACTCGAGAATTTAGAAGCGAAGCAATGTGACTTTGCAACGCAGAGTTCGGTACGTGTGTTTTTTAAGCGGTGATGTTTTTTTGCTGAACTAGCGCGCCCCTGCCAACATTGATTTTGGAAAACTGAAAATTTGGCTCGGGGCTCCGCGTTCCTTTGACTCAATCAGTCGGGATGGTCGTTGGGTTCTAATTCTTTTTTCATCGCTTCATACCGCGATAACAGCTCGACTGTCTTCGCGCCGCCCAGGACACCTTCCAGTGTGACATAGGGCCGCAATCCGAGGACTTTACTCTTCCGGATTCCATGTGGTCGCCCCACGCGTCCACAGGCCTGACACCGATCAAGGCTTTCCGCCATGCTCATCTTACATTCTGGGCAATGAGAATTAATAACCCAGGCGACTCCATCCGAGTCACCCGGTGGCACCAATTCGACAACCAACTCAAGCCGGAATTTGATGCAGCATTCAACCGCACGTTTTAGCTGGACAACTTCATTGATTTCCGAGGCAAGCGCCTCGAGCGTTCGACAGTGCGCAATAACAACATCGAGCACCTCGGCGAGGCAATGGAGCTGCGCCTCCTCAAATCTCCCATTTCTCCAAATCCCGTACCAGTGTGGTGAGGTGCATGGAAACAAACCGCCGGCGGCTTCCACACCTAATTCACCGACCGCTTGATCGATCAAATCCACAAAGTCAAACCTGCCCGGCCGATAAACTGGATGACCTTCGAGATTATCAAAGTTTACCGATGACGTTACCAACGTCTCAAAATTAAAACCGCTGGTCGCTGCAAGCACGCCATAACAGCCAGCCCAGACTTGGGGGCGAGTATCGGTGACCGCATTGGCCGGACATTGACGGCAGGTTTGTGAAATAAATTCTGGATCACCAAAGGCGACGAGTACTTCATCCCGATGAAACCCTCGGGCCTTTTCTGGTGCGTCACTTAACGCATCGGGATGGAGGCAGTAGCCCTCAAATACGCGATTATCAATTTTTGCCTGCGAAAATTCACGCAGCCCGCGCAACTGTCGAAATGTACGATCGGGTAAATTGTCGACGTCGATATCGCGAAACGGACAATCATGGGCGATGGCCCACCGCACGAACTGAGGCGTGGGTCCGTATATTGCGACACTGCGTTTCACGCTTCTGCCCTTCCCACTTTGGCTGCTTAGTCACGTAGATTCGGATCAGAATGCTAAACCGCCTCGAGAAACCAACCGTTGCAGCTCACAACGGAATCGAGGATCGAGGTTCATTCGTCAAATTAATGTCGGAAATGACGGTTTCCGGCAAATACCATCGCGATACCGTGCTGATTACATGCGTCAATCACCTCTTGATCACGCATACTTCCCCCCGGTTGAATGATTGCAACAACGCCCGCTGCAGCAGCAACTTCAATTGAATCAGCAAACGGAAAAAATGCATCAGAAGCCAAAACTGATCCCTGAGATCGCTCACCCGCTTTTTTAATTGAGATTTCGACTGCATCCACACGGCTCATTTGCCCCGCCCCCACGCCTACCAGCGACAGATCTTTCGATAGGCAAATCGCATTGGACTTAATATGGCGCACCATATCCCACCCAAAACGCAATTCATCCATCGTCGATTCATCCGGCTGATTGTCGGTCGCAACAGTCCATGTCGACTCATCATCCCGCTGATTATCCACATCCTGCACGAGCATGCCTCCGAGGAGATACCGTGCCTCCCAAGCCGGCTTCGCGGGTGCCAGTTCCCCAACTTTTAGAAGCCGGACGTTTTTTTTCCACCTGGGTTTGGTTGTCAGTATCGTCTGAGCAGCATTACTAAAGTCGGGCGCAACAATCGCTTCAATAAAAAAGTCTCCCGTCGCAAGAAACTCGGCCGTTGTTTCGTCCAACTCACGGTTTATCCCAATCACGCTTCCAAAGGCGCTCACGGGGTCACCGGCAAATGCTTTTTGACAAGCCTCCACTAGTGTCTCACCAACCGCCGCCCCGCAGGGGTTGTTATGTTTAATTACCGAGCATGACGGAGCCTCTTGATTTCTGACGATCGCCAACGCGCTGTCGAGATCCAGAAGATTGTTGTAAGACAACTGCTTTCCATTAAGCTGCCTCGCATTAACCAAATTTGCATCCCGACAATCACCTGCGCTATAAAGCGCCGCCTTTTGATGACTGTTTTCGCCGTACCTTAAGTTATCTTTCCTTCGCAGTACTACCTGATAGGTCGCTGGAAAAACTTCACCCTCGGTCTGCCCTGAAAAGTACTCCGAAATTGTCTTATCGTAATCCGCGGTATGCTGAAATGCGTGAGCCATCAATTTTCGTCTTAGACCCGTGGTCGTAGTTCCCTCTGCTTCGATCTCCTCAAGGATCGCACTGTACTGGTCTGGACTGCTCGCCACCGTAACAAAATCACTATTTTTGGCGGCAGCTCGGATCAGGCTTGGGCCACCAATGTCAATCTGCTCGATAGCTTCGTGTTGCAATACGTTGGGGCGGGCAATGGTCGCGGCAAAAGGATAGAGGTTTACCACCACCAACTCAAAAGGATGAATGTCATGCTCAGCAAGCGATGCCATATCAGAATCAAGATGATGCCTGCAGAGGATCCCAGCAAAAATCTTTGGATGAAGCGTTTTCACGCGACCGTCCATCATTTCCGGAAACTGGGTGTACTGAGCAACGTCGACGACTGGTATTCCAGAATGCTCGAGATGGCGACGCGTTCCACCAGTACTATAAATCTCAACGCCCGAGTTGACCAACCCTTGAGCGAAATCGACGATTCCAAGTTTATTACTTACGCTGATCAGTGCGCGTTTAATTTTAGGAGAATTCATTTCAATAACTGTGCCTGAAAAAAATGTTCCGAATTGACGATGGATCCACTCCACCACAAAATGGGACAATAAACTTAGCCGATTTGAACAAACGCTTCGACCTAGCCGCGGTCGATGTGCTCACAACCACGAGAAAAAATCAATGTTCTCAATCGGGAAAGATTGTGAAACAACTACCCGATTTTTTCAACCGGCCTTGATAAAGAAATTGTTCCCTACCGGATCCTTCGATCGAAAATATTCGGCTTAACGGACGCTTCACGGCATTTTTCACACTCAAACTTTCCGTCGTAGCAAGTCACCTTCTGCCATCGCCTCCCGCGCGATTCTAAGGACTCGGTCGGCTGATTCGTATTGCCGTGCAACCCTTTCGCGAGAGTCTAAGTTGATCCGATGGGTTGAATATATTTCAATTCCCTCACCGCTGCGGACCGCAACCGCGACATAAACCTGACCGTCAGTTTCTGGTGGAGCCTCCGGCCCTAAGTGGCCAGTAATCGCTACCGAAAAATTAGCTTCAGCCGTTCGTCGTAACACGCCCAATGCCATTTCACAGGTAGTCTCGGCCGACTCAGCAAGATGGTTCGACAATGTCGCCGAGGACACACCAAGCCATTCCTTTTTTACAGATTCGCGGTAGGTAACCGCTGAACCGCACAGCCATTGGGAGACACCGGGGATCTGAGCGAGGAGCCCTGCAACCATGCCCGCCGTACAGCTTTCGGCGATGACCAACCGGTCGGATTGGTTAACCCCAAACTGATCATACAACGCCCGGGCGGAATCCTTCGCCGCTCTGATAATCTCACTGTTTGTATTCATCGCACCTGTTATCTTCTAAGACGACTCACTTCTTGCCGCAAACCATCAACTTGCCGATTGAGATCATCCATTCTTTCCATCAATTTGTGAATCAAGGGTTCCAGTCCAGAGGAACCATCGCCATCGTGATCATGCCGCTCATTCTCTAAATTCCGAATCTGACCTTCGATCTGCTCGGCCACTTCGTGCAAACCAGCTCCATGTAGGTGTTCAGCAGCGGCGCGAAGATGATGGAGCCTAGACTCCCATGCCTCGTCTTGCGGATGGTGCTCGCGCTCATCAGACTCATGTCTGCGGTCTCGATCTTCACGGTCTCGATCATCGCGATTGTTAACTTTCTCATTGAGAAATATCATCTTTTCATCGATCGCCCGCTCAAGCCTCTCGAGGTTTTCGCGAATCTCGCCTGACTCTTCCTCGGAAACACCCCGATCAAGAAGAGATCTCAAATATGCCATTTCCCGCCGAAAGTCGGCGATAGCCTCTTTCGCTTCGTTTCGATCTCTCACTCGACCGTTCGCATTCGAAGAACGTTCGTGATGCGCTCTTCTCATCTCGTTCACAGTATCCATCACTCGTTCGGATTCATCAGCATTACCATTCTTCGCCAATTCCAATGCATGCCCGTAAAGCCGTTCCATTTCCCTGATCCGATCATCCTTCTCTTGCGCACCAAGATTCAACGCCGAAAATAACAGCAGAAAAACGACAGAAGCAGTAAACAATTTGATCTTGGTCATTGCTCATTCCTTAGAACTTCGAGGACGCTCGGTGAATAACCAGGACAGGTTGCGAAAAAAAATGAATCCGCCGAACACGCCCAGTCTAACACTTAAAACCAGAACTGGCGTTCACTCCCACTCCCTCACAACAAAATTTGGCGAAAGATTCGAAATGCCCGTCCAGCGAGGATCTTAAATGCCTCACCTAGCTCGACTGATCGGAAAAATCCTGGCCCGTTCGGCAGGCAATCGCAATTAGAATTGCCACGACCAGCATCAAAACCGAAGCCACAATGTAGGGCAAAAACACAAATGCCTTGAGCATGGGAATCCCGAGTGCAGATCCAAAAATCCTTGCCATTGCACTAACGCTTTGGCTGACCCCCAGTGCTTTTCCCTGTTGTTTCGGATCTGACCAGCGTGAGACCAGCGAGTACAGGCTTGGCTGCATGCAACTATAACCGGCGACAACAACGGCCAAAGCACCAAACAACCATCCGACCGATGCAATCTTCACCGAGTAGGCAAGAATCCCAAACCCAACCAATTCGACCAACGCGCCTCCAACTGCCAGATTCTTTTCAGAGATTTTTTTAGACAACCTCCGGACTAAACCGCCCTGCACAACTGCCACCATAAATCCGATCATCGCAAAAGTCAGACAAACCTGCCTGAACGAAAAATCGAATGGCGCGTCTTCAAACGATTTCGAACCTTTGATCAACATGCTTAAGGTTGTCTCAAAGTTAGCAAACGCAAAGATGCAAACAAAAAATCCTAATAACAGGTAAGCCATTGCAGGATTGCCAACCGCAGTTTTCCAAGCACTTAAATCAAACCACTTACGCGTGTGCCCCGACTTAACTTGACTAGGATAATGCGACTCAGGCAATCGAAAAATAGCAAGTAAAAGAGCGATCGCCGAAAGCCCTGCCGCAACAAACCCTGGCCCGGCCCCCGGGTTGCCGAGCTTCTTGACTTCGGCTCCGGCTTCTAAGGCGATCTCTTGAGGCACCGCAAAGTACGCAAACAAGGGTCCTAGCGTAAATCCCAGCCCGAATGCAATTCCAATCAAAGCCATGCCTCGCGTGCGATTTTCCTTGGTGGTCGTATCGGCAATGTACGCCTGGGCTGTGGGGATCGTCGCCCCCGCGATACCAGCTCCAATGCGCGTAATAAACAACCCGAACAGACTCTCATAAATAGCAGCGATGCCAAACAACGTGTAAAATACAACGCTTCCAGCCAATCCAATAATAATAACTGGACGTCGCCCGATTCGATCAGAGATCGCTCCCCAAATCGGCGCAAAAATAAACTGCATAATTGAGAAGCATGCCATCAGCATGCCGATCACTATCCCGCTGGGATCAGTTCCGAAAAGGTCGGCGTAAAGGGGAAGCAGAGGCAGGACAATTCCAAAACCTAGCAGATCAATAAAGACCGTTAAAAAAATAACCCCTAACGCGCCTTTGGTAGCGCGGCGGCCCTCGACGCCCTCACCGTCCTTCAATTCGGGTTCACTGGATTCTTCGTTTTTGGACATGAATTTTTACTTTAAACGCTGAGGACAATCTGTAAACAATAACCAACGACGAGGCCGTTGCGAAGTGGCTATGGGTCCCACTAGGCAAACATTCCAGAAAGATTCAGCAAGTACAAGAATGAACGAATTGCAGATCTACCCAACTGACGAATCTGCAAAAAACCGCTGCACCCGATTAAGACGCCAACCGAAAGCGAGATCTACAATGCCCTTGCGGCAACTGCAACTTAAGAATGAATGGACATTCCTCCCGCACTTTTCACGAACACCACTCGAGATAATTCGCCCGCCAAATCGGTCATTCGCTTGTGAAACTCTTCTCCCTCGCCCTCTTCCGGAACTGCCATGCCCATAAAAACGATCGCTGCTGAACGCGAAGTGGCCTGAATTGCAGCCACGGCATTTTCAGAAACAACCACATGGGGCGTGGCAACAATCCGCGCGTTATCAATTAAGCCTTCGAGGTGATTTAAAACTTCGCCTCTTCCCGCTTCGTTTTCTATCATCCTTAAAAGCCGAATTGGACGAGATCGCCACCTTTGATTTTGAGCTAACAAATGAGCCAACAGGAGCATCAATTCACCATTCTGATTTCCACGCCACCAAACATCGATGGTGCCCAATGGCACTGTCCTAGGATCTAACTCAAGCGCGGACTCACTAAACCGCATCGCGACAACGCTCCGCTCCAGCGCGTGAACGCTTCGCAGGGTTGTCGAAAATGGTACTATTTTCCCTGCATTATTCGGCCAACCGATTAGAACAGTATTAGGCCGAAGCGCACCTAGGCCATGTGTCTGGACAAGCGATTCCATCCCTGCAGAAATCGTCGGTGCGACCACGACCGCTGGAAAGGCCTCTAGTTTCTGATCTTGGATAAACGCGTTAAGAATTCTTTCCTGACTCTGCAGTCTTTCCAAGCGATTCTCAACATCCCCCTGAATCACGTACCCCAATGTCAAAACACCGTGGCCCGCGGTGAACCAATGCCCATAAACCGCAAGCTGAGGGCGTTCCCATGACGCACCACTAAAGGCAAGAATTATTGGCCGCCAGTTCTTGGGATGATGGAGCTCTTTTTCAAGTTTCAACAAATTCTTCCGCGTTCTTTCGAATAACAAACCGCGATGGAGATCTCCCCAGCGAGTCTCGACCTCTTTCTGACTGATATAGAGATAAACGCAGCCCATCCCAAAAATTGCAACCGAAGCCCAAACCCAGTCAATTAGAAACATGACCAGTAAACATCCAACGGCACCGGCAAGTGAAGTCAGCCAGTGGCTGTATCGAAACCGAGGTCGATAACTGGGATTTTTCGTAATTGCTTCGTAAAAAGTCGCTAGGTTCAACAGACCGTAGGTCAACAGAAAAAACATCGTGATCAACGGAGCGATCGCGTTCAACGGAGCGATCGCGGTCGAAGCGTAAGCCAAAAGAATCGCGGCTTGGGAAATAACAAACGTCAAAATGGTCGCCCGCCTCGGTTCATTCGTTTCTCCGCTTCCCGCCGCAAACGGACGCAGTTTTTCGAAAACATCGTCTTTCGCAAATGCCTGAAGAATTCGCGGGGCACCCATCATGCTTCCCAACGCAGAAGAAAGCGTAGCAGCGAATACGCCTGCCGTAATTAAAAACGGAACCGCCGAAATATCTGCAATCACCAGCGATTCGCCACCGAGATTCGAAAGCACGCTCGCCTCTCTCGCCCCTCCCATTAATAATGCCAAACTAAAATAAATAGCCCCGGTGAACACAATCGACAGCAAGGTACCGATTGGAATTGCCTTGGATGGATCGCGGAGATCCCCTGACATATTCGCGCCCACCATGATCCCAGTTACTGCGGGAAAGAACAAAGCAAACATAGTGAAAATAGACTCTTTCGGAGCATCTGAATATCGACTGTCCCAGTTCTCACCGAACACTCCGGTATCGAACTCAGGAATCGCTCCGGCATAAAATGAACCAAGTGAAGCTAACAAAATAGCCAGAATGAAATACTGCAACCGAATAGTCCATCCAGCGCCTCGAAAGACACATCCGAAAACGAAAATATTGCAAATTGTGGCAATCAGCAATTTAGATTGACCAGGCAAAACAGACGCCACAACCGCTTCCGAAAAACCAATCACGTACATCGCCACGGAAATCGCTTGAGCCACGAAAAAGACCAGACCGATCGCTCCGCCAAACTCAGCACCGAGACTTCGGCTAATCAAAAAATAGGCTCCACCGCCCTTGACCTCCGTATTCGTGACGATGGCCGACAACGAGAGCGTCGTCAGAAGCGTAATCAGTGTGGCAGCACCAATAATGATCAGAGTTTCAAAGACACCGGCACGCCCAACGACGTAGCCAAACCTCAGAAACATAATCACGCCGAGAATCGTCAATGTGCACGGCGTAAAAACGCCGCCGAACATTCCAAACCCAGACTTTGAATTGTTTAGCTTGTCGTTAACGAAACTTATTCCCAAGAAAACTGACACATCGCAACAGTCCGACGCTTGATGGACCTGCTGCACCATTCAACCACGAGTTAATCTAAGTCAATCAATAAAAAACCTATCTGGGTTTAATCACGAATCCGAGAAGATCGACAACACGCCCTGTCGAATCCGACACGGATCATCCTAACAGATTTTTTTTCCCCCCAGCAACCAACTTAAATCTCGAAAATCAACTAAACAGGTGAATTCCCCTCAGTCTTCCATTCGCATTTTCCAACTCAATCGGACTTATCAACCGACCGAGTTTAATATCTAATATTTTACCGCATCCCACCAATCGCCTTCCACTCAATCCGCCATCTTTTGTTTCGCATGATCCTGTATGCAGATCCTCAATAGCCTTGTACCAATTTTTTCCGTTATCATTTTGGGCATTTTGCTGAGGCGGCAAAATTTCCTTAATCGAGAGACGACGCAAGCCTTTAACCGTTTCGCTTATTTTGTGGCGTTGCCAGTGTTTTTATTTCATAAAATTGGCACCGCTCCAACAGGCGACGGCCTTGCCAATCGGTACATGATTACGCTGCTCGGTGCGACGCTTGCCACCAGTGCCCTCAGTTGGCTAATCATTCAACTTGGTAACTTTAACTGGAACGCCCGCGGCACATTAATACAAGCCGGTTTCCGGGGCAACCTCGCGTTCATCGGACTTCCATTAGTGCTGTTCACAACACACGATCTGCCAGAAACCCAACAGCTTCACTTAGAAGCGGCTGTCTTAATCGCGCTTCCTCCAGTCGTTATTTTTTACAATATCGCTTCGGTCACCGTGCTGTCAATCTACTCAGACTCCACCGAGAAGCTAATGTCATGGCGGAAAGTCATTTTCAATATCGTGACCAACCCACTTTTAATCGCTTGCCTCACCGGGCTCATCGTTCAACGAACAGGGCTCACCATCCCGACCGCTTTTGGCCGGACATGCGACGTCATTGGAGCGTCCGCATTCTCAATAGCTCTGATCGGCATTGGCAGTCAACTGGCTTCGATTTCAGTGGCGGGACGATGGACCGAATCGCTAATTTCCAGCCTGATTAAAAACGTCGCTTGCCCAATCATCGGTTGGCTAATTGGAACATCGATCGGTCTCTCGGGCACCGAACTCTTGGTGATCATGATCATGTGCGCAACACCGACCGCTGTCAGTAGCTATATCCTTGCCGATCAAATCGGAGGCGAGGCGGACTTAGCGGCCAGCACCGTAGTGGTGGGGACCGCTTGTTCGTTTGTGACTCTCTCGATCCTCTTGATGATTCCAATTTGAAATCATCAAGCCCAGCCCGCAGATCGATTACTTAAACGGATCGTCGTCCGCCGAATTACCACCTGCTCCACCGCCGAATGGATTATCTTTCGGGCGTGGAGCACCGAATGGATTATCAAGATTGTCACCGCCTTTTTTCGGCAAGGCGAAGGGATCATCCA
>JAPKBL010000227.1 GCA_028823415.1 Mariniblastus sp.
AGGCAACCAACAACAGGCAACCAACAACAGGCAACCAACAACAGGCAACCAACAACAGGCAGCCGAAGAATAGGATGACGAAGGTGACTCGCTTTGGCACTGTTTCTGTCTCGATCTTCAGGTTTTCTGTCGGGGTTTCCCTTTGCGGAACGGCCGAGGCACTTCTTGGGAGCTGATGCCGAACCGATCAACTGAGTTTCAAGCCATGATTTCTGGAATGGTTCCGCTGCTGTCCGAGAATTGCGTGGCAGGTACGTCCAGGGCATTGAGCAGCGTCAAATACATATTGGATAGGGGCGGTGCGGTATCCCCAAGTTGGTGAAATGTGCCGTGTCTAAGGCCAAGATTCTCCCCCCCAACCAACATGAGTGGATAATCGGTATTCACATGAGTTTGACTATTGCTGCTTCCGTACATCACAATCGTGTTGTCGAGCATGCTGCCGCCGGGCTCGGAAGTGTTGGCCAGTTTTTGGACAAACTCGGCCAGAAGATCGCCCTGGAATTTATCGTATTTTCCAAGCGGTATGGATTGTTCAGCACCGCCGGCGGCATTGTGAGCCAGGATGTGGTGCGTGCCGCCGAGGCCCAGTTGAATCGGAACATTGTCCCACGCGCTGCTATTCATGCTTTGCAGCATGTAACTCGCGTAACGCGTGGAATCGGTCTTAAACGCCAGATAAATCAGGCTGTACATCGTTCGGATAAAACTGGCGGGGTCCTGCACCGTGGCATCAAGCGCGAGGCCATCGACTGCCACTTGTGGCTTGGGTTTGTTCATCCAAAGCTCTAGGCGTTCGATATCTTTTTCTACATCACGTAACGCGTGCATGTAGTGTTCCAGTTTTTGTGAATCTTCGCTGCCGAGTTGTTGCTTCAGATCCCGATACGATTCTAAAACACGATCGACTCGGCGTTGATCTCTGTTCAATCGTCGGTGCAGTTTAGTTTGTAGGGCCGGATCGGAATTAAACATCGCGTCATACAATCCGCGTAAATCGTTCGAGGAGGGAATCCCTCGTCCGAATTGATTGTATGAAAGCGTGTTCGACCTCCCTTCGCCACCTAAGCCACCTTCATTGCCAAGCACAAGGCTCGGGTAGCGCGTTTTATGCCCGTGCGTCATCGCGGCGATTTGATCGAGTGATGGGCTTTTCACCGACGCGGCGGGGTTGCTACCGGTAAGGAACGAATCGGCGGTACTGTGGCCGCCGGCACTCACGCATTGAGGATGCTCCAATCCTCTTGCAACGGTAATACGCGCGGTCAACGGGTTAAAGGCGTCCATCGACTTGCCGAATTGCATTTGGCCTTCGACCAGTGTCGGGTACCAACCCCAATCACCGTGCAAAGCAAAACCGTGCCCCACGTACAACGCCAGAAGTCGTTTGGGTATCTCGGATTCTGCGTCGCTCGCCATGCATTGGAGCAGCGGCAAACTCAACGCCACGCCACCTGCGCCGCGGAGAAATGTGCGCCGATTAATGTTCATTCTCTTAGCCATCATTGTCTTTCTGTATCCCCCGCTCATTTTGACGAAACGATTACGGTTGAGTCTTTAATTGTGAACCTTGTCTAAATACGTTTGAAGTGACGATCGCTTTGATCAGACATCGCAGGTTGTCGCCACTATTAGTGAATTCCGATTGGAGAGCCCGCACCGTTTTCTCGTCACCAAACGTGAGCGGTCTTCCCAAAGCGTAGGAAAGCATATGGCGTGTAAAACCATCCGTGAATTGCTTGTGGCGATGCCTGAGAAGGAATTGTTTCAAGGCCAACAGTCCGTCGATCTCCTGTTTGTCAATCACGACTTTTTTAACAACCGGACCAGCATTCCGAATCGAGGTTCGCGGCAGGCCCACCGCATCAAAGCCTTCGGCGGCAATGCCCCATGGGTCGATATCTTTGTGGCAGTCGTAACACGTTGTGCCTGATTTGAGATGCAAATCCAATCTCTGTTTGACCGATACAGGGCCGCCAGTTTTGGCATCGCCAGATAGTTCCGGGAGCGAGGGTATACCCGGTGGCGGATCGGACGGTGGGTCACCCAGCAGACGCGAACGTATCCAAACCCCACGGTTGACCGCGTGGGCATCCTGTCCGTTGGATTGAGCCAGCATGACCGCAGCCTGCGCCAACACACCACCCCCTCGATGATCCGGTGCGGCAACAGACGTAAATTTTTGTGTGAAGACAGCGGCGATGCCGTAATGCTCAGCCAGCGTTTCATTCACCATCACGAAATCAGATTCAAGAAAGTTGAGACAACTTAAATTATTATTGAGTACGTGAGTAAAGAATTCGGCGCATTCCTGCTTCATGTACTCTCTGATCCGCACGCCTCGGTGTTTGAATGCGGGGTAGTAGTTCGGATCGACCGCGATCTGATCGAGCCGGTTGAAATCGATCCATTGAGCCACAAAGTCATCGACAAACCGCCGGGCTCGTTTGTCAGCAAGCAAACGGTCTACCTGCTGCTCAATCATGGCGTCATCCAGTTGGTCATGCTCACCCGCCAGCGCCGTCAACTGTGCATCCGGTGGGCCATTCCATAAAAAGTAAGAAAGGCGGGAGGTCAGTTCGTAATTATTCGATTGTCGCAGGTACAGAAAACGTGGATCGCAAAGTATCGTGACGATCGAGCTTCGCAGTGCCTCGAGGTTACTGCTGCCAGTGGCAATCTCTTCGGCCCATATCTTGTCGATATGAATCGCGTCGGCTTTGGACAAGGGCCTTCGCCAAGCCCGTCCCGCGAACAACTTCAACTTACCGGGCATTTCCTTTCGGTTCAGTTTTCCACCGATTAAGAATGGCTGGATGGCAGGTGGCGGCCAACTTGCAGAGAACGGCGTTTCAAACTCCACCTTTTCGATGACCACGTGGCCATGCGTTTTCATTGCGTCTGGATATATCGCGGGCCCCTTTGCTTCATTGCCGTGTGTGCCGTTGTTTCCATTTGCCGAGGGGATTAAACCATGAGTATGGCCGAACGCCTTGATCCATTGTTCATCAGGCCGCACAAGGAAAATGGGTTCGGTGGTCGCAAATCGCGCTGGCAGTTTAAAGCCCTCGAGCCTGTTGTGATTCACAATCGATAGCGTGCGGAACTTCAGCCAGTAACCGGGGCTTCGATCTTCGGCTGCAATGGGGTCGGAAACCACGCCGAGGTGATCTTCCAATGTGCCGAACAATTCAAATTCCTGCGGGCCTTCTTTGACAGGAACGGTGATCGGCTCCACCAACTTGTAAGGATG
>JAPKBL010000228.1 GCA_028823415.1 Mariniblastus sp.
TCCGCCATCTGAGTCCGCGAAAGCGGTAGAGCACAAGAACGTGCTCCTGATTTGCATTGACGATCTTCGTCCGGTGATGGGTTGCTACGGTGGTGCAGCGAAGACCCCCAACCTCGACAAGCTTGCAGAAAATGCCACGGTGTTTACGCGGCACTATAGCCTGCGTCAGTTTTATCGACGCCCAGATTGGCCGCATTCTCAAAGCGCTTGACGAGAACAATCTGGCAGACAGTACCGCCGTTGTGATTTGGAGCGATCACGGATTTCATCTCGGCGACCACGGACGCTGGGCCAAGCACACGCAGTTCGAGGAGGCGATGCGCTGCCCATTGATCGCTCGCCTACCCAGTCACCAGACGGTCACCGGCACGACTGAGGCCATCGTCGAATCCGTCGACATCTATCCCACGCTTTGCGAGTTTGCCGGGTTGAAAGCGCCGGGTTTTCTCGACGGCGAGAGTTTTCTTCCGGTAGTTGCAGGAAAGTCCAACAGTAAGGGTGCAACGTGTCGGAGTCGACTTGTTGGAAGGTTGATAGGTTACGATCCATTTTCGTCTTGAATTTCGTTTCCGTTAAGGATTAGAATCCTTCACAGTCAGGAGGTCGGCCAGTGGATGAGGATTTATGGGTAGCGGAATAGAGACATTTGTAATCCATTTGGCACGAGCCGAAGGGCGGCGTGCGCAGGTGGAAAAACTTCTGAAAGGCACGCCCTATCCCGCGCGGGTGTTGGATGCCGTGGATGGAGCCCAGGTTCCGGACGCCGTACGCAACGCTGCCGTTTCAAACGAGCCGCTATTTGCGCCTGCTTATCCATTTCCAATTGGTCCCGGGGAATACGGGTGTTTTCAAAGTCATCGTAAAGCCTGGCAGCTGATTTTGGACGAGGGGTTGGACGCCGCACTGATTCTTGAAGACGATGTTGCACTAACGCTGGTGTTTGCGGATTCGGTAACGCTTGCGGCCGAACATGCTTCCACCTTCGGCTATTTACAGTTTCAGGCGCGAACCGTAGATGACACCTCAGTAGTATCGCGATCAGGTGGCTCGCGCATTGTCCAACCGCGAGTGACACCGTTGCGGACTTCAGCACAGCTTGTGAGCCGTACGGCTGCGCAATCTTTGCTGGCAATGACAAAGACAATTGACCGTCCTGTGGATGCGTTTTTGCAATCTTATTGGCATACGGGATTGCATGTGACCTGCATCGTGCCATCAGGTGTCGAAGATCGAACGCAGGAAACGGGTGGGAGCACGATCTCATTCAAGCGGAGCATTTGGGACAAGATGAAACGCGAATTGAAGCGCGAATTTTTGCGTGGTCGTTATCGCCGAGCCGTTTACCGATTAAGTAAATGACGTAGATGCTTAGCCATTCTTTGGTCGCTTTGAATGTCGATATTTGGCGACCTTAATTCCAGTGCTGGATCGAGTTCCCCCAATAGCTTCATGGCGAACCCCGGCTTTTCCGATACGTGCAGTTTCACGTCTTTGATTTTGGAGTCACCAAAATCAATGTCATCGCTGATACCCATTCTCGAAATGATCTTATCTGATTTCTTTCCAAGCGAGATCCAAATACAGGGAAGCATTACGAGTAAACGGACGAACCCGTAGATCGTGACAATTATCAAAAGCTCTGGGTTTACAAATTCAACTGCTGACAACATGCGTGCGGACTCAATGTCCACCACTGGCAAGATCGCGCGACCGATCCCCATTGTTAGGGATAATAGCAGGGTACCGATCATGATGTCCCTAATCGAATAACTCGAAACTCGACCCAATCCTTGATCTTCCCCAGAATCTTGGACGATCTGCCATCCAAAGCATATTGCCGCGTTATATCTAAATGCAAACGAATAACATTACAACGTCATTTCATTACGACTAACTGCTGTCGCCTGTATCCAGATGGCGATGCTTCGAAATATGGAACTCGACAATAACTGGATAATGATCAGAAATTGCGTCAATCTCTTTCGATAGAGATATCGTGCCGGAATGGGAGTCTTTTGCGAGGACTTTATCTGCAAATACAAAATCGATTCGATAGCGTTTCAATTCCAATTCTTCCATGTCCTTGGACCATCTTGGAATGGTGATGGGAGACGGGCATGACACCTTAGCTTTCGGATCGTGCTTGTGTACGACATCGATAAAACCTTTAGCCTCAACCTTGTCTACAAACGTATAGTCTCTCTTCCGTAGCTTTGCGTTGGCGACAAGGAATGATTCGTCTTTTCGCGAACAGCCATTGAAGTCTCCCAGAATGATCACACGTTCCTGTTGCTGCAGGAGCGGAGCGATCTTGTCGAGAATTTTATCGACTTCTATCGATTTCCCGGGCCAAAAATGAACAACGAAAAAATGAATGCCATGCGTTTTGCAGTGAAGATAGCCATGGTGAAAGCCTTTTACTTTGCGACTAATGACTTCGATAGGCTGACTCGACGTCAACCCGACTGGAAAACCATTCTCCTTCAAGATAGCTGCATGATCGTGCCCCCACTCTCGCGCCAACTTCGCAAGCCCTACCTCGCTGTGTCCATTTAATTCTTGCAAAGCCACGACATCCGCTTGTTGATTCTTAATCCAGTCGGCACCTTGTTCAATGGATTTTTTATGATTAAATCCATACAGCACATTCCAGTTGACTACTTTCAACACTTCCGACTCTTCCGCCCCAACACCGATGCTGGCCAAACTGACGGCGACGAAGATCAAGGGAATGAAAATTAGTGGAGCGTTCCTCAAAGACCATCCTTCTCTCATCTCATCTCCTTACATAGGACTAAAAAATTCAACCTGAAGGCAGCAGGTCGCGACCAAATTAAGTTTATCTCTCACACCTGTCAGACTACTTGAACTGCGTGACATCAAACAGCATCACGCGATCGACCGGCCCTTTGCCTCACCGCCAACACGCAAGTTGGTGCACCCATCAGTTTGATTCGATCCTATCCGCATCCCCAAGCTAACTTGCGAATCCCCATTCAGTCTTTCAGGTGGTGTGAGGCTGTTGTTCGATATTTTATTCTAAGGGCGAATTCCCCAACCCACAAAAACTTGGGAGACGCTGAACAGAAACTGGCTATTAATTCTAAGGCATGTGTCCTCACCCAGTTTCACATCGATTTTTTGTATCGCGCAATAAGGACCATCTAGTTGGGGTCAGTCCACAATTTTCATGCGCATAAGTGCGACGACTTCCGCAAGAACCGGCTTCGCATCTTTCCA